>DHWI01000045.1:9716-10324 GCA_002413095.1 Thermoleophilia bacterium UBA5186
CGCAGTCGATGCACTCCTCGGGGTCGATCACGAGGATCCGATCGGCCACGTGGATGCAGTCGACCGGGCACACGTCGACGCACGAGAGGTCTTTGATGTCGATGCAGGGCTCGGCGATGATGTACGTCACGGCGGGCTACTCTACCGTCGCCAACAGTTCATCGACGAGCTGCGGAGCGCGCTCCGCCAGGGCTGATTTGACCAGCACCTGGTCGAATCCGGCGGCGTGCCCGGCACGGAGTCCGGCGGCGTCCGTGTGGTTCGTGAAGCCCATGATCGGGATGTCCGGCCAGGCGTCGGCGACCTCGTCGCAATCGATCCGAGCCATGTCCGCAATGACGAGGTCCGGCGGGTCGATGCTGTCCGTCGTCACGAACCGATGGCCCGGCAGGAGGGCTTCGAGCTTCCCGCGGAAGAAGAGGTCGACCCCACACAACAGGATCGTCGCCACGGCCTGAGCGTAGCTCCGAAAGCGGCGCCGCCACAAGGTGGATTCCAGGGGAACGGTAAGGGAGCGCAGGCGAGGCGCGGGCTGAGCCCACGCCGCTGACGACCGCGCCGCCTAGTCGGCGCGTTAGCTTGGCCCTATGGAAGCGTTCGAGCGTGGC
>DHWI01000045.1:10456-12173 GCA_002413095.1 Thermoleophilia bacterium UBA5186
CTCGTCCACGTGGCGGTGGCCTGGTATCAGGCCGGGCGCGGCAAGGAGATCGGCTGCGGGCGCCAGCTCGAGAAGGCCGTACGCCGGCTCGGGCCCTACGCGCCGGAGCACCGCGGCATCGACGTCGCGGCGCTGCTCGTCCAGCTCGAGGCCGCCCAGGCGATCGTCGCCGGTGGCTCGCTCGAGCTCCCACCTCCTTCGCTTTAGCCTCCTAGACCGACGCTGTCCAGCACGTGGCCGAAGGCCGCGTTCAGCCACCAGTAGCGCCCGAAGAAGAGGAGCAGGCCCAGCGCCACGAGGACCGCGCCGCTGCCGACGCGGATCACCTGGTAGCGGTCGCGCAGCCAGCGAAACGCTCCCATCGCGCGCGTGAACGCGAGGCCGGCGAGCAGGAACGGGACGGCGAGACCGACCGAGTAGGCGAAGAGGAGGAGCGATCCCTGCGCAACCGTGCTCGAATCACCGGCGAGCACGAGGATCGAGCCGAGCACCGGCCCGACGCAGGGCGCCGCGCACACCCCGAACGCGGCCCCTAGCAGCGTGCTCGAGCCGCGGCGCCGAGCCGAGGAGACGAGCTCGGGCGCCAGCAGGCGCTCCGGGAACGGGAGGAGCCCCATGAAAGCGAGACCGAGCACGACGACCAGGAACCCTGCGACGGAGTAGACGATGCGGCGGTCGCCGCCGAGCAGGCCGCCGGCGAGACCCGAGAGGGCTCCGAGCGCCACGAACACGACGGTGAAGCCCGCCACGAACGGCAGGCTCGCGAGGACGACGCGTCGCGAGACCCCGGGCCTTCCGAGGTCGCCCGCACCCACCGCCGAAACGGCCGACAGGTAGCCGGGAACGAGCGGGAGAACGCAAGGGGCGAGGAACGAGAGCAACCCCGCCAGGAACGCGATCGGGATCCGCTCGGCCACTCCTCAGCCGTCGAAGCGCGCGAGCTCGGCGTCGAGCCGACGCTCGACGTCGGGATCGAGCTTGGCCCCGCCGCCCGGCGCGGGCCGGTCGCGGTCGCGCGTCCAACGCCAGGCGAGGATCCCGAGCACGATCGCCCCGAGGCCGAGCCCGCCGAGCGGCAGCACCCACGCCAGCAAATCCCACCCGCGCTTCGGGGGCGCCGCGAGGATCGACGGGCCGAAGTTGTCGACGAGCTGCGACTCGATCTGCGACTTGGTCTTCCCCTGCGCGATCCGGACGCGGATGAACGCCTTGATCTGCTGCGCGATCGCCGAGTTCGACTCGTCGAGCGTCGTGTGGCACGTCGGGCACATCACCTCGCCCTCCAGCTCGGCCAGCGACGGGTGCCGCTCGCTCGCGCCCGCAGGCGCGGGCGCGGCGAGTGCGATCGACAGCGCCGCGGCGACGACGAGCGCGACCTTCACGAGCGCAGCGCGCGCCGGATGCTCGATTCCAGGTCGGCGCCGCTCAGCTGACCCTGCACGCGGTCGCCGACGAGCTTGCCGTCGCGGCCGACGATGAACGTCTCGGGCAGAAGCGCGACGCCGTACGGGCCCAGCGTGCGGCCGGAGCGGTCGCGCACGAGCGTGTACGTGATGCCGTGCTTGCGCGCGAACCGGCGCGCGTCGCCCGCGAAGTCGTTCACGTCGACGCCCACGACGACGACGCCACGCTTCGCGTACCGCCTCGACGCCGCCTCGAAGTGCGGCGCCTCCGCCTTGCACGGGATGCACCACGGCGCCCAGAAGTTGATCACGAC
>DHWI01000045.1:12218-15300 GCA_002413095.1 Thermoleophilia bacterium UBA5186
GCGCCTCCACCCGGTGCGTTCGCCACGCGCCAGACGAGCAGCGCGAGCAGCGCCAGGACGCCTGCGACCGCAACCGCCTGCGCACCAAGCTTGAGCGGCCGAGTCACGCCGCGACGATGAAGACGGGCGTGCCGATGTCCACGCGGTTGAAGAGCCACTCCGCCTCCGCGACGTGCATGCGGATGCAGCCGTGCGAGACCGAGTAGCCGATCGAGCTCTCGTTGTTCGTCCCGTGGATGCCGACCCCGGCCGCCGAGAGGCCCATCCAGCGCGTGCCCAACGGATTGCTCGGACCCGGCGGGATCGGCTTCTCGCCCTTGGCCCACGGCGACGCCGGCGGGTACCACCACGGGTTGCGCCACTTGACGACGATCTCGAAGCGGCCGAGCGGCGTGGGATACCTGTCCTGCCCGGTCGCGACGCCGAAGATCCGGATCTGTCGCATGCCGTTGTAGAGATAGAGGCGGTTCGATTTCCGCCGAATCACGATCGCTGGGCCGAAGTCGTTGCGCGTGACCGCCTGCGCCTTCTTCTGCGAGCGCAGGACGAGCTCGTTCCGCCGGTTCTGGAGCAGCGCCGCGGAGATCGCGCGGACTGCGGCGGGACGGTCGAGGACGCGTCCGGATGAGCCCTTGGTGATGAACGGCCGCAGGTTTCGGAGCACGAGCTGCGAGTCGTGCGGTGGGTGGTCGAACCGCTTCGCGACCGTGGCGATGTAGACGCGCAGCCGCTCCAACCGCACGCTGACGACGACCTGGATCGACGTTCCGGCAGTCGCGTCCTGCGCGCGGTCGACCGCCTTCTGAGCCTCGATCGATGCGCCGAGCGTCGACGGCGTCGGTGCCAGGCGGTGTCCGGCGACGACGATCGGCAGAGGTACTGCGAACGCCTCCTGCACCGCCGCAAACGCCTCGGCCGGCGTCATCCCGCCGACAGCGACCCCGGCGATCGTGACGCCGGCGGGGATCGTCGCCGGAGCGGTCGTAGTCGTGGTTGTCGTGGTCGTCGTCGTCGTTCCGGGCGGATCCTGCGCGCCCGAGGCGAGGACGGCGGCGGAAAGCATCCCGGCGCCTGCACAGGCTGCCAGGAGGAAGATCGAGATCAGGGCCGCGCGTTTCACGTCAGGAATCCTCGGAATCCAGCGGGATGATAGCGACGGCGCGGCCGCATTCCGAGCCGGAATCCACCGTCCTCCAGGGAAAAATCAGCGCGGCGCAGTCGGGAGCAGCCGCTGCTCCGCATTGGCACCGCGCGCCGCGTACTCGACGATCATCCGGTCGGTGACCCACTCGACGGGCGCGCGGTCGTCCGTCCACGGGTCGGCCGACGGCGAAACCGGCTGCATTTGACGCTCGAGCAGGGCGGTGAGCGCCCTGAGTCGCGCCGGGCCGCGCCGCAGCCGCCCAGGCTCGACCGGGGCGGTGAAGCCGAGAACCAGCCGGTTCAGCGGGAGCGCGGGCCACATCCGTACATACGGAAAAACGCTCGCGAGGGTCCCGGCGACGCCACGCGCGAGCCGGTCGTCGCCGGGCACGTTGGCGACATTCAAGGCGACGATCCCGCCGGGCCGCAGGTGCTCCCGGACAAGCCGGAAGAACTCCTGTGTGGCGAGGTAGAACGGGACGTACGGCTGCCGGTAGGCGTCGACCGCGATCACGTCGTAGCGCTCGTGCGTCCGGCGGAGGAACGGCCGCGCGTCGGCGGTGATCACTCGCAGGCGCGGGTTCGAGCCGAGCCCGAGGAAACGGCGGCCGGCCTCGCTGACCGCGGGGTCGAGCTCGACGCCGTCGATTCGCGCCCGCGGGTAGAAGACGCCGTAGGCCCGGGCGGTCGTTCCGCCCGCATTGCCGAGGATCGCCACACGCTCGACGGGCCGCCCGAGCAGCGGCGGGACCGCAAGGAACATGTCCCATTCGTTGCCGGTCAGCACCGTGTCGCGGCGCCACTCGGAGTGGATCGCCAGCCCTTCGTTGAGGTAGAGCCGCCGCACGCCGCCCTCGTCGACGACCTGGACGAACTGGTAGCGCGACTCGTGCTCGTAGAGGAGCCCCGCACTTGCCTTCACCGCCCCGGGCGGGAGCGCGAACAGCACCGCGGGCACGAGCGCGACCGCCGCGAAGCGCCGTCCGAGCACGAGCGTGCCGCCGAGCGCGAGCACGACCGCGGTTGCGAGCAGGGTGCGCTGCGTTCCGACCAGCGGGATCGCGACGAGCGCCGGGACGAACGTCCCGAGCAGGCTTCCGGCGGTGGAAAGCGCGAAGACCCGTCCCGCGATCTCGCCCGAGCGCGCGAGGTCGACGATCGCGAGGCGGATGGCGAAGGGCACGACGGCGCCGAGCAGCACGACGGGCGGCGCGAACAGCAGCAGCGCACCGAAGAAGGAGCCGATCGCCGCACCTGCGTCGACGCGGTCGAGCGCGCCCGTCGACGCGTCGAGGAACGGACGGGCGACGAACGGGATCGCGGCGACGAAGCAGGCCGCGCCGGCGACGAGCCCGCCGAGGAGCGCTCGGCTCGGGCGCCGGTCCGCCAGCCGTCCTCCGAGCCAGTACCCCACCGCGAGCGCGGCGAGCACGAGGCCGATGATGTTGGCCCAGACGATCGTCGAGGAGCCGAAGTAGGGCGCGAGCAGCCGCGACGCGCAGATCTCCGTCGCCATCGAGCCCGTCCCGGCGGCGAACACGAGCCCGTACAGGCGCCGCTCCCCGGGCGGCGCTTGCGCTGCCCGCATCAGGGCCGGGCGGTTTCCGGCCGGCCCGTCTGCGCTCCCTGACCGATCCGCCGACGGACGAACGCGCCCGCTCATCCTCAGACTCGCTTGATCGCGACGACCGCGCAGTCGTCCGGGAGCTCACCGCCCGCGAACGCGCGGCAGTCCTCGACGACCGCGCGGGCGAGCTCCCCCGGCGGCAGCTCGTGGCGCTCCGCAAGCAGCGCGTCGAGGCGCTCGACGCCGTAGAGCTCGCCCTCGCGACGCGCCTCGACGACCCCATCGGTGTACAGCACGACCGTCGAGCCGTGCGGCAGCGCCTCCTCGACCTCGTCGTAGGTCTGACCGCCCTCGACGCCGAGCGCGAGGCCG
>DHWI01000006.1 GCA_002413095.1 Thermoleophilia bacterium UBA5186
TCGTCGACGAGGTGCAGACGGGCTTCGGCCGCACCGGGACGATGTTCGCGATCGAGCAATACGGCGTCGAGCCCGACCTGATCACCATCGCGAAGTCGATCGCCGGAGGACTCCCGCTCTCGGCCGTGCTCGGCAAGGCCGAGATCATGGACGCGCCGGCCGACTCCGCGATCGGCGGCACCTACGTCGGCAACCCGGTCGCTCAGGCCGCGGCGCTGGCGGTGCTCGACGCGTTCGAAGAGGACGGGCTCGTCGAGCGCGCGGGCCAGCTTGGCGACGCGTTGCGCTCGCGCATGGAGACCTGGCAAGAGCGCTGGCCGCAGATCGGCGACGTGCGTGGGCTCGGGGCGATGCTGGCGATGGAGCTCGTCCGCGACCCCGCGACGAAGGAGCCGGCGGCCGACACGGCGAGCGCGATCGTCGACGCCGCGGCGGAGCGCGGACTGCTCCTGATGAAGTCCGGGATCTACTCGAACTGCATCCGCGTCCTGACGCCGCTGACGCTCACCGACGCCGAGCTCGACGAGGCGCTCGGCGTGTGGGAAGCGTCAATCGAAGCGACGCTCGGTTAGTCACGCCCTCGCTCCGGGAATCATCTCCGGTTCCGTGATGGACGAGGTGATCGCAGACCGGTACGAGCTCGAGGAGCTCGTCGGCACCGGGGGAATGTCGAGCGTCTACAGGGCGCGCGACCGCCTGCTCGAGCGGCATGTGGCCCTGAAGATCCTCCATCCGCACCACTCGTCCGACGAGGATTTCGTGCAGCGGTTCCGCAAGGAGGCGCGCTTGGTCGCGCAGCTCTCGCATCCGAACATCGTCACGGTGATCGACCGCGGCGACGACGGCGGACGCCAGTTCATCGTCTTCGAGTACGTCGAGGGCGAGAACCTCAAGGAAGTCGTCACGCGGGAGGGGCCGCTGCCGCTGCGACGCGTGCTCGAGCTTGCGTTGCAGATCGGCCGCGGGCTGGCGTTCGCGCATTCGCAAGGACTCGTCCATCGCGACGTCAAGCCGCAGAACGTGCTGATGAACGGGGATGACCAGGCGAAGGTGACGGACTTCGGGATCGCACGGTCGATCGACGTCGACGTGGGCGTGACGCAGACGGGGACGGTGCTCGGCACGTCGGCCTATATCGCGCCCGAGCAGGCGAGCGGCGGGGACATCACGCCCCAGACGGACGTCTACTCCCTCGGCGTCGTCCTCTACGAGCTGCTGACCGGCGAGGTGCCCTTCCCCGGTGAGAGCTTCGTGGCCGTCGCGATGAAGCACATCAACGATCCCCCGCCGAGCCTGCTCGAGCGGCGGCCCGACACGCCGCCGAGGCTCGCAGCCGCGGTCGATCGAGCCCTGGCGAAGGAGCCGGGCGAGCGCTTCGGGTCGATGGACGATTTCGTTGCTGAGCTCTCGGCCTGCCTGGCCGAGCTCGGGCCTGAAGCGGACGCGGACGCGACGATGATCGTTCCCGCGGCGCTCGCTCGCCCGGACCGCGGCTCGCGCACTCCGCGCGGCGTGCGCGTGCCCGCCGGCCGGCCCGCCCGCTCGCCCTGGCGGCTCCTCGTCCCACTCATCCTGATCGCTGCCGCGCTCGGCGCGGTCGGCCTCTACTTCGCAGTGACCCGGACGGGTGTCGGCAACCTCGGCAGCTCGCCGCCGCCTGCCCGCGGTACGCATGTCGTGCACCTGTCCGGCGTCGGCGCGTGGGATCCCCAGGGAGGCGACGGGGAGCACGATTCCGCCGCACCGAACGCAACGGACGGCAACCCCGACACGTTCTGGGGCACCGAGCACTACCAGTCGTTCAACAAACCCGGCGTCGGCGTCGTGCTCCAGGCGCCATCCGCGGTCCAGCTCAAGAGCGTCACGGTTACGACCGACACGCCCGGCTTCACGGCGGAGATCCAGTCGGGCCCGAGCGCGCACGGGCCGTTCGCGACCGTCGTCTCACCCTCGCGCGTCGTGGGCGACCGCACGCGCTTCGTCATCGGGGGCTCGAAGGCCGCGACGTTCTACCTCGTCTGGATCACGCAGCTGCCGCCCGGCTCCGACACAGCGCACGTCAACGAAGTGTCAGCCGTCGGCTAGGCCTGTCAGTACTGGAGGCGCGAGCGGCGCTCGTGGCGCTCGAGGGCGAGGGCGATCAGGCGGTCGAGCAGCTCCGCGTACGGGATCCCCGATGCTTCGAAGAGCTTCGCGTACACGCTCGTCCCGGTGAAGCCGGGGATCGTGTTCAGCTCGTTCACGACGACCTCGCCGTTCGAGCGGACGAAGAAATCGACTCGCGCCATGCTCTCGCACTCGCTGGCGACGAACGCCTCGACGGCCAGCTGCTGGACGCGCGCGATCGTTTCCTCTGGCAGGTCGGGCGGAATCACGAGCTCCATCCCGTCCTCGTCGTATTTCGAGGAGAAGTCGTACCACTCGTGCTCGAACGTGCGGATCTCTCCCGGGATCGAGGCGATCGGCGTCTGGTTTCCGAGCACGCTGCACTCGACCTCGACCCCGTCGACGAACTCCTCGACGAGCACCTTCTCGTCGTGGCGGTACGCGAGCTCGATCGCCGTGCGCAGCTCGCCGGCGTCGTGGGCCTTTGTGATCCCTACCGAGGAGCCGAGGCGCGCCGGCTTGACGAAGACCGGGTAGCCGTACGGGCTCTCGTCGAGGGTCGCGCCGTGGCGCAGCGTGACGTTGCGCGTGACCGGGATCCCGTGGTCGCGCATGACGGACTTGAACAGGTCCTTGTCCATGCAGAGCGCGGAGGCCGCGACGCCGGCTCCGATGTAGGGGACGTTCGCCAGCTCGAGCAGGCCCTGGACGGTTCCGTCCTCGCCGAACGGGCCGTGCAGCATCGGAATCGCCACGTCCACCTCGGCGAGCGTCTTCGTCACCGACGCGGACGTGGCCGGAACGGGCAACGTCTCCGCGGGACCTGCCCCGGGGCCTGGCCCCTGGCCATGTCCGGACGAGGCAGTCTCACCGGGTCGCGTGCGGGGAGATTCTCCCTGCTCAGAGGCGGTTTCCGTCTCCAACGGACGTGGCTGGGGGTCAGGCCCCAGGGCACGGCTGCCCGAGCCACCGAGCTGCCAGGTTCCGTCGCGGCCGATGCTGACGGTGACGACGTCGTGGTCGGCCGAGTCGAGCGCCTCGAGCACCGAGCGGGCCGATGCCAACGAAATGTCATGCTCGCTCGACCGCCCGCCCGCGATCAGCGCGATGCGGCGACGCCTCACGGGTTGTTGCCGTTATTGCCGTTGCCGCTCGAGACGAGCCGGCCGACGACGATCGTCACGGTGGAGCCGGGCTTCGCCTGGGCGCCTCCGGCGGGATCCTGGGAGAGGACGATCCCATCCGACCCAGGGTCATTCGTATCCTGCCTGACTATCGCAACCCGGAAGCCAGAAGCCTTCAACGTCGAGACCGCCGTGGCCTCGTCCTGGCTCGTCACATCGGGAACGCCGGACGTAGTCGGCCCTTTCGAGACGCTGAGCGTGACCACGGAGCCCTTGGGCGCAAACGTGTTCCCCGTGGGGCTCTGACCGACGACAACGCCGGCGGCCTCGTTCGAGTCGACATCCTTCCTCGTGACCGCAAAACCCGCAGCAGTCAGCACGGAGCTGGCCTGGTCGTACGCGTCGCCGATCACAGGCGGCACCCCAATCGGCCGCGGGCCTGACGAGACGTTGACCCGCACCGTCGTTCCCTGGTCGACTCGGTCGCCGGCCTTCGGCGCCTGGGCGAGCACGGTGTCGATCGGCTTGTCGGACGGCACCCTGACGACGTTCGCCTTCAGATTCGCGTTCGCGAGCGTCGACGCAGCGTCGGCGGACGTCTTGCCGACCACGTCCGGCACGGTGGTCTTCGGCTTCCCGAGCGAGACGAGGATCGTGACGGGATTGCCCTTGTTCACCTTCTCGCCCGGCTGCTGGAGCTGGCGGTACACGAATCCGACGGGCTGGCTGGTGTTGGGATGCCGCTCGACGACGGGCTCGAGCCCCGCGTTGATGATCTTCTGCACGGCGAGCGACTCGCGGTCGCCCTCGACGAACACCATGCGCACGACCTTGTTCGCGTTCAGCTGATCCTGCACCTGGGTCCACGCGAACCAGCCCGCGAGCCCGGCCAGGACGAGGAAGATCAGCGCGAGCAGCCACGGCCAGAAAGGACGGCGCCGCACGGGCTCGTCCTCGTAGTCGTAGTAGACAGGCGGCTGCGCGTAGGTCTGCGGCCGGCGGGGCTGGACGATCGTCGCAGCGGTCGGCATCGGCTGCGTGGGCCGCGAGAGGATCTGCGTGGCTGCCTCCTCCGTCTCACGGCTCACCGCGACCCCGCGCGCGACGGCGCCCAGGTCGGCGTCCATCTCCTCGGCGCTCCCGTACCGCTCCTCAGGGGTCTTGCCGAGCGAGCGGACGACGATTGCATCGAGATCGTCCGGCACCTCGGGCCTCAGCGTCGAAGGCTCCGGCGGCACCGTCGAGAGGTGCTTCATCGCGATCTCTACCGGCGTGTCGCCGTTGAACGGCACCGTTCCCGTCAGGAGCTCGTAGAGGACGATTCCGAGCGAGTACAGGTCGGACGTCTGGTCGACGGGGGCGCCCTTCGCCTGCTCCGGGG
>DHWI01000202.1:0-782 GCA_002413095.1 Thermoleophilia bacterium UBA5186
ACGAGCCAGCCGAACTTGTTCGAGAGGGCCATGAGCAGGACACCGCGAATGCGCGCCTGCAAGTTCTCCTCCGTCAGATCCGCGTCACGCCCCTCGAAGTGCGGGCCGAGCACGCGATCGAACGTGTCCGCGAGCTCGCCGATCGGGATCTCGCGGAAGTCGGTGCCGAGGCTTTCGGCGAGCCGCCGCGCGTCGCCGCGCGTGCCCTCCGAGGAGTAGCGCGACGGCATCGAGACGCAGTGGACGCGCTCCGGCCCGAGCGCCTCGACCGCGAGCGCAGCGGTCAGCGCGGAGTCGATCCCTCCGGAAACGCCGATCACGACATCGCCGAAGCTGTTCTTCTCCACGTAGTCGCGCAGGCCGAGCTCGAGCGCGAGCCGCATCTGCTCCAGGTCGTCCTCGGGCGGGGCGAGGCTGCCCGTTGCGACCTCCGCCTGCTCGCGCGCGCCGCCTACGTGGACGGCCTCGAGCGCGGGCACCCCGCCGCGCTCGCGCGCCAGCGAGCGCCTGCGCACGTCCGAGAGGCGCCGCCCGATCGCTTCGGCCGGCTCGACGTCGACGATGAGCAGGCATTCCTCGAAGCCGGGCGCGCGCGCGAGCACCTCGCCCTCGTCGTCGAGCACGAGCGAGTGCCCGTCGAAGATCAGCTCGTCCTGGCCGCCGACCGCGTTGCAGAAGGCGAGGAAGCACGAGTTGTCCCGCGCACGCGTGACGAGCATCGCCTCGCGCTCGCGGTCCTTGCCGACGTGGAACGGAGAGGCCGAGATGTTCGCGATCAGCTC
>DHWI01000202.1:835-1980 GCA_002413095.1 Thermoleophilia bacterium UBA5186
GTAGTTCGGCAGGAAGCGCTTGTGGTAGATCGCGCGCACCTCGCCGCCGGCGCAGACCGCGCAGGCGTTGTAGAGGTCGCGGTCGAAGTGCGGCGTCCCCACGAGCGCGACGATGCCGCGGCACGCGCGGGCGACCTCCTCGAGCGTCTGCTCGGCGGCGCGGATGAACCCCGGCCGCAGCAGCAGATCCTCGGGCGGATAGGACGTGATCGCGAGCTCGGGGAACAGGACGATGTCCGCGCCGGCCTCCTTCGCCTCGTCGAGCCCGCGGAGGATCCGGTCACGGTTCCCGTCGAGGTCGCCGACGACGGTGTTGATCTGGGCGAGGGCGAGTCTCATGGTTTACGACTCAGAGTCGAAAACCAGTCTAACAGCTACCCCCGCCGGCCGAACTGCGATACCCACACCGCCACGCGGGCGCGGCCGAAGAGCCCGTCCGCCTCGAGCAGCGCGATCCCGCCGTCGCGCCACGCCGGTGTGAACAGGATATGTCGATGCGGCGGCGAGGCCAGCCAGGCCGCGACGGTCTCGCGGGGCGAGGAGGTCGGGAGGTCGGCCCAAGCCAGGTTCTCGCCCACGGCGACTCGGCCGCGCCAGTAGCCGACGTGCGCGAAGACGGACGTGAACGGCGTCCCGCAGGGCGAGTGGGAGAAGTCGCCGCAGCTCCTGATCGCCTCCGCGCGCAGCGCGGACGACCGGTCGAGGAGCACCGACGGTCGCACGGCCGCAAGCCCGCGCCGCCGCCGCGCCCAATTCACGAGGCAGCGCATCGCGCGTTGCTCGACCGCGGCTGGAGCGCTCGCGGCCGTCTGGCCGGCGCACGCGGTCGCCGGCGCGAGGTAGTCGCGTCCAGACGCCTTCGCGCTCACGCAGCTGCCGGCGGCGGCGATTGCCACGAGCCCGACCACAGCGACCTGTCTCCCGAGACGAATGGGCAGCGTTCGATCCCCCGGATTGGGTGGTCCTCCTGCCTAGAGGACGCCTCGAGGGGCCGAACCTCACGCTCTGCTTTTAGGAGGGCTTGGCGAAACGCGCGCTGTGCCGCCGGGCCGCGCTGCTCGCCCCGAGGACGGCGTCCTCAGTCGCGCCCGTACCTTCTCGGTACGCCCGCTCTGGCGCGCGAAGCGCGTCCCATTGCCTCGGAA
>DHWI01000202.1:2081-7559 GCA_002413095.1 Thermoleophilia bacterium UBA5186
GTCATGTCCGTCTTGACGAGGCCCGGCGAGATGACGAAGACCGGGATCTTGCCCTCGAGCTCGTTCGCGAGCGTCTCCCCATAGCGCCCGATGGCGGCCTTGCTGGCCGAGTAGGCGCTCGACGTCGAGCCGGGGAGATACGAGGCGCCGCTGCCCGTGATCACGATTCTTCCCGCGCCCCGCTCGAGCATCCGCGGGATGACCGCGCGACACGAGAGATGGACGCCGAGGACGTTCACCTCGAACGTGTTCCACCAATCGTCGACCGGCTGCTCCCAGCTGGGCCCTTCCGAGGTCGGCGCGCGGCCTGCGTTGGCGGCGAGGAAGTCGATCGGGCCGAGCTCCGCCTCGGCGCGCTCGACCCACTGCTCGGGCGTAGCCCGGTCGGTCACGTCGCCGACGAGCGCGAGCCCGCCGATGTCCTGCGCCACAGCCTCGACCTGCTCGGCGGTGCGGCCCGTGACCGCCACCCGCATGCCCGCGTCAGCGAGCTCGCGTGCGATCCGCTCGCCGATCCCGCGGCCCCCGCCGGTGACGAGCGCGACCTGGCCTTCCATTCGGTCAGACGACATTGGCGATCTCCTCCAGCGCCTCGGGATTCTCGAGCGACGACAGGTCTCCCGCATCCTGCCCTAAGGCGCGCGCCCGAACCGCGCGCCGGACGATCTTCGCACTCCGCGTCTTCGGGAGGGCTCCGACGAAGAGGATTCGCGCGGGCTTGAACGCCTTACCGAGCTCCGCCGCGACCGTGTCTGCGATCTCCTGCGCGGCCGGCTCGCCCGCCTCGTAGCCGGGCTTCAGGACGCAGAAGATCCAGGCGACCTCGCCCTTCACCTCGTGCGGNNNNCCGATCGCGGCCGACTCGGCGACGCCGGGATGCTCGACTGCCGCCGACTCGAGCTCGGCCGGCCCGATCCGCTTTCCGGCGATGTTGAGCGTGTCGTCGGAGCGCCCGTGCAGGAACCAGTAGCCGTCCTCGTCCACCGAGGCCCAGTCCCCGTGCGTCCACACTCCCGGGAAGCGGCGCCAGTACGCGTCGAGGTAGCGCTCTGGATCGCGCCACACGCCGCGTGTCATCCCCGGCCAGGGGCTGCGGCAGACCAGCTCGCCGACCTCGCCGCGCACCGGGTTCCCGTCCGCGTCCACGACGTCCATGTCCTCGCCGAGCGCCGGAAAGCCGAGGGAAACCGCCTTTGTCGGCAGGACCGGCGTCACCGAGAGGAAGCAGGCGCCGACCTCCGTCCCGCCGGACAGGTTGATGATCGGCGCGTGACCCTGCGCGGCGACGTGCTCGTGCAGCCAGAGGTAGGGCCCGCGGTTCCAGGGCTCGCCGGTCGTCGCGATCGCGCGGAGCGAGGACATGTCCGCTTCGGGCTCGCCTTTGGGGATAAGCGCGCGGACGAGCGTCGGCGAGACGCCGAGCATCGTCACTCGCTCCGCCTCGACTGTTCGCCAGATCCGGTCGTCCGGCCAGTCCGGCGCGCCCTCGGTGAACACGATCTTCGCGCCCACCGCGCCCGCGCCGACCACCGTCCACGGGCCCATGATCCAGCCCATGTCGGTGGCGAAGAGCACGCGGTCGCCGGCGTCGATGTTGGTCTGGTACGCGGCCTCCCGTGCGATCGAAACGAGGAACCCGCCGTGGACGTGGACGGCTCCCTTGGGCTTTCCGGTCGTTCCCGACGTGTACGCGAGCAGGTATGGATGCTCGGAGTCGACCTCGAGCGGCGCGAGCGTGGCCGGATGCGCGCGGACGGCCTCCGACCAGTCGCCGGTCGCGCGGTCCCACGTGAGCACCTGCTCGACCGACGGCGCATCGCGGACCGCCTCCTCGAGGATCCCGGCCATGTCCACGCGCTTCCCGCGCCGGAGCGACCAGTTCGCCGCGAGGACGGCCCTCGCCTCTGCGTCCCGCAGGCGCGCGGCGATCGCCGCCGGAGCGAACCCGGAGAAGATCGGCACCTGCACGGCGCCCATGTGGGCACACGCGTGAGACGCGATCGCGGCGGCCGGGCTCATCGGCATGAAGATCCCGACCCGGTCGCCGGGCTCGATCCCCGCCGCAACCAGAGCCTCCGCGAGCTTGGTGACCGCGCGCGAGACCTGAGCCCAGGTCAACGACGCGCGAACGCCGTCCTCGCCCAGGAAAACGGCGGCCTCCTCGTCGGCCCGGTCGCCCTGGGCCCACTTGTGGACGCAGTTCCACGCGAGATTGAGCCGGCCGCCGACGAACCAGGTGGTCCACTCGATCCCGCGCGAAGTGTCGAGCACTCGCTCCCACTCCCTCGAGAACTCGATCCCCAGGTCGTCGACGACCTCAGGCCAGAACCGCTCGGGATCTTCGACCGACAACCGCTGAAGCTCGTGGTAGTCGGCGCAGCCGAGCCGCCGGATCAGGCGGGTGACATTCGCCTGCTCGACCTGCTCGGGCGTTGGCGTCCAGACGAACTCGGCCATCGGCTGGCAGCGTACGGGAATGGCCCGTTTACGACATGCGTTCCAGTCCTGAGATGAGAGCCCGCATCCTCGCCTCCGAAAACCGCAAGTGGTGGACGCTCGGCGCCGTCGCGTTCGGCCTGTTCATGATCATGCTCGACAACACCGTCGTGAACGTCGCGCTGCCCGCGATCCAGCGGGATCTGAAGATCGGCGTCTCTGAGCTCGAGTGGGTCGTCAACGGCTACGCACTGACGTTCGCGGTCCTGATGCTGACCGGCGGGAAGCTCGCCGACATGCTCGGACGGCGGCGGATGTTCATCGTCGGCCTCGCGATCTTCACCGGCGCCTCGCTCGCTTGCGGACTGGCGGGCTCGGCGGGCTTCCTGATCGGAGCCAGGATCGTCCAGGGCGCCGGCTCGGCGCTGATGAACCCCGCCACGCTCTCGATCATCACCGCGACGTTCCCGCCCAGGCAGCGCGGGATGGCGATCGGGATCTGGGCCGGTGTCTCCGCAATGGCTCTCGCGATCGGGCCGCTCCTCGGCGGCATCCTCACGCAGCAGATCAGCTGGGGCTGGATCTTCTTCGTCAACGTCCCGGTCGGGATCCTCGCGATCCTCGTCGCCCGGATCGCGATCGACGAGTCGCGCGACACGTCGCGCGAGCAGAAGCTCGATCTGCCCGGCTTGCTCACCTCGGCGGTGGGTCTCTTCGCGCTGACCTACGGCCTGATCGAGGCCAACAAGTACGGGTGGACCTCAGGACGGATCCTCGGCCTGTTCGCGCTCTGCGCGCTGGCTCTCGCTGTCTTCGTCGTGATCGAAATGCGCTCACGCCTACCGATGCTCGACCTCTCGCTGTTCCGGAACCCGACCTTCGCGGGGGCGAACCTAGTGATGCTGCTCGTGGCGCTCGCGATGTTCGGCGTCTTCTTCTTCGTCTCGCTCTACATGCAGAACGTACTCGGCTACTCCCCGACGCAGGCGGGGGCGGCGTTCCTGCCGATGACGGTCCTCATCGTGCTGATCGCGCCCATTGCGGGAAAGCTCTCCGACCGCATTGGATCCCGCTGGCTGATGGGAACCGGGATGATCCTCGTCTCCGCATCGCTCCTGATCTTCTCGCGGCTGGGGCTCGGCTCGAGCTTTTGGCACATCTTCCCCGGGCTGATCGTGGGCGGTCTCGGCATGGCCCTGACGATGACGCCGACCACGGCGGCGGCAATGGGCTCCGTGGCCATCGACAAGGCCGGCGTCGGATCGGCGGTCCTGAATTCGATGCGCCAGGTCGGCGGCTCGCTCGGAATCGCATTGATGGGCGCGATCGTGGTGAGCTACGTGTCCGTGCCTGCCAAAAGCCCTCAGGCGCTGCCGCAGTTCGTCGACGGCCTGCAACACGCCCTCCTGGTCGCCGCAGCCATCGCGTTCGTCTCGGCGGTTGTCGCAGTGACGCTGGTGAGGCAAATGCGGCCTGCCCCCGAGACCGCGCTCGCCGAAGCAGCCTAGCTTTGAGTTAGAAAAAGGAGAAGCCCCGGCTGCGGCTCCGGGGCTTCGATCCGTTTGGCGCTTTGTCGGGGCGATTCCCGGAAGCCTTGGCTCTGCGGCCCAGCCACGCTTCCGAGCTTCGTACCGCCTCGGCTTGGTGCGCCCCCGCAGTCGGACTGGCGTCTGACCGGCTGCAAGTGGGCTCACCATAGGCCGTGTCTGCCGGTCCGTCAAGTACCTCGGTCAAGTGATTTTTGAATTTGGAAGTTGACCGCGAATATGGCTCCATATGCCCCTTTAGGGGGATGGCCCGAGTGGACAACTTGCACTTTGGTGAAGTGTAGGTTTCACTTCCCCCTAGGGAGCCGCATTCGACCGCAATGAGCACGCGCATCGACACCCGTCAGCACCGTCAGATCCAGCCGTCCGGGCTGCGCCTGGGCGAGCGTCTGCGCCAGCTCCGCGTTGCGGCGAACCTGACCCAGACCGACCTTGCGGGCGAGCGCTTCTCGAAGGAGTACGTCAGCCAGATCGAGCGCGGGAAGACCCGTCCCACGCGCGAGACGATCGAATGGCTCGCCCAGCGGCTGAGCGTCGACGCGAGCTTCCTCGCGAACGGCGTCTCCGCCGATGAGCGCGGCCGGGTCGACGCAGTTCTGGCACGTGCCGAGGCTCTCGTCGAGGCCGACCACAACGACGAGGCGCTCGAGCAGCTTGACGGTGCACACTCGGCGGTCCTCGCCACCGGACTGCCGGAGCTCGAGGTCAAGCATCTGACGCTTGCCTCGCGCGCGCGTCTGACCAACGGCGACATCCGCGGGGCGATCGAGCTGCTCACGCGGGCCCGCTCGCTCAGCGAAGCGCCCGAGTTCTCCGACGTCGACCGTGCGGAAGTCATGTTCCGCCTCGGCACCTGCCGCTACGCACTCTCGAGCATCGCCACCGCACTCGGGCTCTTCAACGAGGCGCTGACGCTCGCGGAGCGCTCGGGGCTGCCGTCCGATCTTCTCCGCTCCAACATTCTCGGTTACCGCTCCCGGTGCTACCGCCGGCAGCGCGACTTCGAGGCCGCGCGCGAGGACGTCGAGCGTGCGCTCGAGCTCGCCGAGGCTGTCGATGACCCGCGCGCGGTCGCCCGCGTCTACTTCAATGCCTCGCTCGTCGCCGAGCGCCAGGGCCACTGGGTGCTCGCCCGTTCGTACGCCGAGCGCGCGAAGGCCCAGTATGAGGAGCTCTCTGACCGGCTCAACGTCAGCCGGCTGATGAACAACCTCGGCGGCCTGAACTTCCTCCTCGGCAAGCCTGAGGAAGCGATCGTCCACCTCAAGGACGCCTTCCGCGTCGCCCTCGACATGGGCGAGAACGCCGAGGCTGCGCAGGCCGTTTCTTCGCTGGCGCAGGTACACCTCCGCACCGGCGACGTCCAGACTGCCGAGGAGCAGGCGCGGCATGCGCTCGAGCTGCTCGACGGCCGCGAGGACTACCTCGACGAGATCGGAAACGCGCGCCTCGTCCTCGGCCGCTCGCTGCTCGAGCAGGGCCGGCTCGACGAGGC
>DHWI01000140.1:0-725 GCA_002413095.1 Thermoleophilia bacterium UBA5186
ACGTGCATCGGCAACTCGGGGCCTTTGCCGGCCGCGATCTCTGCCGCGATCGAGGAGGGCGAGCTCGTCGTCTGCTCCGTGCTCTCGGGCAACAGGAACTTCGAGGCGCGTATCCACCCGGAAGTGAAGGCGAACTACCTCGCCTCACCGCCGCTCGTCGTCGCCTACGCGCTCGCGGGGCGGATGGACATCGACCTCGACGAGGAGCCATTGGGCCAAGACGAGGACGGAAGCGACGTGTTCCTGCGCGACATCTGGCCCACGTCCGACGAGATCCAGCAGACGATCACCGCCTCGGTCCGCGGCGAGATGTTCACCAGCACCTACGCCGACGTCTTTAACGGGGACGAGACGTGGCGTGAGCTACCCGTCCCGGCCGGCGACCTTTTCGCGTGGGACGAGGGCTCGACCTACGTCCGCCGGCCGCCGTACTTCGACGGGATGTCACGCGAGCCGGGCACCGTCGAAGACGTCCACGGCGCGCGCTGCCTCGTGCGGCTCGGCGACTCGGTCACGACCGACCACATCTCTCCCGCGGGCGCGATCCAGCCCGATTCGCCGGCCGGCAAATACTTGACCGAGCATGGGATCGAGCGGAAGGGCTTCAACTCATACGGGTCGCGGCGCGGGAATCACGAGGTGATGGTGCGTGGCACGTTCGCCAACGTGCGGCTCAAGAACCTGCTCGTCCCGAGCGGTGAGGGGACGTGGACGGTGCACGTCCC
>DHWI01000140.1:765-4102 GCA_002413095.1 Thermoleophilia bacterium UBA5186
ACGGGTCGGGCTCGTCACGCGACTGGGCGGCGAAGGGGCCGAACCTGCTCGGCGTGCGGGCGGTGATCGCGGAGAGCTACGAGCGGATCCACCGCTCGAACCTCCTGATGATGGGCATCCTGCCGCTCCAGTTCCTGGACGGCGAGACGCCTGACACTCTCGGCCTCAGCGGCCGCGAGGAGTTCTCCGTCGAGGGCGTCGAGAACGGCGAGGCGCACGAGGTGACCGTTCGCGCCGACGACAAGGAGTTCCGCGCGCGCGTACGCCTCGACACGCCGCGCGAGCGCGACTACATGCGCCACGGCGGGATCCTTCCGTACGTCCTGCGCCGGCTCCTCGCCGACTAAGTAACAGTCTGTTACTTGGGCTGAAGGGTAAGCGGGATGCTGCGGGAATGGATCCGCGACCCGTCCGCCGCTGAGCGCTCGAACACGCCGAGCGTTCCCTGCATCGCGTGGTCGATGCGGAACGTCACCGGGAACGAGAACGTGCCTCGCGTGCCCGTGCCTGAGGTCGCGGTCTCGAAGTGCTTGGCCAGCACCTCGCCGGACGCGCCGCGCAGCTCCCACTCGAACGTCGCCTCGAACGTGTTCGCGGTGCCACGCGCCGTGAACGGGCTGCCCACCGCCGTCCCGAAGCCAGGCGACTCGACGAGGATCGCCGGCGTCTCGTCCTCGAAGTCGGCGCGCGTCAGCCCGCGGTCGAGCTTGACGTCCCCGAGCGCGGGCACGGTGTGTCCGTCGATCCGCAGCCGCACGCTCTTCACGGTCGGAAACTGCGTGAGCGTATAGACGACCTGCGCGAGCCGCTCGCGGGTCGCGAAAGCGCCTTCGCCTTCGCGGAAGCGTCCGGAGAGGTCGACGCGCGCGAGGCCGTCGGCGATCACGAGGTCGAGAAGTCGCGCGTCGGGCGGGATCGCGCTCGTGAGCCCCGCCGCGAGCTCGCGCCCGTTCGGCCCGTCGAGCACCGCGCGCAGCGCTGCGGCTGCGATCCCGCTCTCGGGCGTCTCCACTGGCTCGCCCGCGGCCACCTGGTTGCCCTCGATGAAGTACGGGACGACCGTCGAGCCGGCGGGAGCCTGCGTCGTCGAAGGAGGCGGGGCGGCCGGGAGCGTCTCGATCGTCGTAACCGTGACCGTCGGTGGATTCGAGCCGCTTCCGCAGCCGGCGCAGGCCGCCGCGACGAGCATGAAGAGCGCGAGCCGCCTCATCTGCAGGCGATCCTAGTCGCCGCTAAAGGAGCCGGGTTGCGGTCGCCTTGAAGCTGGCGACAACGCGCTCGCCGACCTGCAGTCCCAGACGCCTGACCGACGCCGCGGTGAGTTCCGCCGTCAACGGGCCGACGCGGGCGCGCACCCGGTTCCCGACGGTGACGAGCGAAGCGATCTCCCCGTGGACGTGGTTCAGCGCCGAGTCGGGCGGCGCCTCGCGACCAACCGACACGGCCCAGGGATAAACGACGAGCGCGACCTCTCCCGTGCCCTGGTCGGTCGAGTACACGAGCGTCCCGTCCTCGAGCGTCACCTCGGTTAGGGCCCTGTCCGGGGTCAGACCCCGGACGTGGCCGCGCAGGACGTTGCCGCCCGCGAAGCTCGCCACGAAGGCGTCGGCAGGTGCCGCGAGCAGCTCGTCGGGCGTCCCGAGCTGGCGAAGCCGTCCGTCCACCAGCACGCCGACGCGGTCGGCGAGCGAGCACGCGTCCTCGAAGTCGTGCGTGACGAGAAGCGTCGGCAGCTCGAGCTCGCGCAGCAGCTGGTGCAGCTCAGCGCGGACCGTGCCGCGCGTGTGCGGGTCGAGTGCCGCCATCGGCTCGTCGAGGAGCAGCACCTTCGGCGCGCGCGCGAGCGCACGTGCAAGCGCGACGCGCTGGCGCTCACCGCCGGAGAGGTCCGCGGGCCGAGCCTTGGCGAGGTGCGCGATCCCGAGCCGGTCGAGCAGCCCGTCTTGCCGTCCGCCGAAGGCCACGTTCCGCTCGACGCTGAGGTGCGGGAAGAGCGCGTACTCCTGGAAGACGAAGCCGGCCGAACGCTCCTCGGGCCGGAGGTCGACGCCGCTTGCTCCATCGAACCAGACCTGTCCGCTGCAGACGACCCGGCCGCGCACCGGCCGCACGAGTCCGGCGACCGTCCGCAGCAGCGTCGTCTTCCCGGCGCCCGAGGGCCCGACGAGCGCGACGGTCTCCGCGCCCGCCGCGAGCGTCAGCTCGAGCGCGAAGGAGCGAAGCGGAACGGTGAGCTCGAGCTCGAGCGCGTCCATCCGGGCACCAATTTGAGGAAGAGGAGCAGCGCGGCGCCGAGGACGACGAACAGCGCGCCGATCGCGAGGGCAAGGTCGAAGTCCTGCTCGAACTGCGCATAGATCGCGAGCGGGAGCGTCTGAGTGACGCCCTGGAGACTTCCGGCGAAGATGATCGTCGCACCGAACTCGCCGAGCCCGCGGGCGAGCGCGAGGGCGGAGGCGGCGCCGAGCCCGCCGGCCGCCAGCGGCAGCGCGATGCGGAAGAACACCCGCGCCGGCGCCGCTCCGAGCGTCCGTGCCGCATCGAGCAGCGTTCCGTCCACGGTCTCGAACGCCGCGACGGCTCCGCGGAGATAAAACGGGCTCTCGACGAAGGCGACCGCGAGAATCACGGCGAGCTGCGTGAACCCCACGGTGATCCCCAGCGCGCTCAGCGTCCCGCCGAGCAGCTGGTAGCGCCCGAACGCGGCGAGCAGCGCGATCCCCGCGACCGCCGGCGGGAGCACAAGCGGGAGCTCGATCAACGTGAGGACGAGCCCTCGACCGGGAAAGCGCCGCCGCGCGAGGACGTACGCGGCCGGTGTGCCAACGAGCAGCACCGCGAGATGGGCGATCGCGCTCGTTTTCAGGCTCACGACCAGCGCGTCGCGGAAGACGTCGCTCCCGAGCGCCGCGACCAGATCTCCCGGCGGGACGCGCAGGAAGAGCGCCGCGACCGGGACGACGAGGAACGCCAGTGCGAGNNCGTGTGACGAAGGCGCGCGCCGCGGCCTCGCGCCCGCCCTTCACGACGGCGATCTCGTAGCGGATCGGCGGCTGCGCCCATGCAGGCAGCGGGACTGTCTTCACGCGAGCCCCGACCGGCCGCGCGTCGGTCGCGTAGACGAACCCCACGTCGGCCTCGCCGAGCGCGACCTTGGCGACGATCCCCTTGACGTCGGTCTCCTCGCTGACGACGTTCTTCAGCACGTCCGCCGTGATCCCGAGCGCGTCGAGGATCTGGCGCGTATACGCCCCGATCGGAACGCCCTTGTCCCCGATGACCAGCTTGATGCCGCTGCGGCGCAGGTCGTAGACCGAGCCGATCCGGGCGGGATTGC
>DHWI01000140.1:4210-24538 GCA_002413095.1 Thermoleophilia bacterium UBA5186
CGCCGGTCAGCGAGGCGGCGGCGAAGACGGTGATGGGCGAGGCAGCCGTGGTCGCGGCGGGGAGCGCGAGCGCGGCAGCGAACGCCGCGACAAGCGCGCGCCTCATCGCTCGACCATGATCGACGTGGACTTCACGACTGCGGAGGCCGGCATCCCGCGCTCGAGCCCGAGGTCGGCGACCGCATCAGCGGTGACGATCGCTGTGATCGAAGCCGGCTCAGTCACGGCGATCTTGACCTCGGCGAGGAGGCCGTCGACCCGCACCGACTCGACCACGCCGGTCAGCCGGTTCCGGGCGCTCAGCCCGTGGCTCTCGGCGCCGCGCAGCCGTTCGATCTCCGCCACGTCGACGACGCGACGATTCGCCGAGTCGCGCTCGACGCGAATTCGTCCCTGCCGGTCCCAGCGGCGCAGCGTGTCCAGGCTGACCCCGAGCGCGCGAGCCGCTTGGCCGGCGGTGAAGACGGTCTTCGCCATCCCCGCGAGCGTAATACATAGGCGTGTCCTATGCATCCGCGACCGCTAGAGTGTCGCCGCCGGGGTGCTCCGCACAGGCGGCGCTGAGATCAAACCCGTGGAACCTGATCCGGTTAGGACCGGCGAAGGGAGCGCATGACCGACACGCCCAATTGGGGAATCGAGCCCGTCCCGGAGCGCTTGAGGGTGCTCGGCTTCGTCGACACGTTCCTCCTCTGGAGCAATCTCTCGGTCTCGCTGCTCGTGATCGTCGCGGGCGCGTTCCTCGTCCCGGCGCTCTCGCTGGGAGGTGCGTTCGCGGCGATCCTCCTCGCGGGCATCGTCGGGAACGCGATGCTCGGCGTGGCGGGGATGATCGGTGCCGATGCGCGGGTGCCGGCGATGGTCGTGCTCCGCGCCCCGCTTGGGCGCCGCGGCTCCCTGCTGCCGACCGCGCTCAACGTCCTGCAGTGCCTCGGTTGGTCGGTTTTCGAGCTGATCATCATCGCCACCGCGGCGAGCGCGCTCTCGCAGAAGGTCTTCGGCTTCGGCGGCAAGCCGCTCTGGACGATCGTGATGGGCGCGATCGCGACGGCGCTCGCCTTCCTCGGCCCGGTCGGCTTCGTGCGCCGCTACGTGCGCAAGTTCGCCGTCTACTTCGTCGTCGCCTCGCTCGCGTACCTGGCGTGGTGGGCGGTGCACGGCCAGCACGTCGGCGCGCTCTGGTCGCGGCCGGGGACGGGGCATGACGCGTTCTGGCCCGGCGTCGACCTCGTCCTCGCGAGCGTCGTCTCGTGGACGCCGCTCGCGGCCGACTACACGCGCTTCTCGCGCGATCGGCGCACCGCCTTCTGGGGCGTCGCGATTGGCTACCTGATCCCGACGGTCGGTCTGTTCCTCCTCGGCGCGATCCTCTTCCTGACGCGCAACCTCGGCGACGCCGCCGCGATCCCTGCCGCGGTCGCAGCCGGCGGGCTCGCGTCGATCCTGGCCCTGCTCGCCTTGACCGTGGACGAGAGCGACGAGGCGTTCGCCAACGTCTACTCCGGAGCCGTGTCCTTGCAGAACGCGTTCCCACGCGTGCCACAACGGCTGCTCGTCGCATGCGTGGCCGCGGTCGCGACCGCCGGGGCGCTCGTGATCGACCTGCGGAACTACCAGGACTTCCTCTTCCTGCTCGGATCGTTCTTCGTCCCGCTCTTCGGCGTCCTGCTCGCGGACTGGCTGCTCTCGGGCCGCCACTACGACGCCGACGTGCTCTTCCACGGCCCCTCGGTCCGCCCGGAGCTGATCGCGTCCTGGCTGGCCGGCTTCGCGCTCTACCAGTGGCTCGCTCCGGTCGGCCCGTCCTGGTGGACGAAGATCGTGGAGCACGCGCACCCGAGCGCATTGCCCTTCGGCGGCGCGTCCCTGCCGAGCTTCGCCGCCGCCTTCGTGCTCGCGCTCGCTGCAGGCTCCGTCGCGCGCCGCCGCGTCGCGCTCGCGTAGCCGAAACTACGGTTGTGCGGCCGGTAGGCGTGATCGGGAATCTCTCGCGCGACGTCGTCGGGCGGGGGCCGCCGCGCGTCGGCGGCGGGCCGTACTACGCGGCCCGCGCCCTTCGCCTGCTCGGGCGGCGCGCCGCGCTCGCGGTTCGGTGCTCGCGGGACGACCGCGCCGCCTTCCTGCCGCCGCTCATCGCCCTCGGCCTACCGGTTGCTTGGCGCGCTACCGCCGAGACGAGCACGTTCTCGTTCCGCTACGAAGGCGAGCGGCGGCTGATGAGCGTCGAGGCCGTCGGGGAGCCGTGGACGCCGGAGGACGTCCGCGGCTGGGCCCGCGACGCGCTCGGCCGGGCCGACTGGGTGCACGCGGCGCCGCTCCTCCGCTCGGACTTTCCCGCCGCGACGCTCGCCGAGCTGGCCCGAGGGCGGCGCATCTCGTTCGACGGACAAGGTCTGGTGCGGCGGCCGGAGGTCGGTCCGTTGCAGCTCGACGCCGAGTTCGATCCGGACGTGCTCCGGTACGTGTCGATCCTCAAGCTCGCGGAGGAGGAAGCTCAGGTGCTCGTCGGGGATCTCGACGAAGCTTCGCTTACTGGGCTCGGCGTGGCCGAGGTGGTCGTCACGCTTGGATCGCGGGGCTCCGTCGTCCTTGCAGGCGGTCGTCTCGAGCACGTGACGGCGCGCCCGGTGAAGGGCCGGGTCGACCCGACCGGCGCCGGCGACGCCTTCGCGGCGGCCTACCTCGCGGGTCGAGCGGGTGGCCAGTCGCCGGTCGCCTCGGCTCGCCGCGCGACGGCGCTCGTCGGCGGGCTGCTCGGTGGGCGCGCGCGGTGAAGGCCGCGGTCGAGACTGCCGACGGCGTCTTCGAGGTCGACCTCGACGAGGAAGAGCTGCTCGACTTCACGGCGGACGAGCGACTTCCCCGATCGCCGGCGCCAAAGCTGTCGCTGCCGCTGGTCGTCGCCGCGGCCGCGGTGGGCGCGACGGTCGTGGCGATCGTCGACCGGCGCCCGCCGCTCGCGGTCTCGCACGACGCGGGCCGAACGTGGCGCGAGCGCGGCGGCGGGCTTCCACGCGGCGTCGCCCTCGCGATCGACGAGGACGATCCGGACGTCGTCCTCTTTGCCGCGCGCAACCGCCTCTTCCTCTCGCAGGACGGCGGCCGCTTCTGGCGCGCACTGACGCTCGAGCTGCCAGAGATTCTCGCCGTCGAGCTCCGCGCCTAGATCTGGAGGTCGCCGCGCGCGACGAGGACCGCGGACCCTCCGACCTCGACGCGCTCGATCTTCTCCGCCGAGCCGACCGCCCGTGCGAACAGCTTCGAAGGACGCTGGATCTCGGCGCCCTGCTCGATCTCGATCTCGTCGCCGAATGCGATCCGTCCATGCCGCGCGAGATGGATCGCGAGTGGCCCTGCCGCGGAGCCCGTCGCGGGATCCTCCGGCACGCCGTGGTAAGGCGCGAACATCCGCGTCTTCCACTTCGTCCCGGAGCCCGCAACGCAGTTGGCGCCCACCTCGAGCTCGGTGAGCGCCGCTAGGTCGGGATCCAGCGCAGCCACCTCCTCGCGGGATCCAAGCACGACGTAGACGTGGGTCGGACCCAGGTCGTAGACCTCGACGGGAAGCTCTGAGCGCTCGACACCGAGCGCGCGGAGCAGGTCAGCCTCGCGCTCGAATGGGCGCCATGGCGGCACCGGCTGGGTCATCCTTCCGAATACGATCTTCGCTCCCTCCCGTTCCAGCTCGACCGGCACGGGCCCGGCCGGCGTCTCGATCACGATCACGCCGAGCTGCAGCGGCCCGCCGAGCACGAAGGCGGTGCCGAGGATCGGATGGCCCGCAAAGGGCAGCTCGAGCGTAGGCGTGAAGATGCGGACCCGGACGTGCCCGGCCCCCTCGCTGGGGTAGACGAAGACGGTCTCGGAAAGCTTCATCTCGCGCGCGATCGCCTGCAGCGAGTCGTCCGGGATCTCGCGGGCGTCGGTGAAGACCGCGAGCTGATTCCCTGTGAGCGGCCGATCCGTGAACACATCCGCCACGACGTAGCGGAAGACCCCCACGTTTACTTCCCGATCCCGCCTGCGAGCGCGACGACCCGGTCGTACATATCGCTCCAGCGCTTCTGATCCACGGCCAGGCTCCGAAGGTCGACGACGATCCGGCGGCCGGGCAGCGTGCGGGCAAGGTCGGCACGCGCCGGCTCGAGGTCGAGGCTGCCGTAGAGCTGCTGGCCGTCCGAGAGCAGCCACTCCGCGAAGAGCATCGCGGCGGCCGGATGCTCGGCCCCGCGCACGAGGCCGACACCCGCCGGGCGCGAGAAGACGGGCTCGACGGCGGGCATCCACCCGACCGGAGCGCCCGCTGCCGCCGCGTTGCGAACGAGATGCCTGAACGCCGAGGTTGCGAGGTCGAACTCTCCTGCACCGAGCAGCTGGACGATCAGCGTATGTCCCTTGAAGACGACGCTGTTCCGACCGATAGCCGCGAACAACCGGTCCGCCTGAGCCGGCGTCTTCCCGGTGGACAGCCAGTAGTCGCGGAGCGACTTGTACCAATCGAAATCCCCTGGCTCGAGCGCGATCCGGCCCTTCCAGCGTGGGTCGGCGAGGTCTTCCCAGCTCGTGGGGCGTTCGCCCGGAGGAACACGCTTCGTGTTCCAGGCGACGACCATCGTGTTGAAGCGATCGGTCGTCCAGCCGGGGTAGGTGGCGCCCGGGACGAGCGCCGTCGTCGCGGCGGGGGCGAACGGGACGAGCACATGAGCGTCGTTCAGGGCGAACATCGCCGGACCGTTCGTCTCCACGACGTCCGCGCCGTGGAAGCCCGCACGCGACTCCTCGAGCAGACGCCTCGCTAGGTCCTCGTCGGAAGCCCGGTAGACCGACACGTCCACGCCGTACTTGTCCGAGAAAGCGCCGGTGAGTTTGTCGAGGAGCTCGCCGTTGAGCGAGGAGTAGAGCGTGAGCTTTCCCTCCTTGGCCGCCAGCGCTTTCAGCTTTCGGATCCTCGCGCCGCCCGTCAACGCCCGCGTCTGCGCGAACGTCCGCTCGAAGCCGTTCGCGGAGGCACCGCCGTTACCGGTCGAGCTCTTCGCGCCGGACTTGCTGCAGCCGGCCGCCGCAAAGGCAAGCAGAGCCGCGCAGACGAGCGGGGCGACCCGCCTGATGGTGGGGAGGAACGCGTGGAGGCGAGCCATATTGGTGATTATCTGACAATGACCGACCTCGCGCGAGGCGTACGCGGCGGGCCTTCCGCGGGAGCGTCGAGACGATCGGCCCTCGGCGAGCACGTCCTCGTCGGCACGGTGACCGCGCTCGTCGCCGCCCTCGCGCTCGTGCCGACCACCTATCTGATCTGGCGCAGCCTCACCGAGAACGGAAGGTTCACGCTCGACCACTACCGAGCCGCGTACTCGACGGTCGGCATCGGCACGCTCGCGTTCAACAGCCTGTGGTTCGCGGTCGGGTCATCTGCCGTCGCAGTCGTCGCCGGGACGCTGACCGCGTATCTCGTCGTCCGAACCGACGTGCCGGGTCGCCGTCTCCTCTTCCTGGGCTCGGTCGTCCCTCTCGTCATACCGGGCGTCCTCTACACGGTCGCGTGGATCTTCCTCGCGAGCCCCCGGGCCGGTCTACTGAACGCGATCCCCGGCGTCGGTCTCAACGTGTTCAGCGGCCCGGGGATGGTGTTCGCGGAGGGATTCCACCTGGCGCCCCTCGTCTTCCTGCTCATGGCCGCTGCCTTCGCATCCGTCGACCCCGCGCTCGAGGAGGCGGCAACACTGAGCGGCGCGCACCCGAGAGCGGTCGCGCTGCGTGTGACCTTGCCGCTCGTTCGCCCGGCCCTGATCGCCGCGGTCGTCGTCACCCTGGTCAGGACGATCGAGTCGTTCGAAGTGCCCGCCCTCGTGGGCCTCCCGGCCGGCATCTGGGTGTACACGTCGCGCATCTGGCGCGCGATGAGCATCTTTCCGGCCGACGTCGGGCAGGCGGCCGCCTACTCGGTGACGCTGCTCGTGCCGTGCGTGCTGGGGCTCGCACTGCTCCTGCGGGCAACGCGAGGCCTGAGACGATTCCGGACGGTGAGCGGACGGGGCTTCCGCGGGACGCGTGTCAAGCTGGGGCGGTGGCGCCGCCCGGCCTGCCTGGCCGCAACGGTTTACGTGTCCGTCGCCGCCGTCCTCCCCGTCCTAGCCCTCGGCTGGATCTCACTCCAGCACTTTTACGGAGCCCCTTCGACGGACGATTTTCGGCGGCTGACCCTCTCGAACTACGTCTCGGTGCTGGATGAGCCGGCCAGCGTCCGCACGGTCTGGAACACGCTGCTCGTGGGAGCCGGGGCGGCCACGGCGGTCGTCGTTCTCGCGGTCGTCATCGCCTGGGTGGTCGTCCGTACGCGAATCCCGGGCCGCACACTGCTCGACGCGACCGCCTTCCTTCCGCTCGCGCTCCCCGGGATCGTCCTCGGCGTCGCACTGCTCGTCGTCTACGTGCGCTCACCGTTGCCCGTGTACGGCACGCTCTGGGTGCTCCTGATCGCCTACGTCACGCGCTACCTCCCCTACGGCATGCGCTATGCGACGGCCGCGCTCGCTCAGCTCGGCGACGACCTGGAGGAGGCCGCGAGGTCGAGCGGCGCGAGCCGGCTCCAAGCGTTCCGGCGCATTCTCGTGCCGCTCATCCTGCCGACCCTCGCTGCCGCCTGGCTCTACGTCCTCGTCGTCTCGGCCCGTGAGCTGTCGAGCGCGATCCTGCTCTACTCGCCGGGGAAGGAAGTGCTCTCGGTCCGGATCTGGGAGCTCTACGAGGACGGGCGGTTGACCGAGCTCGCGGCGCTCGGCGTCGTGATGGTGGCGGCGCTGTGCACGCTCGCGGGAGTCGCGTATTTGCTCTCGCGCCGGTCGACGCTCCTGAGGCGCCTTGCTCGCGGTTAGCAGCCTGCGCAAGGCGTTCGACGACCGTGGCGCACCGGTCCGCGCCGTCGACGACGTGACCTTCGACGTGGCCGAGGGCGAGCTGTTCGCGCTGCTTGGGCCCTCCGGATGCGGCAAGACCACCCTGCTGCGCTGCATCGCCGGGCTCGAGCGGCCGGATGCCGGGGAGATAGTCGTCGCCGGACGGACGCTCACGTCCCGGTCGGCGGGAATCGACGTTCCGCCGCACGAGCGTGGGCTCGGAGTCGTCTCGCAGTCGTACGGGATCTGGCCACACATGACGGTGTTCGACACCGCTGCGTTTCCGCTTCGCGTTCTCCCACGCCGCCGTCGTCCATCGGCGTCGCAGATCCGGGCCCGAGTCGAGCAGGTGCTCGACTCCGTACAGCTCGCACCCCTCGCTCACAGGCCGGCGACCGACCTCTCCGGCGGGCAGCAGCAGCGCCTGGCGATCGCTCGGGCGCTCGTCAACGAGCCGCCGTTGCTCCTCCTGGACGAGCCCCTGGCGAGCCTGGACACCCGTCTGCGCGACGAGCTCAGGTTCGAGCTGCTGCGCTTGCAGCGCGACCTCGGGACGACCTGCGTGTACGTCACGCACGACCAGACCGAGGCCCTGAGTCTGGCGAACAGGCTCGCAGTGATGAACGACGGGCGAATCGAGCAGCTCGGCGAGCCGCGGACGCTCTACGACCACCCCACGTCTCGCTTCGTCGCCGAGTTTCTCGGCGCCGCCAACCTAATCGACGGCGTCGTCGTCTCGTCGGGCCACGTCCGGACTGCTGCCGGCGTGCTGGAGGTGCCGGCAGGTCATGCAGCAGCCCCGGGAGACGCGGTGGTGGTGGTCGTGCGGCCCGAGCACGTCACACTCGAGGACGCGACGGCGGCAAACGGCTGGATCGGGCCCGTCGAGGTCGCCGCTTACACGGGCGACGGCGTCGACCTCGTCGTTCGCGTCGGAGACCTCCGGATCCGTGTCCGCTCGACTCCTCAGGGCGCCGCCGCCGTCGGGTCGAAGGTCGGTGTGCGCCTCCGGTCGTGCTCGCTCCTGCCTGCCGCGGAAGCACCGCGTGACGTCTGATCTCCTCCGCCTCGTCGCATACCTGCGCGGGCTCCGCGGCTTCCTCCGCCGCCCGGTCTCCGCAGAGGCGTCCCGCCGACTGCTTCGAGCCGGGCTCGAGGCACGGGACGCGAATCTGCTGCGGTTCCTCGACACGTGCGTGTTCGACAGGCCGGGGAGTCCGTACGCGGCACTCCTCCGGCACGCGGGGATCGAGCGCGGCGATGCGGCGACGCTCGTCGCTACCGAAGGAACAGAGGGCGCGCTCGGGCACCTCTACGACAAGGGCGTGTACCTGAGCGTCGGCGAGTTCAAGGGGCTCGAGCCGATCCGGCGCGGAAGTCTCGAGCTGGAGACGAGCCACGAGGACTTCGACAATCCGCTCCTGCGGGCGGGGTACTCAGGCGAGAGCGGCGGTTCGCGCGGCGCCCCACGGCGCGTGATGGTGGACTTCGAGCACCTCTTCCACGAATGCGCCTACCAGGTGCTGTTCATGGACGCGTTCGCCCTGTGGGAGCGCCCATGCGCCCTTTGGCGTCCTGTTCCGCCGGCCCGGGCCGGGCTGCAGAACGCCCTCCGCAGCGTCAAGGTGGGACGCCCAGCGGAACGCTGGTTCTCGCAGACACCACTGAGTCTCCGGTCGGCGCTCGTGCGAGACACGGTGCTGACCTGGCTGACCGTCGCGATGAGCCGCTCGGCCGGCCACCCACTTCCGGTGCCGGTTCACGTGCCGCTCGCCGAGGCCGAGACCGTGGCTCGATGGCTCGCAGGGAAGGTCGAAGCCGGCACGGCGGCGCACCTCGACACTGTCGCAAGCTCGGCGGTACGGGTGAGCGTCGCGGCGAGGGACGCCGGGCTCGACCTGGACGGAACGCTCATCCGCGTCGGCGGCGAGCCGTTCACGCGGGCGAAGGCAGACCTGATCGAGGCCTCCGGAGCGAAGGCCGTCGCTCACTACACCATGGCCGAGACCGGGCGGATCGGCGCCGCCTGCGCCGACGCTCCGGAGCTCGACGACGTGCACCTGCTCACGGATCGGCTTGCGCTCGTCTCCCGCGCAGCAGGGAGCGACGCCGGCGGGAGAACGAAGGTGGTTCTCACGACCCTCCTGCCGGTCTGCCCCAAGGTGATGCTCAACGTCGAGACCGGCGACTCGGCCGTCGTCGTCGGTCGCGACTGCGGCTGCGCCGCGGGGGAGATCGGCTTCCGCACGCATCTGCACACGATTCGTGGTGACGACAAGCTGACGATCGAGGGCATGGGGTTCGTGGGCGCCGACGTGTTGTTGCTCGTGGACGAGCTGCTACCGAGGCGGTTCGGCGGCGCTCCGACCGACTACCAGCTCGTCGACCGAGAGCAGGATGGACTGCAGAGACTGGACGTCGTCGTCGATCCGTCGGTCGGCCCTCTGGACGAGCGCGAGCTCGTGGAGGTCGTGCTCGAGACGCTCGGATCGGGACTCGCCTATCGCCGGATGGTCGTCGATGTCTGGCGCCAAGCAGACGCGGTGTCGGTTGTCCGGCGAGCGCCGCACGCGACGCGGACCGCGAAGGTCCAGCCGCTGCACGTGATCCGGCCCTAGCCTGGCAGACCTGTCTCCGTATCCTCTCTCCTGTGCGTCTGTACCTCATTCGCCATGCGGAATCCGCGTCGGGGGAGCCTGACGAGCTGCGCCGGCTGACTCCCGGTGGCGAGGAGCAGGCGCGCGCCCTCGGCGAGCGGCTGGCAGGACGGCTCCCGCCCGACGTCGTGCTTTCGAGCCCGCTCCTGCGCGCGCGCCAAACGGCGGACGTGATCGCGCGGGCCGCCGGGTGCGCCTCCGAGGTGGACGAGCGGCTCGCTCCAGGGGCGACTGCCGAAGGGCTGCTGGCCGCGATCGAGGGTCGCGGCGAGAGCGTCGCCGCGGTGGGCCACCAGCCGGACTGCGGCGAGATCGCGCTCGCGCTGACCGGCGAGTCGCGCCCGTTCCCCCCGGCCGGGCTCGCGGTGATTGACTTGCCGGCGCAGTGAGCGCCGCGGCGATCTCCGTCACCGACCTCCGCAAGTCGTACGGCGACTTCCAGGCCCTTCGCGGGATCGGCTTCGACATCCGCGAAGGCGAGGTCTTCGGCCTGCTCGGCCCGAACGGCGCCGGGAAGACGACCACCGTCGAGATCCTCGAGGGCTATCGACGGCGAGACACGGGTTCGATCGAGGTGCTCGGCTTCGATCCGCAGCGCTTCGAGATCGGCTTCCGTGAGCGGATCGGCGTCGTCTTGCAGCAGTCGCAGCTCCTGCCGAACCTGACGGTCGCGGAGACCCACCGGATCTTCGCGGGGTACTACGAGCAGCCGCGCGACATCGACGAAGTGATCCAGCTCGTCGGGCTCGCGGAGAAGCGCGACGCGCGCGTGCGCACGCTTTCGGGCGGGCAGAAACGGCGGCTCGACCTCGGCCTTGCCCTCGTCGGCGACCCGGATCTCGTCTTTCTCGACGAGCCGACGACCGGGTTCGACCCGGCGGCGCGCCGGATCGCCTGGGACATGATCCGCTCGCTCCGGTCGCTCGGGAAGACCGTTCTGCTGACGACGCACTACCTCGACGAGGCGCAGGAGCTCTGCGATCGCGTCGCCGTACTGCGCGAAGGGCTGATCGTGCGGATCGGCACTCCGGCGGAGCTGCGAGGAACGTCGCTCGAGACGGAGATCCGGTATCGGAAGGACGGCCAGGACGTCGTCGTCCGCACGCTCGAGCCGACGCGCGTGCTGAGCGAGCTGACCGCCGAGGCGCTGGCCGCGGGCCGCGAGCTCGAAGGGTTGGAGGTGCGGCGGCCGACGCTCGAAGACGTCTACCTCGAGCTGGTCGCCGGCGAATGAGGCTGTTCCTCCATCAGCTGCGGGCCGAGCAGCTGCAGTTCTGGCGCAGCCGGGAGGCCGCGATCTTCATCTTCGTCTTCCCGATGCTGCTGTTCCTCCTGCTCGGCTCGGTCTACAGCGGGACGATCTCCGGGCATCCCGCGCGCGAGGTGCTGCTGGCGGGGATGCTCGGCTACGGCGCTGCGAACACGGCGTTCGCCGGGCTCGGGATCTCGTTGGTGATCCGGCGCGAGGGAGGGCTGCTGAAGCGAATCCGTTCGACGCCGCTGCCGGCCGCGACGTACCTCGGCGCCGTGCTGGTCTCCACGCTGCTCGTCTTCGCGCTTCAGGCGGTGCTGCTCCTCGTGCTCGGACGGCTCCTGTACGGGACGCACGTTCCCGACCGGCTCGGGTCGCTGGCGCTCGTCCTGCTCTTCGGCGCGGCAGCGTTTGCCGGGCTCGGGCTCGCGGTCGCATCGCTGATCCGCTCGGCCGAGGGCTCGTCGGCCGCAGTGAACGTGATCCTCCTTCCGATGGCGTTCCTCTCGGGCTCATTCGGCCCGACGCGGCGCTACCCGGAGGTGCTGCGCGCGATCGGCGACGCGCTGCCGCTCAGGTACTTCATCAAGCTCGTCAACGGCGTCTACCTCGACGACCGCGCCCCGTGGCACTACGGCACCGCGGCCGGGGTCCTCGCAGCGTGGGGCGTGGCCGGGCTCGTCGTCGCCGCGCGACGCTTCAGCTGGGAGCCGCGCAGCGCCTGACTGACTTTGTGGCTCTGAGCCACTATCGCGGAAGTTGTGACACTTCACCCCGCTCGGCTCCACGAGCACCGCGCCAAACCATGTCGCCTCGAGACGGTTTGTGGCTCTGAGCCACAAAGTCTGTTCGGGCGGCGCAATGCCGAGATTCGATTTCGGCGAGCCGGGGAGTAGCCGGACGTGCAAACCGAACCGAAAATTGCATTCGCCGCGGAGATCAGCGATCCACCAGGGCTCGAGATCCGGATCAACTTTGGAATCTTCGCGGGGCGCGACGCCACCGCCGCCGAGGTGGACGAGCTCGCACAGGCGGTCGTCCCCGAGGTCGGCGAAGTCTCGATCGTCGCCGAGCAACGCCACGAGGTCGGCGAGGACGTCGAGGCTTCCCTGCATCAGGTGCGAATCGAGGTCGGCGAGGATCAGCTTCCGCCCGCAGGGCCGGAACGCGACGTCCTCACGGGCCGCCTGCTCGAGCGCGCCGAGCGCTGGGCCGAGGCGTGCATCGCCGAGCGCCACGCCGAGATTTCCGCCGAGCTCTGAGCGCCGCCCTAGCGGATCGTGACGGGCGTCCCGAGCGGCATGAGCTTCACCAGCCGCAGGATCGCCGCATTCCGCAAGCGAATGCAGCCGTGCGAGATCCGCCCGGGGATCAACTCTGGCGCGTTCGTCCCGTGGATGCCGATGAACGCACCCGCGAAGTAACCCGTCGGCACCGGTGACTTCGCGCTGGTCCCGAACGCGGCGGGGCCGTAGAACGGGTCGCCGAAGTTCGTGAGCAGCTCCCGCACGTAGAACTCGCCGCGCGGAGTCGGCCAATCGGCGCGGCCGACGCCGACGCGCGTACGGAAGACCGCCCGGCCGTCGCGGAAGAGGGTCGCCGAGAAGAACGCCCGATCGATCACGAGCCGGGTCGTCCTCACGCGGAGCGGCCCCAACGCCGCGCGCGGAACCCAGCCCGTCGAATTGTTCGGCAGGACCGGAAGGCGGACGCGAACCCAGAGCGTCCCCGCAGCGTCATGGATCGACTCGAGCGCAAGCACCATGTTCGGTGCGTACTCCTCGGTGAGCATCCCGACGCGGGTGACCACCGGCGCCGCCGCGGACGGCCGCGCGCGGGCGTAGACGGGTCGCAGGACGACCGCTGCCCGCGAGACATTGCCGACCCCGCTGAGCCGGACGGGCAGCTCGGGCGCGACGCGAATCGCGATCCGGCGCGTAATCGCCGGCGCGTCGCCCGAAGGCGTCGCGGTGAATACGACGGCGTAGTCGCCGACCTGCGCGGCCTTCGGCGTCCACTGAAACTCCGCGGTCCCCGGATTCCCGTCAGCCGACGACAGCGCGGCCCCCTGAGGGAGACCCGAGCTCGCGACGTGGAGGACGGTGCTCGGGTCGGCCGAGACGGCAGAAAGCATGAAGCCGAGCGGCGTCCCCGCGACGACGCTGAAGGTCACACCCTCGTCGGGCGTCGGAGCCTGCCACGCGGCCGCGACGGGAGCCTGCGCCGCGGCGGCAAGAGGAACCGCGAGCGCACAGACGCAGAGGAGGACAGCGACCCGCATTACGGGGAATCGTAGTCACCTTTCGAGGGACTGCCCAGGCCCCGCCCCATGCCGATCCGACGGTATGGGGTTCACCTTGATAGCCGCTCTGGCACTCGTCGCATCGGCTCCGCCGGCCGCACTCCCGCAACCGGAGGACTATCTGGTCGCGCGCGTCGCGGGCCCGGCCGTGGTCGTGCACGGCCGCCCGGGCGGCGCCCCCGTCCGCGAGCTCGGCAGGCAGACGGAGTTCGGCTCCCCCCAGACCCTGTCCGTTGTCCGCAAGCGTGGGAACTGGCTGGGAGTGGTCACCTCCACGGTCGCAAACGGGCGGATCGGCTGGGTGCGGCGCTCAGGACTGCGGTACCGTCACGTGAGCATCAAGCTCGAAGCCGACCTCTCGCGGCGAACGCTGACTGTGAAGCGCGGTGACGCCGCTCTCCGCCGGATCCGCATTGACATCGGGGCCGCCAGCTCACGCACGCCAGTCGGGCGCTATGCCGTCACCGACAAGCTTCCGGGCTCGCGCTTCTCGGCCGTCTACGGCTGCTGCATCCTCGCGCTGTCCGGGCACCAGGGCTCACGCCGGCTGGCGATCCACGGGACGCCTTCGGGAAGCGTCCCCGGCTACGCGAACTCCGAGGGCTGCCTCCACGCGAAGACGTCCGACCTGCGCTACCTGATGCGGTTCATCCCGCTAGGGACGCCGGTGTTCGTGCATCCGTAGCGAGCCAGTCCGGCTGGAACGCCGAGCGGTAGACCGCAGCCGCCGAGCGCCGGCTGGGGACTTCGAGCTTGTTGAGGATGTTCTGCACGTGCCGCTTGACCGTGAACTCCGAGATGTGGAGCTCCTCGCCTATCTCGCGGTTGCGCGCACCGCGCGAGACGAGCGCCAGCACCTCGCGCTCGCGGCTTGACAGAACGGCGGCCTTGTCGCGAACGCGGTCGCGCTCCTCGACGCCGTGGAGCGCGTCGATCAGCAGCGTCACGAGCTCGCGTGAAAGTGCAGCTTCGCCGCGGACGACCCCGCGCAGCGCACGGACGAGGCCCTGCGGAGAGATCTCCTTGTCGAGGTAGCCGCGCGCCCCCGCGCGGATCGCCTCGAGGACGGTGGCGCGATCGGGCTCGAAGCTCCAGAGGATCGAGCTGGTCTCTGAGCGCTGGAGCTCGGCGACCGCAGCGATCCCGCCGGCGGGCGGCAGGTCGAGGTCGACGAGAACGATGTCCGGCGAGTAGCGAGCGACTGCGGCGCGGAGTTCGTCCAGGTTTCGCGCCTCCGACACCTTGAAGTCGCTCTCGCGAAGGAGCAGCTCCCGCACGCCGGACCGCAAGGTCTCGAGATCGTCCGCCAGCAGAATCCGCATGGCTCTACCTTCGACGCGTAGAACCATTGGCGACGCCCTCGGAAGGGGGATCCGCCGGCGTTTATTCCCGCGCCGTCAGCAGTGGGGCGCGTGCCTCTTCGTAAGCACCCGCTTGATCGTGGAGCTCTCGGTCTCGAGCGAGACGACTGCCCTGACCGTCCAGGCGGACGCGTGCAGCCGCGAAGCCGGGTACGAGGTGGTGAAGGGCGGGCTGTTGAAGAAGTGCGGGTTTCCGCCCTGGAGATCGATCCCGTTCAAGTAGAACTGGACGAAGTCGATGCCTGCCGGGGGCGCGACCAGGGCTGATAGGTCGCCCCGCACGCAGCGAAGGGTGAGCGAAGGATGGCCCAGCACACGCGCCGGCGGTGGAGGCACGGGGTTCGGCGGGCCGGTCGCGATCGACCCCCAGTCGACACGCTCCACGATCTGGCGAACGACCAGTTTCTCGCCAGACCCGTCAGGATTCATCGTGAAGAGGTCGAAGAGGTGCCTCTGGTCGATCGTCTTGGACGGAATCTCGCGCGTGTAGGCGATCTTCGTCCCGTCGGGCGACCAGGCGGGCTGAGTGTGCCTTTCGTTGTTCGGGCACTTGTAGGGACAGAAGCCGTCGTTCTTCGTCAGCTGCGTCGGGGCGGAGCCGTCGGCGTTCATCACCCAGATCTCGGTGCCCTCGTCGGCGTAGGAACTACCACCCTGGTAGACGATCTTCCGGCCGTCCGGCGACCAGGCCGCAAGCGAAGCGCGTCGCACGTCGTTCGGGCCCCCGTTACCGGTCAACTGCCGCTGGCCGGATCCGTCGGCATTGATGACGGAGATCTCGGTACCGCACGGGTACTCGTGGCTGATGCTCGTGAACGCGATCCTCGCGCCGTCGGGCGACCACGCCGGCTGGGTCGCGTCGAGGTTGTCGCCTTCGCCGGTGAGCGTGTTCTTGTTGCAGACGTCCAGCACGATCTGCGTCAGCCGCCTCTCGCCGGAGCCGTCGGCGTTCATCACGTAGAGCTCGCCGTAGGGTTGGGGCGTGCTACCCGGGGTCTTGCTCAGCACGCGCTCGCGCACGAAGGCGATCTTGGTGCCGTCAGGGGACCACGTCGGACTGTGATCGTTCTGGGCGGAGCGCGTCAGCCGCGTCTGGTTGGAGCCGTTCGCGTTCATGACGTCGATCTCCGTTACAGGTTCAGTGGAGTTCGCTCCGGTCGTCTGCCGTGAACGCGTGAACACGATCTTGGTCCCGTTCGGCGACCACTCGGGTTCCGAGTCCTCCCGCGAGATGACGGCGTACTTGTAGTGAGGCGTCAGCGCCTTCTTACCGGAGCCGCCCGCGTTCATCGCCCAGATGCTGCTGGGCGAGCTCGCCACGAACGCGATCTTGCCGTTCTGGCGGGCGGAGGCACTACCGGCCGGGCCGACGACGGCGACCAGGGTGACGCCGACGGCGGTCACGAAAGCCAATGAGATCGTCGAGACCCGCACGCGGTGGCGCGCCACGCGACGCCGAGCGAACGGGGAGATCTTCAGTTGCGGTCCTTCCGATGGAAGCCGGGCGGCGGCACGCGTCTTCCGAAGAACGCAGCAACCGAATTGAGAACGATTGGAACATACATGCCGCGGGTGCCCACCTAAAAACCGCGTGCTCAGCGACCCGGAAACCGCTGAGTGCCGCGCTATCGTCCGCGCAAGCCCCCGTAGCTCAGTGGATAGAGCAGCGGTTTTCTCCACCGCCGCGGATTCGTGGTCAAGTTCTGGTCAAGTAGCAGCGACGAAACATGGCTACCGTCGGCGAAGCCGCCCGGCTTAAAACGGCCTGACTGGCGCAGGTGGCCAACCATGGCAAGGGATGGTGATGATCTTCGACCAAATCGCACCCAGGAGGTCGCCGGTTCGAGCCCGGCTAGCTCCATCGTTGTCGTTATTACATCAATGTGGCTGCGCAGGGGCATCTTTCATGTCCGCTCGCTTGGCGAGCGGACGGCTCTTATTCAAACCCCGCGGTGCTTGTCGAGATCATCGTGAGGCAAGCCCGCCGGCACTCTCTGTCTGGTGGCCGGGCATCGGTGCCGGATCGATCGAGCACTCTCGCCGTGGGATGCAGAATCGGCAGCTGATCGCGCCTGAACGGGACAAGGATTTTCGGACACGCGCTATCATCCCGGCGTGCCGCGCTACATGATCGTGCGAAGCTTCGACGTCGGCGAGGACGAGATGCCCGGTGTGGGCCGGCGCTCGAGAGAACTCGTCGAGCAGGACTTCCGGGAAATCACGTGGGAGCACAGCCACGTCGTTGTCGACGACACTGGCAAGGTGAGGACTTTCTGCATCTATGGTGCGCCGAGCGAGCAGGTCGTACGCGAGCATGCAACTCGGCTCGGCCAACACAAGCTCGACTCGATCGACGAGATCGTCGGCGATGTCACGCCGGCGGACTTCCCGGCCGCCTGACGTCGGGGAGATGGAACGACGCCGAGCTCGCGAGCGCGAGACGGCGGCGAAGCTCCCTCCGCTGCTCGGTCTTCGTCTCCGGTACCAGCTCGAGTGCCTCGCGGTAGAGGAGCGCCGCGTGGTCCTTCGCCCAACCGCGCTCGGCCTGCTCGGCGGCACGGACGAGCTGTTCGACGGCACGCTCGTGCTCGCCGGCGTCGCGCCAATGGTGTGCGAGCGCGCCGATCGCCTCGCCGGAGACGCCGGTCGTACTCTCGAAGAACTCCGCAACGAGCGCGTGCAAACGCCTGCGGCTCGCACGCGAGAGGAGGTCGTAGGCGACATCGCGGATGAGGACGTGCGTGAATGCGAACTGCTGCTGCCCCTCGATAATCGAGGTGGGTTCGCGCCGAATCAGGTCGCGGCGCTCGAGCTCCTCGAGCAGGTGCGGCAGGTCACGCGCTCCCCCGCTCACCGCGCTCAGGGCGCCAAGCCAGAACACCTTGCCGACAACGGCGGCGTCCAGCAGCAGCGCGCGCTCGGCCGGCGGCAGTGCATCGAGACGGGCTGCGACAATTCCGCGGATGTTCGTCGGCAGCTCCCCGGAGGCGGTCTCCTCGATGCTCGCGGCGAGCTGCTCGATGAATAGAGGGTTGCCCTCAGCGACGAGGACCACCTGGTCTGCGTGCTCGCTGCCGCCTAGGCGCCTGACGGCCAGCTCCCACGCTTGTCCCTCGTCGAGCGGGCCGAGCGTCAGCGCCGTGTATCCGTCCAGACCGGCGCCCCAGTCGTCCCGCCGGTCGAGGAGCTCGGGGCGGCACAGCGTGACGAATAGGATCGGTAGGTCCCGCACTCGCGCGGCCAGCGCGTGCACGAAGTCGAGCATGTTGGCATCGGCCCAGTGGATATCGTCGAAGGCGAGTAGCGTCGGTTTCTCTCTTGCTGCGGCCTCTAGGAATCGTCGCGCGGAGTAGAAGAGCGCCTCGCGATCAGCCGCCTCGTTTCCGGCATCGACGCCCATGATCACACCGAGATGACCGGCCACCACTTCGGGTTCTGAGTCGGTGTCCCGGAGGAGCGCCCCCGTTCGTGTGCGCAGCTTTTCGGCGACGACTGGCGCCGGGTCGCTCTCGAACACCCCGCACAGCTCCATCACCTGACTCGCCAGCGCGCCGTACGTTCCGCTCTCGCGATACGGCAGCGACCGGCCGCGTACCACGCGGGCGCCCGACCTCGCAACGCTGCGTTCGAACGCCTCCAGGAGTGTCGACTTGCCGACCCCCGCCGGGCCGAAGACCGAGACGAGATGCGGCAGCCGCTGTGAGGATGCGCGCTCCCACAGGGCGCCGAGGATCGCGATCTCGGACGTTCGGCCGATCAACTCCGCGCTCGAGACCGACCTCTGGCCGGCGGTCGTAATCGCGCGGACGGCCACCCATGCCTCGACCGGATGCTCCTTCCCCTTCGCGACGACCGGTGCCGTCGGCTCGTACTCGATGGCATCTCTCGTCATGAGGTACGTCTCCGCCCCCACGACGACACCGTTGACCGGGGCCGCAGCTTGCAGGCGCGCCGCGGTGTTGACCACGTCGCCGGCAATCATCGACTCCCCGAGCGCGGGCCGCGCGCCCAGCGACACTACCGCCTCGCCGGTATTGACGGCAATCCGGATCTGAAGGCCACCGCCGGCGAGTTCGCCGGCGATGTCGCGGACGACGAGTGCGGCGCGCACCGCCCGTTCGGCGTCGTCGCCGTGCGCAAGAGGCGCACCGAAGAGCCCCATCACGGCGTCGCCGATGAACTTCTCGACGACGCCCCCGAAGGACTCGATCTCCCGGCGGGCGCGCTCGTGGTACGGCCCGAGCACGGCGCGCACCTCCTCGGGGTCGAGGCGCTCGGCCTTCGCGGTGAACCCCACAAGATCCACGAAGATGACGGTGACGACGCGCCGCTCGTCACGCGGCGCTGAATCCTCAGCGATCGATGCACCGCACGCGAGGCAGAAGCGCGCGACCGGAGGATTCTCCTGGCCGCAGGCGCGGCAGAGCACCATCTAGGCCCGCCGGCGGCGGGTGCGCGTCCCGGAATCGGACGCCGTGTGAGCCCCGCGCCGAAGCCGAATCACCGACTCCCAGTCCGATCGAACGACACCGAGAGCCGGGGAGAGGACGCGAGCGTCTGGTAGACGACGCAGTAGCGCTCGGTCAGGCGGAGCAGGGTGTCGAGCTTGTCATCTTCCGCATCGGTCTCGAGATCGAAGCGCACCCGTATCGACCGGAAGCCGACCGGCACGCCCCGGTCGACAGCAAGCGTGCCGCGGAAATCCAGGTCTCCCTCGACATGGACGGAGCCCTTCTCGATCACGATCTCCATTGACGTCGCCACCGCGCTAAGTGTCACCCCGGCGCAGGCGGCAAGCGCTTCAAGGAGCATGTCACCCGAACAGAGCGTCGACCCGTCACCGCCGCTTGCCGGATGAAGACCTGCGGCGGCGATCGCGTGCCCGGTCGTGACGGAGCACGTGATGCCCTCGCCGAGCGTCCCCGTGGCGCGCAGCGTGACGAGCGCGGCCTTCGGCTCCTCGCGGTAGCGATCCTTCAGCGGTTCCTGAACGTTGCGCAGCGCGGCACGATCCACAACTCTCCTCCTCGTTTGCCGGTCGGATCGTAGCCGGAGGTCTTCGCATCAGACGGGAGCCGCGGCGGCCAACGCCCGCGTGCAGTTCAACGAGGTGGGCTCGAGCGGTTGCTTCACTGCAAGCGAGCGATGTGCCAGGTCGCCTTCTTCGCCGCGGCGGCGTTCTGTGCCCTCGACTACAACGTCGACCGTCTGGCCGAGAATCACGTCATCACAGCTCGTCGAGGCGATCGAGGCGTCTTCGACAAGCCGGGTGGGAGAAGTGTTCGAGCAGACTCTCTAGGGGCGGTGGAGGGTTTGAATAAGTTCCCCTCAGGTCCTCGCCAGAGGACTCAATCTGCCCTGCGCGAGCGCCGCCGACGGTGTGTTGCGAGCAGCTTTTTCAGCTGATCTGGCGGGTTTGAGAACAGTCCGCTTAGGTCCATCACCAAAACGCCTGCTAACAAAGAGGGCGCCGCCTCGTTTTGTCGTGCGGCGGAGCGGCTCGTTCTACCGCCGATCTACCAATTCTGGGGTTCCTGGATGTGAAGCTCAACTTCACTTCAAGGGGGGTCGAACGCGGCCTCCTCCGTTGTCCGGGCTGGGATCGAACCAGCGACCGTTGACAGCACGGGTGAACCTATGGTTCCCCGTGAGGCCCCTCCTTCCCCCGCGGGCAGTGGGCCGGGCAGGGATCGAACCTGCGACCTTGGGATTAAAAGTCCCCTGCTCTACCAACTGAGCTACCGGCCCGCCCGGCCAGTGTAGACGTGGTTCGCGGCTATCCTGGGCCGGCCGCCCCCATCGACTAGCGGCCTAGGTCGCCACCCTTTCAAGGTGGTCGCGCGGGTTCGAATCCCGCTGG
>DHWI01000161.1:0-2281 GCA_002413095.1 Thermoleophilia bacterium UBA5186
TCGCCGAGCGTGTCGACCTTGTTCCGGTCGATCGCCTGGCTGACTCCCTTGCGGAAGGCCGGCAGGCTGTACGGATCCTTCGTGAGGTCGAAGAACAGGTCGATCGGAAGGCCGACTCCGAGGTACGAGGCGTGGTAATGCTTCTTGTCGTGGGCGATGTAGGCCCGCTCGACGTTCGGGACGAAGTTGTGCGTCCAGTCGGCCTGGCCGCTGACGATCTGGAGCAGGGCCGCGTCGTTGCCGGATGCAGCGATCCGCTCGATGCACGGCACTCGAGGAAGCCCCCTCTGCCAGTAGTGCGGGTTCTTGCTCAGCACGTAGTCCTGCCCGTTGAAGCGCGTGATCCGAGTGAAAGGACCTGACCCGACGGGATTGGAATTCGTGAAGGTGTCAACGTTCCGCACCTTCGACCAGATGTGCTGCGGGACGATGAACACGGTGCTCAGGATCGATCCGACGAAGGTCGCGTCGACCTGTTTGAAGCGGATCGCGACCTTGTTCGCGCCGGCGAGCCGAACGGACGCGATGTTGGTGTTGTCGCCGACCAGATTGATCCGGTCCATGTACTTGTCCTGTCGGCCCGCTGTGAGGCTGTACAGAACGTCTCGGTTGGTCAGCGGCTTGCCGTCTGACCACTTCACGTTCGGGTGAATCGTGATCGTCAACGTCTTGCCGTCCTTGCTGAACGCGAGCTTCTTGGCGAGGACGTTGTAGACACGACCGCCGCCGAACGCCGTCGAGATGACGAGGTTCTCGTAGATGCCCCCCTGCGTGAAGTCGCGCATGGAGCCGCCGTTGAACGGATTGAAGTTGCGGACGAACGCCTCATCGCCCGACCCGGTCGCGACCACGCACTTGTGCGCGGCCGCCACGGTCGCCGTCGAGGCGCCGCGGTGCGCGGCCGAAGCGGTCTGCGTCGCGAATGTCGTGAGGAGGACGATGGCGCCGAAAGCGCCGAGCGCTCGGAGGGTCTTGCGAGCCGAGCGGGCTGAACTCTCCATGCTCCCTTCCTTTCTTCCCAGGCCGGCCGCTAAGGGGCGACCTGTCATCGAATCGGGTAGGAACCGGTGTTTTCCGTAAATGTTCCGGTAACGGTTAACAGACTTTTCAGACTGTGTCAAGCCATAGTTCTTTGACGACCGCCGACCCAAGGCGTAGACTTCGGCTCGTTCCCGAAACCGTTTCCATGGCATCGAGCACCGACATCCGAGCGCGAGCAGGTCGAGCGACCATTCGCGACATCGCCAGCCTTGCCGGCGTGTCCATCGCGACGGTCTCGCGCGTGCTCAACGAGCGGCCCGATGTCGCCGCGGAGACTCGCGAGGCCGTGCTCGAGGTCGTGCGCGCCCAAGGGTTCAGCACGAATCGCAGCGCGCGGGCTCTCTCCGCCGGACGAACAGGACTCGTCGGAGTGACCCTGCCGATCGTCCATGCGGCGTACTTCTCGTACATCCTCTCGGGCGCGACGGAGGCGCTCTACGAGCAAGACATGCGCGCGATTCTCTGCCCGACCCTGCACCAGCACGACCGTGAGGTCAACCTTCTCGACCGGCTGATGCACGGAACGACCGACGGGGCGATCCTGATGCTGCCGCAGGAGTCGAGCGACGAGCTCAAGGCGCTTCAGGAGAAGGGGTATCCCTTTGTCGTCGCGGATCCGCGCAACTACCTCGACGAAGGCATTCCGTCGGTGTCGGCCGCACACGCCTCCGGCGCGAAGCAGGCGACGCAGCACCTACTCGGCCTCGGCCATCGGCGCGTAGCCGCGATCACCGGCGAGCCGGGGATGGCGACGGAGGAACGGCGCACGGGCTACCACGCCGCGCTCGCGGCGGCGGGGATCGCGCCCGACCCGGAGCTCGTTGTCGAGGCCGACTGGCTGATCACGGGCGGCGCCGCCGCGGCGTCGCGCCTGCTCGACCTGCCCGATCCTCCCACGGCGATCTTCGCGTTCAACGACAACCTCGCCATTGGCGCAATTCGCGCGGCGCAAGCTCGGGGACTGAGCGTCCCGGACGAGCTCTCGGTGGTCGGCTTCGACGACACCGAGGAAGCAGCGATCGTCACGCCCGCCCTGACGACGGTGCGGCAGCCACTCGCCGAGATGGGCCGGATGGCTGTCTCGCTCCTCGTCCGTCTGCTCGATCAGCAGCGCGTGGAGGCGCTGCGCATCGAGCTCGCGACACGGCTCATCGTGCGCAACTCGACGGCGCCGCCACGCGCATAGCTCGCGCCTAGAAGACGGGAGCGCCGCTAGGCCGGCGGAAGCGGAAGCCGAAGC
>DHWI01000161.1:2314-5925 GCA_002413095.1 Thermoleophilia bacterium UBA5186
TCCTTCTTCTCCGCGGTGACGATCGCCTCGACGAGGCCGTCGACCGACTTGTTCTTGTCCTTGGCGACCTGAGCGAGCGACTTGCCGCTCATTTGCGAATCGCGCAGGCTCAGCTCGGTCACGCCGAGGTACTTCGCCGCCGCGGCAAGCTCTCCGAAGCCTTCGTGCCCAGGCCCGTGGAAAGGCCCGTTACGGAAACCGCCGCCGAAGAACGGGACGTCGCCGGCGTCGATCCGCGCCTTGAGCTCGTCGCCCCGAGCCTTCGTGATGGTGCCGTCCGCGACGGCCGCGTCCACGCGCGCCTTGAAGGCGGCCTTGAGCGCATCCGAGAGAGTGCTCGGCTGAACGCCGAGCCGGTTCGCGGCGTCGTTGATGATCGCCTGGCTCTCCTGCTTCGGCGTGAGGAGCTTGTTCGCGGCGAGAGCGGCGCCGGCGCTGGCGGCGGCGAGCACAACGGCGGCGGCAACGAGGGTCTTCGTCTTGAATCTCATGGCCGCATCGAACACCCGGTTCCTAAGAGCCGCGTGAGAATCTTCTAAGAATCAGAAGCCGCGCAGGACGTCGGCGACAGTCTCGCCCACGACGTCCAGGCTGGTAGCCGAAACGGCGCTCAGGTCGTCGCACGACTTGTGCCAGCACGGGAAGGTGAAGTCGATCAGGTCGACCGAGGGCACGCCTGCGCGCGCAAACGGCACGTGGTCGTCGAGAATCGTGCCCGTCTGGCCGGCGAACACCCGCCCGGCGCCGACGCGCGACGCCGACGCGCGCACTCGCGCGAAGAGGCGGTCGCTCGACCCCTGCTCCCGCGGGATCCCGAGGTTGCGATCGCCGATCATGTCGAGCAGGACCATCGCCTGCGCCCGCTTGTACGCCTGCGCCGCGACCCTGCTGCCGCGCATCCCGTTCTGTTCGAAGCTCGAGTCGTCGGGCGCCTCTTCCCCGTCGAAGAAGACGAAGACGACGGTCGGTCGGACGGTGCGGGGTCGGAGAGCCCTGGCGAGCTCGTAGGCGACTGCGGTGCCGGAGGCCCCGTCGTTCGCGCCGACGAAGCCCGGATAGTCCTTCGTGTCGTAGTGGGCGCCGACCACGACGTAGCGCTTCGGGTCGCGCCCGCGAACCGTGTAGACGACGTTGCGCAGCCCGCCGGGCACCGCCTGGTACCGCGCTCCCGGCAGCAGCTTGACAAGGCGCGCCGCGAGCGTTCGCGACGCAACCGAGCCCGCTGGGCGCGGTCCGAGCTCCACCTGCCAGCGCAGGAAAGCGAAGGCGCGCTTCGATTCGAAACGGTTCGGGCGCCCGGCCGCATCGGTGCCCGCGACGAGGGCGGCGGCCAGCGCGACGGCGAGCAGGATGACGGCGCGCCTCACGCCTGGAATGTAGCCCCGGAAACGCCGAGGGGCCGGTTGCCCGGCCCCTCGCTCGAACTCGTGGGCGGGGTGCTAGGTCGGCGGGGTCTCCTCTGAGCCTCCGCCCGTGCCGCCCATGCCACCGCCGCCCATATCGCCACCGGGGGCGGGCGGGGGCGGAGCGGGAGGTGGAGTCGAAGTGCCCATTCCACCCGTCGTGGGCGGCTCAGACGTCGGGGGCGTTGTTGCGGCCGATCCCCCTCCACCCATCATCGTCGCGCGGGTGGGCAATGACTCACCGCTTTCGCGGAACCTGAACCAGCCTCCGACCGCGATCGCGATCCCGAGCAATAGGCCAATCCACTCAGGCCAGTGCCGGAACTCGTTTGCGCTGAGGAACTTGATCAGGACGAAGATGGCGACGAGCCCGGCCAGGCCCGCACCAACCAGCCCTTCGGGGAGGTTCATGTTTCGCGTGACGTCCGGAACGAACGCGCCAAGCAGCTCCCAGACGAGCAGCGCGAGCGTGAGAATCCCGAGTAGCACGCCTGCACTACCGTGCCACCCGCTGACACCGCCGCAGTGAGTGCCGAGGGTCGGGATGGTGACGCATGACTGTTGCCAGTCGAAGAACGACATGAAGATCAGAAGGAGCGCTGACGCGGGAAGGAGGATCTTCCTCGACATGCTCCAGTTAGCCCAGTCCATTCGCTGCTCCTTCGTCGGTTGGGACCCCGGCCGTAGGGTGCGAGATGAATCTACTGCGGAAGCCGGACGCTCGTCTAGGGAGGAAGCCGGATTTCCAAGAATGTCCAGGTTTCGTCCGTGGACGTCCGGCATACTGATTTTCCGATGGAAGCAAAGGCCCCCGAGACGGCGGCTCCACCGAGCGCGGCAGGCGATGCGGGCGAAGGACGCGGCGACCGGCTCCGGCGGCACAGCCAGCGCGTGCGCCTCTACGGCGTCGCCTTCGCTCTCGTGGCTCTGCTCGTGTGCCTCGTCGCGCTCGTTCTGGCGAACACACGCAGCGTGAAGCTGAGCTGGGTCTTCGGCGACACGAACGCGTCGCTCGTCTGGATCATCCTCGCGTCGGCGATCCTGGGCTGGCTGCTCGGCATCGCGACGAGCATCGCGTTCCACCGACGCACGCGGCGCGTCTCCTAAAAAGCGGCTATAGCCGCTGCCGGCAGCCCTTCCGGATCCACATAGGCCCGCTTGACGCCGAGCGCGCGCGAGCACTGCGATACTCGTGCACCCGAAGAGGAAAGGAATGGCCTTTCACCGCGAGCTGCTGGAGGCCGAGATCCTCCACCCCGAGCAGGGCTACTCGCCGGTCCGGCTCCAGGTCGAGGTGCGGACGGATCCGCTGACAGGCCACACTGCGCGCATCCTGTCGCAGGCAGGACTCTTGCCTCGAACGGACTTCGACCTCAGCGAGCTCGCCGAGACCACGCGTCGGGAGTGTCCTTTTTGCGCCGAGCGGGTCGAGACGGTCACGCCACGGTTTCCAGCCGCAGTTGCGGCCGAAGGTCGGATTCGTCAGGGCGAAGCCCTGCTCTTCCCGAACCTCCTTCCCTACTCCAAGTACAGCTCTGTCTCGATCTACTCCGCGGGACGGCACTTCCTCCCGCTCGACCAGATCACACCCGAGCTGATGGCGGACAACCTCTCGACCCAGGTGCAGTTCGCGCAGGCCGTGTTGCGCCACGACCCCGCATCGAGCTGGGTCTCGATCAATGCGAACCACATGCTTCCCTCGGGGAGCTCGGTCTTTCATCCACACCTGCAAGGCAGCGTCAACCCGATTCCGACAACGATGCAGCGGATGTTGGCGGAAACGCCGGCCGAGCGGTTCCGCCACTACGTGCAGGACGAGCGCGAGGCCGGCGATCGGTACATCGCGACGACGGGAAAGGCCGTATGGATCGCAAGCTTCGCCCCACTTGGGCCGGCCGAGCTCCGCGCATTTGTCTTCGACGTCGCATCACCGGCCGAGCTTGACCGTGAGTTGGTCGAGGAACTCGCCGCGGGAATCGCGGCGGCTCTGAGCCTCTACGCCGAGCTCGGGTTCCAGAGCTTCAACCTGGCCGTCTATGGAGCGCCACCGGAAACGCGCGGCTACCCACTCAATCTGAGGCTGATCTGCCGCTCGAACCTCGCTCCGCTTTACCGCTCGGACGCGACCTGGTTGGAGCGGTTGCACTGGGAGGCGGCAGTCGATGTGGTCCCTGAAGAACTGGCGGCGCGAGCACGCGCCCACTTCGC
>DHWI01000214.1:0-4022 GCA_002413095.1 Thermoleophilia bacterium UBA5186
TTTGGCGGCAGCGTCGCGGCCCTCCGCGCGGCTGAGAAGGGCTACCGCGTCGGCGTCCTGGAGGCCGGGCGCCGCTTCGAGCCGGAGGACTTCGCGCGCACGAGCTGGAACCTGCGCCGCTTCCTCTACGCGCCGCGTCTCGGGTGCCACGGGATCCAGCGGATCACCCTGCTGCGCGACGTGCTCGTCCTGTCCGGCGCGGGCGTCGGCGGCGGCTCGCTCGTGTACGCGAACGTGCTCGTCGAGCCGCCCGCGGCGGTCTGGGGCGACGAGTCGTGGGCCGCCGAGCTCCGGCCTTGGTTCGAGCGCGCGCGGCGGATGCTCGGCGTCGTTCGTTTCCCGCACGACACGCCCGCGGACGAGGTGCTCCGCGGCGTCGGCGAACGGCTTGGCGCGGCCGGGACCTTCGAGTATCTGCCGGTCGGCGTCTGGTTCGGTGAGGACGGCGTCGATCCGTACTTCGACGGCGAGGGGCCGCTGCGGAACGGCTGCGACCTGCGCGGCGCTTGCATGACCGGGTGCCGCCGCGGCGCGAAGAACTCGCTGGATCGCAACTACCTGTGGCTTGCCGAGCGCGCGGGAGCGCGGATCTTCCCGGAGCACGAGGCGACCTTCCTGCGCCGCGATCAGGACGGCTGGACCGTCGAGACGCGGCGGGCTCGGTTCCGCGCGCGAGAGGTCGTGCTCGCCGCAGGGGTGCTCGGGACGCTGAAGCTGCTGCTCTCATCCGGAGTCGGCGGGCCGCGGGTCGGCGAGGGAGTGCGGACGAACTCCGAGGTGATCATGGGCGCGACGGCGCTGCGGCGCGGCCAGGACTTCACGCGCGGCGTCGCGATCACCTCCGCGATCCATCCCGACGACGAGACGCAGATCCAGGTTGTGCGCTACGGCCGCGGGTCGAACGCGATGGGCCTGCTCGGGACCGTCCTGCCCGACCAGCCCGGCGTGCTCCCGTGGCTCGCGACCCTCGCGCGGAACCCGGCCGCGGCCGCGCGGATGCTCTGGCTGCGCGGCTGGTCGGAGCGCACGGTGATCCTGCTCGTGATGCAGAGCCGCGCCAGCGAGTTGCGGGTCGTGCTCAAGCGCGGCCGGCTGACGACGCGCGAGTCGAATGCCCCGGGCCGGATCGAGGTCGCGGACGCCGCGGCGCGCGCGGCGGCCGAGCTGGTCGGCGGCTACCCCGGCGGCACGCTGAACGAGGTGCTGCTCGGGACGCCGATGACCGCCCACCTGCTCGGCGGGGCCGGCGTGGGCACGGTCGTCGACCGCTACCACCGCGTCCTCTCAGAGCCTGGGCTCCACGTCGTGGACGGCTCGTCGGTGAGCGCTAACCTCGGCGCCAATCCGTCGCTGACGATCGCCGCTCAGGCGGAGCGGGCGCTCAGCTTCTGGCCCAACAAAGGCGACGCTGACCCTAGGCCGCGACTCGGCTGACGGGCCGCTCGTCCAGCACGCGCCCGCATTGCGTGCAGACGACCCGCTCGACCTCGTACGGGATCCCCCGGTGCACGACGATGGCGTGCGTGACTGATTTGGTGTGCTGATGCATCTCTATCTCAATGTAGGGACGGGATCGGATATGTCGAGTTAGCGAGCGTTACGAACCCGTTACAAACCGTCCTCAGACCAGGACGGAGTGCCTTCGGACTTTGGTGCGGTCAGGGAGCGCAGACGGGCGCGCGAGTCAAGCTCGCACGTCCTGGAACGGCGCCGCCCAGTCGGCGTCTAGTGCCAGCTGGTGGTAAGCGACGAGGCCGGAAACCCCGACGCCGGCCAGCCTGAGCGCGCCCGGCCGGTCCTCGAGCGCGCGGTCGAGAAGGCCGCACGCGAGCTCGGCGATCGTCTCGGCATCGTCGATCGCCACGCGCAGCGTCGTCGAGCGGCTGCGGATCGAGAAATCCGTGTAGCGAAGCTTCGTCGTCACCGTGCGAGCGGTCTTCCCCGACTTCCGCAGGTGCTCGGCGACCTCCCGCGCCATTCGCCGCAGCTCGTCGTGCAGCTGCTCGCGGTCGGTCAGGTCGCGCTCGAACGTCTCCTCGACGCTGATCGAGATCCGCTCCGTTCCAAGCTCCAGCCCGCGCGTATCGATGCCGCGCGCCCGGTCGCGGAGCAGCTTCCCGACCTTTCCGGGGAGGAGGCCGCGCAGCTCTTCGTCGTTGAGCGCGGCGAGCTCGCCGCACGTCGCGATCCCGGCCACGCGCAGGCGCTCGTCGGCCTTAGGCCCCACGCCCGGGAGCTTCCGCACCGCGAGCGGAGCGAGGAACCGCGCCTCCGACCCGGGCACGACCACCGTCAGTCCGCCTGGCTTGCGCCGGTCGCTCGCCACCTTGGCGACGACCTTCGCGGGCGCGACGCCGATGGAGCACGAGAGGCTCGTCGCCGCGCGCACGGCGGTCTGCACCGCTTCGGCGACGGCTCGGGCGGCGAGGAAATCGCCCGCGACCTCGCCGAGATCGAGGTAGCCCTCGTCGAGGCCCGTGCGCTCGACGGTCGGCACGACCCCCCGCACCGTCGACCACACCGAGCGCGAGTACTCGCGGTAGACCGAGTGCCGCGGGCGGACGAACGTGGCGTGCGAGCACCGCCGTAGCGCCTCGGCGCAGCTCATCGCCGACTGGATGCCGAAACGGCGCGCGTGGTAGTTGGCGGTCGCGACGACGCCTCGGCCGTGCGGATCGCCGCCGACGATGAGCGGCCGCTCGCGCAGCTCGGGATCCTCGAGCTCCTCGACCGCGGCGAAGAAAGCGTCCAGATCGAGGTGCGCGAGGATCACGCGTCCAAGCCTACGGATCGCGTCGGAGCGGTTGGCGGCTGCGACAATGCCCGGCGCATGAGCCCGAGGCCAACGGTCCTCCTCGTCCTTGCCGCCTTCGTTCTCGCCGGCTGTGGCGCGACCGCCGTGCCGGTCGCCAAGAAAACGAAGGCCCGCGCGGCCTGTCGCGCACACCGGCACCGATCTCTGGTCACGCGCCGGAACGGCTTTGCGGTCGTCGTCCCGCGTGGCGCGCTCGCACACACGCGTCCGGGCGGGCGCGTGCTTGCGCGCTTCGGCCCGAAGAACGCGAACGGCGCGCCGACCGTGTTCGGCGTCCTGGGCTCGGTCGTGACGCCGTACTGCGAGCCGACGTGGTTCTGGGTCCAGCTGCCGCTGCGGCCGAACGGGATCACGGGCTACGTGCGCGCGAGCGACGTGCGTCTGCTCCAGGTCCCGACTCGCATCGAGGTCGACATCTCGCAGCGGCGCATCACGCTCTACCGGCGCGGGAGGCCGGTCCTCCACGCGACCGCCGCGGTCGGCTCAGCGGCCACCCCGACGCCGACCGGCCGTTACTACGTGAACCAGCGCCTGCTCACGAACGACCCGTCGGGGCCGTACGGGCCCGGCGCGATCGGGATCTCCGCGTACTCGAACGTCCTGACCGGCTGGACGCAGGGCGGACCGATCGCGATCCACGGGACGAACGAGCCCTCTTCGATCGGGCAGCCGGTCTCGAACGGCTGCCTGCGCCTTCCGAACGCCGTCCTGCGAAAGATGTTCGCCGCGACCGTGACCGGAACGCCGGTCATCATCCACCCATGAAGCGCGTCCTGTTAGTCGCCGCCGGAGTCGTCGTCGCTGCGATCACGGCCGCGATCTCGGCGCTCGCGCTCTCGCGGCCGGACCCGCTCGTCCAGGCCGTGGCGGATGGCTGCACGCGGAACAACACGCTCATCTACCAGCACCAGGCGCCCAACTGGGCCTACGTCAACGACCGCGACACCTCCGCGACCGACGCTCCGCCCGGGCCGATGTGGCTCGAGGGGACGATCAGCTCGGAGAAGCAGCCGCTCTACCCCGCGCGCCCGACCGGAACCGACACTCCGCTGACGCATCTCTCGTACGACTTCACCTTCGACGTCGCGCCCGATCCGCAGTACCAGGCGCTGCTCGGCGGCAGCCCGACCCAGCAGACCGGCAACTTCGCCGCCGAGATCGAGGACGTGAACAGGCTCCACGTCGAGCGCGAGGAAAACGCCTTCCC
>DHWI01000214.1:4113-5535 GCA_002413095.1 Thermoleophilia bacterium UBA5186
GGCGAGCGCACCGAGCTCCACCCGTTCCGCGCGATCTGGGTTGTGCGCCGGGTCTCCACAGCGGATCGGCTCGGCCGGGCCGAGGGCGATCTGTTCATCTCGACAGACGGCACCTACGCGGCTCGGGAGGCGGATTGCTCGCATCGAACCAAGGGCGATCAGGCAGCCTTCCACACCTGTCTCGCCGAGCCGGGGACGCCGCAGGACGTGAGCGGCACATACAGGTTCGAGCTGCCCGCGCCGCCGAGGCCTCCGGGGGCGCGCCGGCTCGCGATCGCGGTCGAGGACGCGGGCAGCACTCCGAACGCCCCGCGTCCACAGGTGTCGCAGAGCGGGCGAAACGTCGTCGTCTCTCTGACCATTCCGGCTCGCGCGGGCCTGGCGCCGACGCGGCTCGTGGTCGCCCGCCGCGTCCTCATCGGCTGGACGCCGAGCCGGCGCCCCGTCCATCTACGCGTGCGACTCGACAGTCTCCTGACGCGTCGGGCGATGGATCCCGGCGGCTCCCCCCAGTCGACACAGCTGGGACAGACCACGACCGCTCCGGGCGAGTGGCTCCTCTACTGGAAGCTCGGCAGCAAGTGGGGACGGTGGCCCGGCGTCCTCCTGGCGCGTGACGGGAGCGTGTTCCGCGGCCGGCAGGTCGTCGACCTGTACGTGCGGAGGGGGCAGCCCTGGACGGCGCTCTTCGCCGCCCGGGAGTGCGACTTCGGTGCGCTCGGGAACGCCCTCACGGCGCGTGGAGCCATCTCGCCGTGTCCACATGACGAGGAGCTCGGAAACCTCACCGGCAACGACGTGCCGGGCTATGCCGTAAGGACGTTCTCCTCGCCGGAATCGAGCCTCGGCCGCCACGTCCTGAACTCGCGCCTCGCTGACTCCACCTGTCCGCCGGCGAACCGGCGAGGCTGCTACGCCGTCACGTTCACGGTTACGCACGGGCATTAGGAGGTAAGAGGACCCCACCGACCAGGAGGTACAGGTGGCACGACAACGGACCGATCTACTGAGCAAGCTGACCGACGCAGGCGAAGAAGCAATCAACCGTCTCCACGACGCTCCCGGGGCCGACCGGCTGCTGGCGGTCGCGACGAACATGCGCGACCGCGTCGACGAGCTGACGAAGAAAGTGCGCGGGATCGACGCGATGGAGAAGCGGTTGAAGAATCTCGAGCGCCAGGTCGAGAAGCTCGGCGGCGGCGCGAAGAAGACGGCTTCCCGAAGCCGGTCCGCCGCGAAGAGCACGGCGTCGCGGAGCCGCGCTGCGGCGAAGAGCACGACCGCGAAGGCCCGCTCGACAGCCGCGCGCAGGAGCTCGACTTCACGGAAAAAGAGCTAAGCCGGCACGCGGAGCCGTAAGGCCTTCGGGACGACGTCGAACCGGACCGGCGTCGTTCCGGGCTGCTCCCCGTCGAGCTCGAT
>DHWI01000214.1:5564-7316 GCA_002413095.1 Thermoleophilia bacterium UBA5186
CGTGACGATCAGGTCCCGCTTCGTCAGGTCGCCGATCAGGAGGACGTCGAAGAGCCCGTCGTCGGGCTCGGCCTCGGGGCACATCATCATCCCGCCGCCGAAGTAGCGGCCGTTCGCGACGACGACGTCATGCATCCGCCCCTCGCGGAGCTCCTCGTCGACCGTGACTCGCACCTCGCTCGTCTGCCAGCGGGCGAAGACCGCAAAGGTCGCCCACGCGTAGGAGACCTTGCCGCCGAGCGCCTTCGTCGTCTCGTTGGCGCGCTGGGCGATCGCGCCGCTCATCCCGGCGCTCGCGATGTTGGCGAAGTAGGACTCGGCCTCGCCGCCGTCCCAGCGGCGGAAGCGCGCGCGCCCGAGGTCGATCTCGCGCGTGCGGCCGTTCAGCGCCACGTCGACGGCGGCCTCGACCTTTCGCGGGATGTCGTAGGTGCGGACGAAGTCCCAGCCTGTGCCGCGCGCGATCACCGCGATCTCGACTCCCTGGAGGCCGGCGATTCCGTTCGCGACCTCGTTCACCGAGCCGTCGCCGCCGACGACGACGAGGAGCTTGGCGCCGTCCCGCGCGGCCTCCGCCGCGAGCGCGCCGAGCTGCCCCGGCTTCTGCGAGAAGAGCGTGTCCCCTGTGAGCCCGTGCGCTGCCGCCTCGCGCGCCATCTCTGGCCAGCGGCGGCCTGTCGATCCGTTCGCCGACGCGGGATTGACCAAAAAAACCGTGCCTTTGGCGTCTGCCGATGGGTTTCGTGCGGGTCGACCGGTCATTTCAGACGGAGCCGCGGTCGCGCCCGCGGCTCCTGATATCGGCACCGCAAGCGGCGCCTCAAGCGGTGATGGTCGCCAGCGCGACCCGTGTCATCCGGTCGACCGCGCCGCGGAGATCCTCGTCGGAGATCCGCGTGAACTCGCCCTCGACGACGATGTCGCTCACGGTCAGGAGCGCGCCGGCCTGCACGCCCTTCAGCGCCGCGATCGTGAACAGGATCGACGCCTCCATCTCGACGGCGAGCACGCCGCGTTTCGACCAACGCTCGTACTGGGCCTCGTCGCTGTTGTAGAAGACGTCACTCGAGACGATCGGCCCGACGTGCATCGGCTGGTCGAGCCCCTTGGCGGCGTGCACGGCTCCGTGGATCAGTCCCCAATCGGCTGTGGGGCAGTGCGGCTCGCCACCGACATAGTGCTGCGCGGTCGAGTCGGCGGGAACGGCGGTGAGCGCGACGATCAGGTCTCCGAGCTGATGGTGCGGCTGCAGCCCGCCACAAGTGCCGACCCGCAGCAGCCGCTTGACGCCGATCTGGATCAGCTCCTCGACCACGATCGCCGCCGAGGGGCAGCCCATTCCCGTCGCCTGCACCGAGACCGGCTTGCCCTCCCACGTGCCGGAGTATCCGAGCATCCCGCGCTCCGAGTTCCGCTGAACCGGGTCCGCGAAGTAGGTCTCGGCGATGTACTTCGCTCGGAGCGGATCGCCGGGAAGCAGGCACGCCTCGCCGTAGTCGCCTTCGTTTGCCCGTACGTGGATCGGCACGACGCGGAACCCTACCGCGGCGATCGTGCAGGATGGGCGCGTGGCGTCGCTGGTCGAGCCGGATCTCCGGCGGATCCTCGCGTTCTGCGCCGAGGCTCCCGTCGAGCGGGTGTTCCTCGAGGACATCGCGCGGCGCGGGCTGGGGCGGTTCAACGCGGTCGAGCGGCCCGACGGCGGCCTCGCAGCGCTCTGCCACGCGGGCGCGAACGTCGTCCCTTCGGGAG
>DHWI01000185.1:0-515 GCA_002413095.1 Thermoleophilia bacterium UBA5186
CAGGCGTCGCCTATGTCGCCGGCCACCCGGCCATCGACGGCTCAACCCTCCTCGCCCAGGGCGTCGTCGGTCGCGATCTGACAGTGGAACAGGGCTACACCGCAGCGCGGCTGACCGCACTCTCGATCATCGCTTCGCTCAAGCAGGAGTTGGGCGACCTCGACCGCGTGACGAAATGGCTGCGGGCCGTCGGGTATGTGCAGACCGCGCCTGATTTCCACGACAACGCGAAGATCGTCAACGGCTTTAGCGACCTGATCATTGAGGTCTGGGGCGAGGCGGGCCATCATGCGCGTTCCGCACCAGGCCAGGGGCCATCGCCTCTGAACGTTCCGATCATCGTTGACGCGATCGTCGCGGTCTCGGGGTAGGCTCGGGACCATGCCCAAGCCGGTTATCTGGAAGCCCCGCTATGCCACTCGCCGAATGCGCGAGCGCGCATGGGCGAACGCCGATCTGCGACGCGAGCAGGCGGCGCGAGAGACTCCGGCTCGCCGGTCGCTGCTCGCGCGGCT
>DHWI01000185.1:564-4371 GCA_002413095.1 Thermoleophilia bacterium UBA5186
GGCCAGCGTTTCGGTAATGCCCCCGACGATGCGGCCTAGACCGCCGGCTTTTCCCAGACGGACACGTGCTTGCGGCTGTCGCTCGTGAACGGCTCCCGCTTCCACCCGCTCCAGCGCTCTCGCAGCCTCATCGCTCCACGGGTACTCGACGGGAACGGCCCAGGCGGTGCTCGACCACGCGCCTCCGGGCGCGCGCCTCGTGTTCTCGTCCGGGTGGCACATCACGCGCGACGGCCAGGACGTGTATTCGTGGAAGCTCAAGGCGATCGTGAAGGTCTTCGGCCCGCTCGCGCGTCTCGCTCGCTTCGCCGACCTCGACGACCAGGTGGAGGCGTGCCGGCGGGTGTTCGCCAGCGACACGCGGTGGACCGTCGTGCGCGGCAGCGACCTCGAGGAGGGCGAGAGTCAGGGCCTGCCCGTGTGGAGCCGGCACGTGGGCGACCCCATTCTCGAGAGCAACATCACGCGCCGCGTGGACTTTGCCCTGTTCATGGTGGAGGCCCTTGAGAACGACGAGCTCGTCCACGAGGCCCCGGCGATCGTCGGCCGCCAGACGCCCTCGGCGCTCGCGCACGCCGCCAACCAATGAACTCTTCAGTGCGCGACGGTGCTCTCGCCTGATCGAGCGTTTTCATAACACGTTGTCGAAACGACAACAAGAATGGAGGCGGCGGGAATCGAACCCGCGCAAGGTTCCTTCAGCGAGCCGCCGACCAGCGCCAGCGCCACGCGATGCTCCGAGCTCGAGCCGCGGCGAGTGCCCGGCGCACGTCGCCTTCGTTGTCCATTGGATGCTCGGTCTCGAGACGGCACCAACCGCAGAGATAAATCGGACGGCTTGCAAGGAAGTACTCCCCTGGCTCCTCATCGTCCTCATGGGGACCACCGACGACAAGCCATGCGGCACGACGCCCGCATGCCTCGCAGGTTCCCTGGGGCGCGGCCGGCGCGGCGTCACCCGCCCAATAACGCGTGCCCCAGCGATCGTCAAGGCGCATCGAGAGTTTCGCGAGTTGGCAGCTCCACCAGCGTGGCAGCGGGAGCGTGAGCCGGACGACCGCCGGACGGTAGGCGACTTCGTCAACGCATGTGCACGCCTTGTTCAGAAGGCTGACAATCGACCGCTTCAGCTCCATGCGTGAATAGTGCCAACGGGACCCAAAGACCAGGCCGTCAGTCCATCGGGGGGTCGAACGAATCGAGATCATCCTCGAGCCAGCCCGAGTAGAACCACACGAGCTTCCGCTGCAACTGCTGTGCGCCGCGGTACGCGAGCTGGGAGACACGCTGACCTTCGAGGAACGCATGGTGGAGCGTGACCGGCATGTACAGGAGCGCGATGCTCTCGGGCATCGAGAACTCGAGCTCGTCGATTTCGAGCGGCGGCAGGTACATGTAGTTGATCAGGTGATCGAAGCGCCGAAGGTCGGCGAGTGCCGTTTCCTTGACGATGCCGTCGTCGACGAGCTGCACGACTGGGATCAGCGGGACAAGCGTCCGGACAGGATGACCGTAGCCCTCGACGCCCTGAGCCCCGAGCGAGCAGCTCGGCGTGATCAGCATCGCGGGACCGAACGCGAGCGGACCACTCAGGAAGCGTCGGCTGCCTCTGCTCGCCTCGTCGACGAGAAGCTCGTCAGCCGGCAACGGATACGCGAGCGGAACGTCGCGGAACAGATCGCCCTGACTGAAGAGCTCGACGCGATCGCGCTCGTAGTAGTCGGCGTCTGAAGGTCGTTTCGGTCTCGGCGACATCGGCGCGCCAGCCTATCGGCGCCCCGGTCGTCTTCGTCCTGGCTACTCGGTCGCGTCGCCTAAGACAAGTCGACCGCTGCGCTTGCGCCCGGGGTTCACGACGGGACCCTCGGTGGCCGGCGCCAGCTGCTCGAACATCTCAGCGCGCAGCCGCTCGACGTCCTGAGGCGCGAATCGCCGGAAGCCGCTGCCAGGCAGGTGAACGGCGCGCAGCAGACCGCCAGCCTCCCAGTTGCGGACCGTGTTCTCGTGAACGCCCAGCAACCGAGCGGTGTCACGAACGTTCAGCAGTTCCTTGGTTGTCATCGTCCTCAGGACTATAGCTCCTGATGTCGTCTTTGTCGAGTATGTGGACTTTGTCCACTTATTGTTATCGGCAAAGACGGGCGCGCCCTGAGGCTCCGGACAGGAAGGTAGCCAGCGAGACGCAGATGCACCCTTGGGTGTGCTGACTCCAAAGCACAGGCCCGTGTCCACATCAGCCGCCGATGCCGGCTTCGCCGGCGTCGGCTCGCTGCGGTCCACCGCTAGGAGCAGAGACGCCCCGAAGTCGCATGCTCCGGCGGAGCCGGAGCGGACTTCGGGGCGTGATGGAGGCGGCGGGAATCGAACCCGCGTCCGCAATCGCACCGGTCAGAGCATCTACAAGCTTAGGTACCCCTTGAATTTCGCCCGGCGGCCGGTGGGGACCGACCAACCGTTCGGGCTAGTCCTCCTTTGGATCTCACGCTTTCAGGCGAGTGACTCTCCCTGAGCGCCAGCCCGTTAGTTGATGCCGCCTCCGGGCCACGGGCCCAACTCGGGGCGACACGTCACTTAGTCCCTAAGAACTAAGCGGCGAGTGCGAGTTGATTATCCGCACTTGCATTGGTTTCCGGTTGTTTTAGGAGGCCGACCGGAGACCTCCGCTTGCAGCTCTGCCGGAGAACCGACCACGTCGAAGCCAGGTCGCCCCCGTATGTGTGTTGACCATATTGTAGCCGCAAATGGTGGAGATCAGGCCCTGCCGCGACGAAGACGACCTCGCCGCGTCGACCGAGGTCTACAACCGGGTCTGGCCGCGCGCCGCTTTCACCGTCGAAGAGACGACCGCTTGGCGAGCCGGGCACGACGAGACGCTCGAGGTGCTCGGGGAGCTCGACGGCGAGGTCGTCGGATCCGCCGTCGCGGCGATCAGCTCGCCGCGACCCGACCACGTGTTCACCCTGATTACCGTCCTTCCGGCTGGGCGGCGGCGCGGCGTTGGGACCGCACTCTACGAAGCCGTCTCCGCGTGGGCGCGCGAACGCGGCCGAGAAACGCTCGACACCTTCGCGCGCGAGGAGGATCCGGAGGGCATCGACTACGCGCTGCGCCGCGGGTTCGTCGAGGAGTCGCGCGAAGCCGGTCTCGAGCTACGGCTCGACGGCATAGAACCTCCCGCGGTCGAGCCGCCGGAGGATGTTGAGATCGTCACGCTTGCGGAGCGTCCGGATCTTGCGAACCCGCTCTACGACGTCGCGCGCGAATCGTTTCCGGACATCCCCGGCGCCGAAGCCGAAGTGATGCGCCCGCTCGAGCACTGGGTTCAGCACCACCTGTACGGCCCTGGCAACGAAACGTGGATCGCTGTCGCGCAAGACGAGCCGGTCGGCTACGCGATGCTCCGCATCTCTGCCGCTCGCCCTGGCCACGCGATACATGCCATGACGGGCGCCAAGCGCGCCTGGCGCGGGCGCGGGATCGCGAGCGCGCTCAAGCGGGCGCAAATCGTGTGGGCGATCGAGCACGGGCTCGACCTGCTCGACACGACGAATGAGGTGCGGAACGCGTCGATGCGGCGCGTCAACGAAAAGCTGGGTTACACCCCGGCGCCGGGCCGGATCCACCTCCGCGGGCCGCTCGCTAGCGCCGTGCCTTGAGCGCGCGTTCCATCTCGCGCTGCTGGTCTCGCTGGACGAGGTCGCGGCGCTTGTCGCGCAGCTCCTTGCCGCGCGCGACGGCGATCTCCAGCTTCACGCGCCCGTCCTTGAAGTAGAGCCTCGTCGGGACGAGCGTCAGGCCCTTCTCGCG
>DHWI01000185.1:4452-5479 GCA_002413095.1 Thermoleophilia bacterium UBA5186
GTCGATATGGGCGCCGATGAGCCAGAGCTCGCCGTCGCGCACGTCCGCGTACGCGTTCCCGAGCGTGACGCGGCCCTGGCGCAGCGACTTCACCTCCGTCCCGGTGAGCACCATCCCGGCCTCGTGGCGCTCGAGCAGGTGGTAGTCGTGCCGCGCACGGCGGTTGTCTGTGATCAGCTTCTCGGCCACTTCGTCATTCTAGGATCGAGCCATGGCCGAGCCGGTCGATCTCTTCGAAGAGCTGACGGACGGCGTCGTGACGCTGCGGCCGTGGCGGATGGACGACGTGCCGGCGCTCGTCGAAGCCTGCAACGACGAGACCCTCCACCACTGGCTGCCGATGATGCCTTTCCCCTACCGCGAGGAGGATGGGCGCGAGTTCATCGGGAGCCAACCGCAGCGGAACGCAGAGGGCGCCGGCAACGTCGGCGTCTTCGATGCAAGGACCGGCGAGTTGCTCGGCGCGTGCGGCTTCCGCGGGGACGAGGCGGAGCGCACCGAGTTCGGCTACTGGGTCGCGAGCGCTCAGCGCGGGCGCGGGATCGCGCCCCGCGCACTGACGCTCCTCACGCGCTGGGTCGCGGAGAACACGGGCGCCAAGCGGCTCCAGCTACACGCGGACGTCGAGAACATCGCCTCTCAGCGCGTGGCCGAGAAGGCGGGCTTCACGCGCGAGGGCGTCCAACGGAGCTGGATGGACGTCCGGGGCGAGCGCCGCGACATGGTCTCCTACTCGCTGCTGCCGGACGAGCTCTAAGAGACGACGTTCAGGCGAGCCCCACCTCGACCTTGCCCTCGGCCTTGCGGATCCCATGGACCCGCACCTCGATCGGGTCGCCGAGGCGGTAGGTGCCGCGTCCGCGCCGGCCGACCATCGCCGTGCCGGTGTCGTTCAGCTCGAAGTAGTCGCCCGGGAGCCGGCGCGCGGGCAGATACCCCTCGAAGACGTCGCCGAAGCGCACGAAGAGGCCCGATCCGATCACGCCCGTGATCTCCCCTGGGAAGGTCGCCTCCCAACCCTCCTCGT
>DHWI01000185.1:5554-7905 GCA_002413095.1 Thermoleophilia bacterium UBA5186
CGCAGGAGGCTGCGGTGGACGACGAGGTCGGGGTAGCGGCGGATCGGCGAGGTGAAGTGGCAGTAGGCGCGGGAGGCCAGTCCCGAGTGGCCGAGGTTCTTCGGGTCGTAGCGCGCCTGCTTGAGCGCGCGGAGGACGAGCGACGGGAACGCCTCGCGGCCGCGCCCGCTCTGCTCCACGTACGCCGTCACGCGCTCGCTGATCTCGCCGGCGAGCCGAGCGGCGACGCTCGGACTGAGCTGGTCGGCGTCGGGCGCAGGCGGCGTGGGCACCTCCAGGTCGGCGAGCTTCGCAAGGAGTAGCTGGATCGCCTGCGGATCGGGCCGCTCGTGCACGCGGTAGAGCGCCTCGCGGTTCCGGCCGGCGAGCAGGCGCGCGACGCACTCGTTCGCGAGGATCATCAGCTCCTCGATCAGCATGTGCGCGTGCGGCTCGCTCTCGCGCCACGCGCGCGCGACGCCGCCGCGGCGGTCGAACTCGAAGGAGGTCTCCCCCGTCTCGATCCGCAGCGCACCACGCGCGAAACGGCGCCGGCGGAGCTCGGTGGACAGCTTCTCGGCGCGTCGCAACGCGTCGGCGATCTCGTCCCGGATCGACTCGCGTCCTTCGAGAATCCGCTGGGCCTGGCCGTACGAGAGCCGCTCGTCGCTGCGGATGACCGAGCGGTAGAACTCCGGCTCGCCGAGCTCGAACGAGCCGTCGAAAGGCAGCTCGACCGTCACGCAGAGGCGCTCGACGTTCGGGCGCAGGCTGCACGCCTCGTCGGCGAGCTCGGGCGGCAGCATCGGCGCGACGCGGCCGGGGACGTAGGTGGAGAAGGAGCGCTCCGCGGCGCCGCGGTCGAGAGGCGAGCCTGCCGCGACGAAGTAGGACACGTCCGCGATGTGCACCCACGCGCGCAGCCCGTCGCCCTCGGCCCGCACGGAGATGGCATCGTCGAAGTCCTTCGCCGTCTCGGGGTCGATCGTGAAGGTCGTCAGGTCGCGCAGGTCGAGCCGACCCTCGAGGCTCGGCTCGCGCACCTGGAACGGCTCGAACTCCGTGCGCGCGCCCTCCTCGACGAGAAGTCCTTCGAGCACGGCCTCGATGTCCTTCGCCGGGCCGAGGACACGTTCGAGCCGGGCACGGCCTCTGCCTGGCACCACCACGGCGAGGTCGCCCGGACGCGCGTCGCCGAGCCCCTTGCGATCCAGCAGGATCGGGGTTCCGGGCGTGAAGTACGGCTCGCCGACGACGAGCTTGCCGCGCTTCGAGATCTCGGCGACGACGGGGTCGATCTCGGGAGGCTAGACGCGCAGGAAACGCCGCAGCGTCAGACCCGAGCCCGCGGCGCCGAGCAGCAGCCCGACGAGCAGCAAGATCAGCGCGTTGAGCCAGAACGAGAGCGCCCGGACGTCGTCGCTCGTCGTGAAGTGCCCGAGGATCTTCGGCATCGCGATCTCCTTGCCGAGCAGGAGCAGGACGACGGCCGCGAACGCGCCGACCAAGCCGCAGAGCAGGCCTTCCAACATGAACGGACCGCGCACGAACCAGTTCGTCGCGCCGACGAGCTTCATCACCTCGATCTCCCGGCGCCGCGCGAAGATCGAGAGCCGGATCGTGTTCGCGATCAAGAGGGTCGCGGCGATGAGCAGGATGATCACCGCCGAGATGAAGACGACCTCGATCACGGTCGCCACGCTGATGATCCGGTTCGCCGTCTTCTTGCCGTAGTTGATCCGGTCGACCCCCGGCGGGTGCGGGATCAGGCTGCGCTCGATGTCGTCGGCGAACTCCGCATGCGTAGGCGTGACCTCGAGCGTCGCCGGCAGCGGGTTGCCGGCCAGGTTCTTGACGAGCTGCGGGTATCGCTTCTGCATCCGCGCCAGCGCCTCTTCCTTGGAGACGAAGTCCACGTGCTTGACGAAGCGCGGCTCGCCGTCGAGCGTCGTGTTGACCGAGCGGATCTGCGCGTCAGTGGAATCCGGCGCGAAGTAGACCTTGACGATCACTTCCTTCTTGACGTGGTTCGACCACGAGACGACCCAGGTGCCGAGCGCGATGAACAGGCCCAGGAGGAACATCCCGATCAGGACCGTCATCGTCGCCGCGACGGTCGTCGACAGGTTCGCGGTCAGCGAGCGCAGCGACTCGGAGAGGAGAAGCCGGAGCCTCACTCCGACGTGTATCCCCCACGCCGCTCGTCGCGCGCCAGGCGTCCGCCGTCGAGCGCGATCACGCGCTTGCGCATCTTGTCCACCATCTCGCGGTCGTGGGTGGCCATCAGGATCGTCGTCCCCGCGCGGTTGATGCGGTAGAGCAGCTGCATGATCCCGACGGACGTGTCGGGATCGAGGTTGCCGGTCGGCTCG
>DHWI01000185.1:7962-8149 GCA_002413095.1 Thermoleophilia bacterium UBA5186
TCGAGACGCGCTGCTGCTCGCCGCCGGAGAGCTCGTCGGGAAGCGAGTTCGTCTTGTGCGAGAGGCCGACGAGGTTGAGCACCTCGGGCACCTTGCGGCGGATCGAGTTCCGGCTCTCGCCCTGCACCTTGAGCGCGTAGGCGACGTTCTCGGCCGCGGTGCGGCTCGGCAGCAGCTTGAAGTCCTG
>DHWI01000134.1 GCA_002413095.1 Thermoleophilia bacterium UBA5186
ACGATCGCGTCGGAGACGTTCGACTTCCCCGATCCATTCGGCCCCACGACCACCGCGACGCCCGGCTCGAGGCGTATCTCAATGGGGTCTGGAAAGCTCTTGAACCCCCGCACCTTGATGGACTGGAGATGCATCCCTACAGGAGGGGGGCCAGGGGGAACCGGCGGTTCCCCCGAAGAAGAAGGGGGCGACCGGGGGAAACATGGTTTCCCCCGGCAGAGCCGCGCAGTTTTATCGCCTGCAGGTGCACGCAGGCAGGAGGCTAACGGCGTGCGCGGATGGTGCTGCTAGACCTAGTCGGGCTCCTAGGCGGCGGGCGCAGCTTCGAGGCCGAGCGCCTGGAACGCCTGCTTGGCCGCTTCCTGCTCGGCAGCCTTCTTCGAGTCCCCGCTCCCGACGCCGCGCTGCTCGCCGTCGACGATCGCGGCGCACGTGAACCGCCGCTCGTGCGGCGGCCCGTCGACGTCGAGGACGCTGTAGTTGACCGAGAGCCCGCGCCGGGCGAGCGCCTCCTGCAGCTCGGTCTTGTGATCGACGTGCGTCGTCAGCGCGTACTGGATCCGCGCCTGGAACGCGGCCACCACCGCGCGCTCGATCGCCTCGAAGCCCCGCTCCAGGAAGAGCGCGGCGAGCGCCGCCTCGAGCAGCGCGGCAAGGACGTTCTTGTTCGTCGTGAGCCGCTTGACCTCCTCGGCCGGGACGTCCTTGCCCTGGGCGGCGAGCCGTGCGCCGAGGCCGAGCTCCCGCGCGACGACCGCGCAGCTCGCGCGCGAGACAACGTGTGAGCGGATCTTCGCCATCCGGCCCTCCGAGAAGTCCGGATAGCGCTCGTACAGCTCGCGTGCGACCGCGAGCTCCAGCACGCTGTCGCCGAGGAACTCGAGCCGCTCATACGACGACGCGCGGTCGGGCGCCCACGACGAATGGGTGAACACCGGCTCGAGCCGCTCCGGCGGAAGTTCGTCGATCAGGCGCCCGAGCTCGCTCGGGTCACCGCCCACGGAACTGCTACTGGTGCGTGGAGACGTAGTCGACGGCCTGCCCGACGGTCTGGATCTTCTGGGCGTCATCGTCCGAGATCTTGATCCCGAACTGGTCCTCGAGCTCCATGATCAACTCGACCAGGTCGAGTGAGTCCGCATCGAGATCCTCCTGGAAGGATGCCTCCTCGGTGATCTCGTTCTCGTCGACGCCGAGCTGCTCGGTCAGGACTTCCTTGACGCGCTCGAACACTTCCTCGCGGGACGCTGCCATCTCACCTCGATTTGGTCGTTGGGGCCGAAGAGGCGCCGATCATACATTGGCTTTCGCGCGCTGCGGAAGGCGCTCGGCCAAACGTCCGACGACGTCGCGTTCGACGCCCCGCGCGGCGAGTCGGATCGCGTTCGCGATCGCGAGGCGCCCGGAGTTGCCGTGTGCGATCACGGCGAGCCCGCGGAGGCCCAGGAGATAGGCGCCCCCATAGGTGTCGGGATCGAGCTTGGTGCGCAGCGCCCGAGTCGCAGGGCGGATCAGCAGGCCGCCCAGCTTCCCCCGGGGCGTCGCCGTGATCTGTTCGCGGAGCGCGTCGAGGAGCTCGCGGATCGTCCCCTCGATCAACTTGAGTGCGACGTTGCCGGTAAAGCCGTCGGTCACGACGACGTCCGCGACTCCCTTGAGCAGGTCGCGCGCCTCGGCGTTCCCCCGGAAGTCGAGGTCGCTCTCCGCGAGCAGGGCGTGCGCTTCGAGGGTGAGCTGATTGCCCTTCTCGGGCTCCTCGCCGATCGAGAGCAACCGCACTTCGGGTCGCGTGACGCCGAGGATCTCCTCGGAGAAGATCGCGCCCATGTGACCGAACTGGAGGAGGTGCTCGGCGCGCGCGTCGGCGTTCGCGCCGGCGTCGATGAGCACCGAGGGCCCGCGACGCGCCGGGAGCGGCACCGCGATGGCGGGTCGCGCCACGCCGGGCAGCCGGCGCAGCTCGAGGAACGACGCGGCGAGCATCGCGCCCGTGTTTCCTGCGGAGACCACCGCGTCGGCGCGGCCCTCGCCGACGGCGCGGCAGGCCGCGACGAGCGAACTGTTCGGCTTTGCGCGGACCGCCTCGGCCGGCTTGTCGTCCATCGCGATCGTGTCGGGCGCCTCGACCAGCTCGAGTCCACCGGTGTCGAGGTCCGCCGGCCCGAACAGGATCGGCTCGATGCTCGACGAGCGTGCCTCGAGCGCCCCGGCGACGATCTCGTCGGGCGCGCGGTCCCCGCCCATGGCGTCGACCGCCACCCGAATCATGGCTCTACGGAGCTGCGGTGCGCATTGGCTCTATGTCCCGACCGCGGTACGTCTTGCAGGTCGGGCACATCCGGTGCGGCCGTGTCGGCGAGCCGCAGTTCGGGCACAGGTTCACGCGCGGCGCTTCGATCGAGTGCTGCGCGCGGCGCTTGTCGCGACGAGCCTTGGACGTTTTCTTCTTGGGGACAGCCATGAGCGGCTGCGGAGTATAGCTACGACGTCAGGATCTTCACTAGCGCTCGGGGCCTGATGTCGAGCCCGTCGAGCTCGTCCAACAGCACCCAGACCGGTTCGTGCGTGCCGCTCCGTTCGCGGGCGTCCGCATCGCGCTCGGCGTGGTCCGGCCAGAGGCCGGTGCCGAACTCGCCGCCGACGATCCGCGCGTCGAAGTAGACGAAGCGCGAGCGGTCGAAGTCCTCCTCGTAGCGCGGCTC
>DHWI01000007.1:0-334 GCA_002413095.1 Thermoleophilia bacterium UBA5186
ACGATCTTGACCTCGCCGTCCTGGACGACGTACTCGACGTCGCGGTTGTAGAGCGACTCCGCCTTCAGCGCCTGAACGAGATGGTTGACGAGCTGTGAGTTGCGCGGGTCGTAGAGGTTCTCGATCCGCAGCGTGCGCTCGACGGCCTCGATGGCCGACTCGCGCGGGGACACGGTCTTGTGCTTCTCGTCGTACTCGTAGTCGCCGGGCTCTTCCTCGGTCGGGTTGATCTTCGACGTCGGCTTCGCCACGACGCCCGTGAGCTGCTTGGCGATGCGCGCAAAGTCGTAGTAGAGCGCCGCCGCGGTCTCGGGCTCGCCGGAGATGATCAGCG
>DHWI01000007.1:509-4562 GCA_002413095.1 Thermoleophilia bacterium UBA5186
GTCGCCCTCGTGGAGGACGATCCCGCCCATCATCTGGACGGGGAAGAGGCGCTGATCGGAGGCGCGCTTGCGGGCCTCGCGGACCGCTGCGAAGGCCTCGAAGACGAGCGCGTCGAGCTCCTCGCCGTTCTCGAGCCGCTGCCGGAACTCCGCCGTCTTGTCGCGAAGCTGGTCCTCGGAAAGCCCCTCGAACTCAGGCTCCAGCGTGTCGATATAGGCGGCCTGCTCTGCGATCCGCTTCATGCGGCGGCCCTCGCCGAAGCGGAGGACCTTCTCGAAGCTGCCGAGCTGCGAAGACATCGTTCTTAGGGTATCGGCTCCCCCGTTGGGTGGATGTTAGGGGTCGGCTTGCGGCCGATCCTTGCCGTGAGGTGAGCCGCACACCGCTGATCCGCGCGCTTCTGATCGGCTGTCTCGCGACGGTTTCGTCCGGCTGCGGCGACGTCGCGTCGAAGCTCCCCGGCGGCAGGCTGACCGCGGCGGAGCTCAGCTCCTACCTCGACCACCGCACCCCGGGCGTCGGGCCGTACACGTGCAACGCCTCGAACAGCGGCTGGGACTACGTCTGTTCCTTCACCTCGGACCGGGGCGAGTTCGTCAAGATGGGCGTCCAGGTCAGCGCGACCGAGCCCAAGGTGGAGAGCACGCCCGTCCCGGTCGGGATGGAGCTCCCTCCCGCACCGGCTACGGAGCAGACCGGGCACGAACGGGCGGCCTTTGTGCATCGCGTCGAGGCAGCGTGCGCCACGCGGGCAAGCGATCTGCACCGGTTGAAGAGCCCGCGGACGCGCAGCGCCTATCTGGCGAGCTTCACGGCGCGCCGGCTCGTCGAGGCCGAGTTCGCAAACGCGGTGCGCCAGATCGTGCCGCCGAAGCTGGGCATACGGTCCTTCCAGCGGCTCACGGCTGCCGCGCAGAGCCGCGTGGACGCCGTCGACCGCTTCCACGAAGCGGTGCTCGCCCGCAAGCTCGGCGAGGCGCACGCGGCCTTCGCCGAGACCCGCTCAACCTCGCTCGTGATCGCCCGGGAAGCCCATCGGCTCGGCGCGACCTGCGCCGCCTAGCTAGAGCGGATCGAGTCGGATCTCCCAGAGATCGCCGTCGAGTCTCTGAGCCTGGAGTGCGTAGTCCGAGAACTGCGCACCGGCGAGCAGCTCCAGCTTGGGAACGCTCCCAAACGAGCGTTCACCGTCGATCTTGAGTTCTCGCACCCCCGCCCGGTCGGTGATTTCGAGCGCATCGCCGGGCTGCCCCGGCAGCTCGACAACGCGAATCGTTTCGGCCGCGATCGCCCAGCGGGCATCCGTCCGGCGCACCGCACGGGCGCGATACGGCGGGCGCAAGGTCGCTTCGACGGCTTCGGCCAGCGGAGCGAGCGCCGCATCGCCCACGTCGTCCTCGACGAGGATCGTGCCGTCAGGCAGCACGTCGAAGCGGACCTCCTCGCCCTCGATTTGCGGCGCGTCCGCCAGCGCGGTCACGTCCCACTCGCGCGTGCGGGCCATCCCGGTGATCGCTGAGTCGTTCCAGGAGGCGTNNGTTGAGCGTCTCCGCGCGACGCCAGGGCCAGCGCAACCTAGTAGGTCTGCGGCTCGATCAGCCCGTAGCCGCCGCCGCGCCGGCGGTAGACGACGTTCACCTCGCTCGAATCCGCGTTCTGGAAGACGAAGAAGTCGTGGCCGACAAGCTCGAGCTGAAGCACGGCCTCCTCGGCGCTCATCGGCTTGACCGCGAACTGCTTCGTCTTGACGATCTGCGGCTCCGCTCCGTCCTCGATCACGAATCCTCCTTGGTCGGCGGTGGCTCCGGGGCCGCGTAAGCGGCGGTGATCCTGCCGCGACTCGCGGTAGTGCTTTACCTGGCGCATCAGCTTCTCGGTCAGCTGGTCGATCGACGCCTTCATGTCTCCGGAAGCCTCCCGGGCTCGCAAGACGGGGCCCTTGGTGAAGATCGTGGCCTCGGCGACCTGGTTCTCGGCGATCGAGGGATTGCGCTCGACGGCGAGCTCGAGCTCGACGGTCGTCAGGTCGTTCAGCAGGCGGTCGAGCTTCCCGAGCTTGCGCTCGGCGTACTCGCGGATCGAATCGCTGACCTCGAGGTTCCGGCCCTTCACCTGAAGTCGCATCCAGCCTCCCGAGGTCGCTCCGGACGAATCTAGCGGATGCGGATCGTGCGGGCGAAGGTGACGACGTCGACCCGGCGCGCTCCGCCCTTCCGCAGGGCGGACGCGGCCGCATTGGCGGTCGATCCTGTCGTGTAGACGTCATCGATCAGGACGATTCGGGTCTGGATTTGGCGTGCCGCCGCGAACGCCCCGCGGACGTTGGCGCGGCGGTCGGCTTGCGAGAGGCCGCGCTGCCGCTGGCCTGCGCGCGTGCGGCGAAGGAGCCGCTCGACCGGAAGCTCCCAGCGGCGTCCGAGCTCGCTGGCGAGCTGGGTAGCCGGCTCGTGGCCGCGCTTTAGGCTGCGGTCACGGTCGGCAGGAACCGGGACGAGCGTCGCGCCGTCCGGGCGCTCGACGGTTCCAGCGACGAGATCCGCGGCGAGGAGGGCGAGCCGGCGCAGGCCGCGCTCCTTCCACTCGCGGACGAGCGCCCGCACAGCGTCGTCGTACGGAACGGCTGCCCGCGCCGAGCCGAACGCGAGCCGACGGCCCGAGCATTCGGCGCAGCGGGCGACCGGCCAGGCGGTCGGCGCGCCACAGCGCTCGCAGAGCGGCGCGCCGATGCGCGGCAGCCCCGCGCGGCAGCGTTCGCAGACCTGTACCCCCTGGACGGAGCAGACGACGCACCGCTGCGGGAGGAGCAGCTCGAGCACCCTCCGAGCGTAGGTGCGTCCGGCGCGCTAATCCGTGACGGAACTGTGCAGAAGCTCGCGCAGCGGCTCGCGCGACGCCTCGAGATCCTCCGGCGTCTTCACTGGAAAGAACCGACCCTGTGGGCCTGTGCGCGGCACCTGGAGGAACGTCGTCGGCTGGAGCCTCGTCACCTCGTTCACGAGCTGCTCGAGCTGGACGGCGGGCTTCCCCGAGACCTCCTTCTCGACGTACAGCCAGGTCAGGTCGTACTCGCGGTCGAGCGCGTCGAGGTCGAAGACGAAGCAGTTCGTCGCGAAGACGGGGATCCGATCCTGGTCGAAGTCCGGCGGGAAGCGGAAGCCCTCGACGGCCATCGGGCGCCCGTCGACGAGCGCGGGCGCTCCACCCTTGTCGCCGGGCGCCTTCTCGGTCACCTCGAGCGTGATGGGCCGCCCGCCGGCAACGTGCGCCCCCACGACTGCGGGATCGACCCGCGCGGCGAGGTTGTCCACGTTCGACAGCAGCAGGAGCCGGACGCCACGCGCGCGCAGTTCGTCGAGCACGCCCTCGCGCCGCACTGAACGGACGAAGTCGCCGTGGCCGGGTGCGTAGGGCGCCGCCGCCCCGTCCTCGTCGAGGAACAAGGTCCCGTCTCGGTTCAGGCGCAGCGAGACCGACTGGGTGAAGAACCGCGGCTGGGTGACCTCGAGCCCGGCGACGAATTCGCACGTCGCCTCGTCGGTGGCAAAGCTGTTCATCACCACCATCGGCACCCCCGCCCGCTCCGCGTCCAGCAGCTTCCATTCGAGGAAGCTCCGTCCGTCCACAACTTCGACGATGCCCTTCACGACTCCGCCGAAGCGCGTGGCCATCCCGCCGTTCAGCACTGCCGCGGCCACCTCGCCGCGGTCGATCGCTTCCTGGCCCTTGTGCACTAGTGCACGATCCAACGGAACGAGCGCCTCGCTCGGGAGCGGTTCGATCCGTCCGCGCACGTAGTTGGACTCCGCCGAGAGCGTGCCGTCCGCGACGAGCGCCTGCAAGCGCTCGAACAGCGATTCGTCGAAGTGGTAGCGCTCGACGACGCTCATGCCGGCGCGGGAGCAGGCGCGAGCGACTGCGCGTAGGGCGCGCGGTGGATGCCGTCCTCGGTCACGATCGCGGCGATCAGGGCGGCCGGCGTGACGTCGAACGCGGGATTTCGCGCGGCGAAGCGTGAGGTGATCTCCGCGGCGTCGCGCTCCTCGATCGGGATG
>DHWI01000142.1:0-656 GCA_002413095.1 Thermoleophilia bacterium UBA5186
ACGGCGGGGCCTGGCCCCATGCCATGTCCCAAAGCTGTGCCGAGACCGTGCCAATCGACTCCGAGCGCCTCCGAACGAGGCTCTGGGTGCCTAGCGTCGTGACATGGCACGCCGCGCTCGCCCCCAGCTCCCCGGTGGCATCTATCACGTCGGAACCCGGGGGAACCGCCGCCAGGCGATCGTGCTCGAAGATCGCGATTGCGAGCTTTTCCTCTTCCTGCTCGGCCAAGTTGTGGCCCACCTGGGCTGGAAGGTGCATTCGTACTGCCTGATGACGAATCACTACCACTTGCTCGTCGAAACGCCCGGCAGCGATATCTCGGTCGGGATGCAGCTGCTGAACGGCCAGTACGCGCAAGCTTTCAACCGCCGGCACGGCTATGAAGGCCATCTCTTTGAGAGACGGTTCTTCTCGGAGGTGGTGGAGAGCGATTGGCATCTCCTCGAACTGTGCCGATACATCGTCCTGAACCCGGTACGTGCAGGCCTCTGCCGTCATCCGGGCGAGTGGCGGTGGAGCAGCTACCGGGCGTTGGTGGGGCGCGTAGGCCGTCCCCGTTTTCTCACGCTGACTCTGCTCGGCATGTTCGGAAGTGATCTGGCGAAAGCACGCGCCGCGTTCGAGGAATTCGTATTGCGCGGCTTGGCCAGGCCCC
>DHWI01000142.1:687-6633 GCA_002413095.1 Thermoleophilia bacterium UBA5186
GGCCCCGGGACAGGGCTGCGCTGGGCACCCGGGGCTGAGAGCGGCGGGCGAGATGGGCGACGAGCCGATTCAGCCGAAGCGGTATAGGCCCGGGAAACGCTCCGCGAGCAGCCGCACGAGCAACGCGGCCGGCAATCCGACGACGTTCAGATAGTCGCCTTCGATGCGGCGCACGAGCGCTGCGCCGAGACCCTGGATCGCGTAGCCGCCCGCGCGCCCCTCCCACTCGCCGCTCGCGACATACGCGCCCAGATCGCGCGGCGTCAGCGTACGAAACGCCACCCGCGTCGCCTCGTGCTCCACGACCTCCCAGCCCGGCGTGACGAGACACAGGCCGGAGACGACCGCGTGCGTCTTGCCGGCGAGCCGCTCCAGCATCTCCTCCGCCTCTGCCGCGCCTGCCGGCTTCCCGTAGATCCGGCCCTGCAACACAACCGCCGTATCGACCCCGAGCACAGGGCGGTCGCCCGCATCACCCGCCAGGGACCGCGCCTTCTCGCGCGCGTGTCCCCGGACGAGCTCGACCGCATCCGCCTCGGGGGGATCGTCCTCGACGTACCGCGGTGCGACGACGTCGAACGGGATCCCGAGCTGCTCCAGAATCGCCCGCCGCTGGGGCGAGGTCGACGCGAGTAGGAGCGGCGGGGCCGGGGGGACGCTCACGCGACCTTGCGCGCCCGCCAGATCTCCTCGACGGGCCACTTCCTCGACCACTCCGGCGAGAACCCGTAATACGTGTGCTCCGGCGTCGATTCCGTCGCGAACAGCTCGACGAGATCGATGACCTCGAAGCCGTTCGACCGGAGGAGCCGCACCCAGTCGCCGTGGCCGAGCTGGAACTCGATCTCGAAGTCGGGCTCGCGCCATTCGAGCCGATGCAGCCCGAGCTGCGGCCGCTGCAGGGTCTCGGACGGCGGCCCGTCGTTGGTCGCACAGAGGACGGCCAGGGTCGAGTTCCGGAGGAAGATGAGCTCGCCACCCGGCCGCAGGAGCCGCGCCGCCTCGGGAATCCACTTGTACGGGTCGCACCAGATCGAGGCGCCATACTCGGAATGGACGATGTCGAACGACGCGTCCGGGAGACCGGTTTCCTCCGCGTTCGCCTCAATCAGCTCGAGACCGAGCCCGAACTCGGCATTCATCCGCCGCGCCGTCTCGAGCTGCGCAGGCGTGACGTCGACGCCGACGACCCGTGCGGCCCCGCGCCTCTTCAGCCAGGCGCTGAAGTAGGCCGTTCCGCACCCCAGCTCGACGATGTCCTTGCCGGCGATGTCCGGAAGGAGTTGCACGTCGGCCTCCCGGGCCCCCGCCATGCCCCAGGTGATCTCCTCCTCCGCCCACGCGTCGTGCGCGCGGCGGTCGGTGTACTCGGCGTTCTTCTTCGTCCAGTTGTCGCGGTTGACGACCGCGTAGTCCGGCAGGTCAGACGAGCTCGTCATCGCCGAACCAGAGCGCGATCTCCCGCTCTGCCGACTCGGGGGAATCGGAGCCGTGCACGAGGTTGTTCGGCATCGCGAGCGCGAGATCTCCCCGGATCGTCCCGGGTGCGGCGTCGGCCGGATTCGTCGCGCCGATCGTCGTCCGCAGCGTCGCGATCGCCCCCTCCCCTTCGACGACGAGGGCCAGCGTCGGCCCAGAGGTGATGAAGTCGACCAGCTCGCCGAAGAACGGCTTCTCGCGATGCTCCGCGTAGTGCTCTTCGCCGAGCGCGCGGTCGACGCTCAGCAGCTTCGCGGCGCGCAGCGTGAAGCCGCGTCGCTCGATCCGGCCGAGGATCTCCCCGGCGAGCGAGCGCTCGACCGCATCCGGCTTGATCAGGATCAGACTACGTTCCATGGCCATTGGGTAGCTGACGCGGAGTCGGTGTCGGACGGTCGTTCGCGCCACTTCGGGTGTGACCAGAACGCGTAGCGTGCTCGACCGCCATCGGGCGGCGGAGTCTACTCGCTGCTGCGGAGGCGGCGGCGCGCTGCCGCGGCGTCGAACGTGTCCTCGACGGACTGCTCGATCTGGGCGGACCCGACGCGCTGGCCGAGGGCGATCGACGACGGCGAGTCGACCGGCGTCTCACAGAACGGGCAGACCTGCCACAGCGCCTCCAGCGGCGCCTTGCAGTTCACGCACGACTGCTTCAACTTCGTCGTGCAGACGGGGCAGATGAGGAACGAAGCGTCCACCTCCGCGCGGCAGACCGGGCAGTGCAGGTCACGACGCGCGAGCCGCGTCTCCATCGCCTTGATCTCGAGCTCGCGCTCACGCACGTCGGCCATGTACTCCGGCGGCCGGAAGAGCATGTACACGAGCGGGCCGATGAACGGCGGGACGATCCCGAGGATCACAGCCATCATGACGAGCCACGGATCCTCGATCCGACGTCGCGCGTCTTTGTAGACCCAGAAGACGGTCGCCGCGTAGAAGACGACCACGAAGAACAGCGTGAGCGACTGGGTCACACGCCACGCCGCAGAGCTGAAGAAGTCGTGCAGGCTGCTGAACGCGCTCGCCGTGATCACAGGAGGAGCTTTCCGATCATGTAGCCGGCACCGAATGCAAGCCCGACGATCGCCAGGACGACGAAGGCCGCGAGCGCGAGGACTCCGGCGGTCTGTCCACCACGGCTCATGGTACGGGTTCTAGCCACCAGCAGAGAGATCGGCAAGGAGATAGAGCGACCCGGTGACGAGGACGGCGCCGGCCGGTCCGGCGAGCTCGCGGGCTCGACCAAGTGCAGCCACGGGGTCGGCGATTGACTCGACATGCTCGAAGTACGGTTCGGCGCGGGCGGCGAGTTCCTTTGCGGCGAGCGAACGCGAATTCGAGGACTCGGTCGCGACGAGGACGCCGCCGGCGCCGCGCAGGCGCTCGAGGATTCCCTCCGCATCCTTGTCGTCGAGGATCGAGATGCAGAGAACGTAGTCGTCCCGCTCGAGCTGCCCGACGAGCCAAGCTGCAGCGTCAGGCGTGTGCGCACCGTCCCAGACCTCCTCTCCTCGATGCTCGAGCCGTCCGGGGAGCCGGACATCAACCTCCTGCTCGATCCGACGCCCGAGAAACGCCTCTGCCGTCTCGCGGGCGCCGCCCAGGCGTACGTCGTTCGCCGCGACGAGATGCGCCCACTCGCCTTCGCCGAGAACGACGATCGCTTCGGGTGTTGCGACGGCGAGCTTCTCGCCCGCGATCGCCTCGCGCGTGTCACCCAGCACGTCTGTGTGCTCGAGGCCGACGTTCGTCAGGTGGACGACGCGACCGTGGATCGTGTTCGTCGCATCGAGCCGCCCGCCGAGCCCCGCCTCGACGACCGCGGCGTCGACGCCCTGCGCCGCGAACTCCGCCAGCGCGGCGGCCGTCAGCACCTCGAACTGGGTCGCGCCCTCCGCGTGCGCGCGGACGCGCTCGAGCGCCTGTACGAGCGTCGCAGGATCCGTGTCGAGCCGCTCGTGCCAGCCCGAGACGTGCGGGGAGGTATAGGCGCCGACGTGGAGCCCCTCGGCCCGCAGCAGCTCGGCGATCGTCCGAGTCGCCGTGGACTTGCCCTTCGTCCCGACCACGTGGATCGAGGGGAACCGGCGCTGCGGCTCGCCTAGATCGGCAAGCAGGCGCTGCATCCGCTCGAGCCCGAACTCCTCCGGCCACGGCGAGAGCGACTCGAGCCAGTCAACCGCCGATCGCATCGAGCTCGCGCCGGTAGCGGGCGAGCTTCTCGCGCTCGGCCTCGACGACCTGCGGCGGCGCGCTGCCCACAAAGCGCTCGTTCGCCAGCATGCCCTCCGCGCGGGCGATCTCCCGGCGCAGGCGCTCGATCTCGGCCGACGCGTCACCGTTTCCTGGAACCGTGCGCTCGGGCTTCACGACCGCGTCGAAGATACGCTTCTCCTCGCCTTCGAGCTTCGGGAGGACGCCGCTCCGCCTGAAGATCGCCGCCGCTTCCTGGACGGCCGCCAGCGCATCCGCCTCCGCGTCGTCGCCCGCCTCTGGCCACCGCGCCACGATCAACCGCGTCTCGCGGGCGGGCAGGTTCGACCAGATCTCCTCCGTCACGTGCGGCATCGCGGGATGCAGAAGCTTCAGCAGCCGTTCGAGCGCCGCGACCGCGGTCGCGCGCGCGTCGGCGTCGCCCTCGTAGAGCCGCTGCTTCACGGCCTCCGCGTACCAGTCGCAGAAGTCGTCGAACGTGACGCGGTAGAGCTCTGTGACGAGGTGCGAGAAGTCGAACTCGCCGAGCATGCGCTCGAGCTCGCGCTGCGTCTGCGAGAGCCGCGCGAGGATCCAGCGCTCCTCGAGCGTGCGCGGCCGCTCCTCGGGAGAGGCGCCCTCGGTTGCCTGCAGGATCAGCCGCGCGACGTTCCACAGCTTGTTCGCGAGCTTGCGGCCCTCCTCGATCGCCCCCTCCGAGAAGCGCACGTCCTGCGAGGACGCCATCTTCATCAGGCCGTACCGCGTCGCGTCCGCACCGTAGGCGTCCATCGCCGCCAGCGGGTTCATCCCGGTGCCGAGGCTCTTCGACATCCGGCCTCCCGTGGGCGCGTGCACGAGCGAATGGATCACGACGTCATGGAACGGGACGTCGCCCATCATCTCGATCCCGGTGAAGATCATCCGGTTCTCCCAGAGCCGGATGATGTCCCGCGCGGTCGTGTTCATATGGCCCGGGTAGAAAGCGCGAAGATCCTCGGTGTCCTCGGGCCAGCCGAGCGTCGCGAACGGCCAGAGCGCCGACGAGAACCACGTGTCGAGCACGTCCGTCGAGCGCGTCAGCTCGCGGGAGCCGCATTGGGCGCACGCGTCCGGCTCGGTCTCCTCGACGGTCTCGTGCCCCTCCGGGCATTCCCAAACGGGCAGCTGATGCCCCCACCAGATCTGGCGGGAGATGTTCCAGTCGGGCGCGTCCTCGAGAGACGAGACCGCGAACCGGTGCTGCGACTCGGGGTGGTAGCGGACGCGGCCCGACCGGAGCGCTTCGAGCGCGGGCCGCTTCAGCTCGTCCATCGCGCACCACCACTGCAAGGAGATGAGCGGCTCGATCCGGCTCCCGCAGCGGCTGCAGAGGGCCACCGTGTGCCGGTACGACTCGCGCTTCTCGAGCTGGTCGTGCTGCTTGAGCCAGTCGAGGACTCGCGTCTCCGCCTCCTCCTGGTTCAGCCCGGCGAGCTCGCCGGCGTTCTCGTTCATCCGGCCGTCCGGCCCGATCACGGTGAGCTCGGGGAGACCGTGGTCGCGGCCGAGCTCGTAGTCGAGCGGATCGTGGCCCGGCGTCACCTTCAGGGCGCCCGTGCCGAAATCCTGGTCGACCCGCTCGTCGGCGATCACGGGCACGCGGCGCTCGACCACCGGCACCACCACCTCGCGGCCCACGAGCTCGCGGTAGCGCTCGTCGTCGGGATGCACGGCAACAGCCACGTCGCCGAGGATCGTGGGCGGACGCACGGTCGCGACCGTGATGTGCCCGTCGCCGTCGGCGAGCGGGTAGCGCACGTAGGTGAGCGCGTCGTCCACCTCCTCGTGCTGGAGCTCCAGATCCGAGAGCGACGTCTGGTGAAACGGGCACCAGTTGATGATCCGGTTCGCGCGGTAGATCCAGCCCTTCCGATGCAGGTGGACGAAGAACCGCATGACCGCGCGGATGTAGGCGTCGTCCATCGTGAAGCGCTCGCGACGGTAGTCGAGCGACGCGCCGATCCGCCTGAACTGGAACATGATCTTGCCGCCGTACTCGCGCAACCATTCCCAGACGAGCTCGACGAACGCCTCTCGGCCCAGCTCCTGCCGGCTCTTGCCCTGGCTCGCGAGGTGCCGCTCGACCGCGTTTTGGGTCGCGATGCCCGCATGGTCGTAGCCGGGCTGGAAGAGGACGTTGTACCCCTGCATTCGCTTCGTGCGGACGATCGTGTCCGCGAGGCTGAGCTGCAGCGCGTGACCCATGTGCAGGTCGCCGGTCACGTTCGGCGG
>DHWI01000142.1:6748-8807 GCA_002413095.1 Thermoleophilia bacterium UBA5186
TGCGCTGCCAGCGCTCCTCGACGCCTGCGGGCTCGTACAGCGGCTGCATCGCGGCATCGTAGTCCGACGGGTGCTGGGCACTCGCGGCGTCGGGACCGGTGCGATCAGGCAGCGACTATGGGCCCAGCCTAGCGGCCGACGGCGTAGCCCTGCATCCCGCGGGGATTCGCGCCCGCCTTGAGCAGGCCGTTCTCGCGCCCCGCGGCGCTGACCCGACCGAGCGACCAGTCGTCGGTGACCTCGACGTCATGGCCGCGCTCGCGCAGCTCGGCGATCGCGGCGTCCCCGTACCGGCCCTCGATCGAGAGCGACCGGGACTCGATCTGCCGCGGATAGAACGAGCTCGGGAAGTGGTCGGTGTGGAAGCTCGCCGCGTCGATCGCCGCCTGGAGGTCGAGGTCGAAGACCGTGTGGGCGAGGAAGAACACGAGCGACCATTGATCCTGCTGGTCGCCGCCGGGGGTGCCGAACGCGAGATAGGGGTCGCCGCCGCGGAGCGCGAGCGACGGCGAGAGCGTCGTCCGCGGGCGCTTGCNNGCCGAGAACACGTTGCCGAAGCGGTCGACGACGTCCAGGTGCACGGTGTCGCCTCGGGTCGGCTCGCCCGTGCCGACCGTGGCGCGAGCCTCCGGGATCCGTGACGGCAGCTTCCCGCCGCCCGGCCGAAGCCCGTCCGCTGCCTCGGTGCCGACGAGCAGCCGGCGCTCGTCGTTGTACTCGCGCGAGAGGAGCCGCTCGAGCGGCACGTCGACGAAGTCTGGGTCGCCGTAGAACGCCTCGCGGTCGGCGAACGCAAGCTTCGCGCACTCTACGACCGTGTGGACGAAGTCGGCGCTGCCGAGCCCGAGCGCGCGTAGGTCGAAGCCCTCCAGGAGGGCGAGTTGCTGGAGGAAGACCGGACCTTGCCCCCAGGGGCCGGTCTTGCAGACCGTGAGCCCTTCGTAGTCGTACGTCGCGGGCGCTTCCAGTGTCGCGCGCCAGCCTGCGAGGTCGTCGCCCGTGAGGAGCCCGCCTTCGGCCGCCGAGAAGCGGTCGATCGCCTCCGCGACAAAGCCGCGGTAGAAGACGTCGCGGGCTTTGTCGATCTCCTCCTCGCGGTCGGCCGAGCGGGCCTCCTCGAGGATGCGCCGGTACGTCGCCGCAAGCGTCGGGTTACGGAAGAGCGTCCCGGACTCGGGCGGCGGCAGGTAGAGCTCGGCCGACGCAGGCCATTCGCGAAGCAGCTCGGCGACGAGCTCGATCGTCCGCGGGATGCCCGGGACGACCGGATAGCCGTTCTCGGCGTACCCGATCGCGGCTTCGAGCACGTCGGCGAGCCTTAGCGTCCCGAACTCGCGCAGCAGCAGCATCCAACCGTCGAAGGCACCGGGGACGCACGCGGCGAGGAGCCCCGTGCCTGGCACCAGGTCATGTCCGAGCGAGCGGTAGCGCTCGATCGTCGCGGCCGCCGGGGATACGCCCTGGGCGCAGAGGACGAGTGCCTCGCCTCGTTCGGCGCTCCAGAAGACAGCCGGAAGGTCGCCACCGGGCCCGTTCAGGTGCGGCTCGACGACCTGCAGGGTCAGGCCCGTGGCCACGGCCGCATCGAACGCGTTCCCCCCGCCCTCGAGGATCGCCATCCCCGCCGCCGAAGGGAGCCAGTGCGTCGACGCGACCATCCCGAAGGTTCCCCGCAGCTCGGGGCGAGTGGTGAACATCAAGCCTCGCGCGCCGCGAGCACGTCGGCGGGAACGTCGATCAGGCGCGGCGCGACGCGACCGGGCCCCACGAGGTGGCACGCGACGAGGTGTCCGCCGCCGACGTCGCGGAGCAGCGGCTCCTCCTCGTGCGAGCGCGGGGCCGACTCGTGCTCGAGCGGGCAGCGCGTGCGAAAGGCGCAGCCGGACGGCGGCGCCATCGGGCTCGGGATATCGCCCTGGAGGACGATCCGCCGCCGCTTGCGCTGCACCTCCGGGTCGGGGACGACCGCGGCCGAGAGCAGCGCCTGCGTGTAGGGATGCTGCGGGTCGCCGAAAAGCTCCTCCGTTGGAGCCGTCTCGACGATCTTGCCGAGGTACAT
>DHWI01000142.1:8938-16182 GCA_002413095.1 Thermoleophilia bacterium UBA5186
GAGAGCTCGTGCGGGTAGCGGAACCGGATCTCCGCGCGCAGGCCAACCTTGTCGAACAGTTCGGCCACGGCCTCGTCGAGCTTGCGGCCGCGCGCGATCGCGTGCATCCGCAGCGGCTCGCCGACGATCTGGCCGCAGGTCATGCGCGGGTTCAGAGACGAATAGGGATCCTGGAAGACCATGTGCAGCTCGCGGCGAAGCGGGCGCATCGCCCGCCTCGAGAGGTGCGAGATGTCTGTCCCGAGCAGCCGGATCGTCCCGTCGGTCGGTTCGAGCAGGCGCAGGATGCAGTTCCCGACGGTCGACTTGCCGCTGCCTGACTCGCCGACGAGCCCGAGCATCTCGCCCGGGGCGATCGAGAACGAGACGCCGTCCACCGCATAGACGACCTGGCCGCCGCCGGCGAGCCGGCTCCCGACCGGGAAATGCTTCTTGAGACCGTCGACCTCGAGCGCGGGCCCGTTCACTCCGTCCATTCGCCACCCGGGTGGAAGCACGCGACCAGGTGCCCCGGCCCAACCGCGCGCAGCGCCGGCACCTCCGAGCGCGTGCGATCGTCGGCGCGAGGGCAGCGCGGCGCGAACGCGCAGTGATTCGGCAGCTCGGCGAGCGAGGGGACGCGGCCCGGGATCTCGCGCAGCCGGTCCTGCTTCGAGGCCGCGCCCGGGAGCGGGATCGCGCCCAGCAGGCCGATCGTGTACGGATGCTGCGGCCGCGCGAAGAGCTCGCGGACGGGCGCCTCCTCGGCCTTGCGGCCCGCGTACATCACGACGACGCGGTCGGCGATGTCGGCGACGACACCGAGGTTGTGGGTGATCAGGATGATCGCGGTGCCGAGCCGTTCGCGCAGCTCGCGCATCAGGTCGAGGATCCCCGCCTGGATCGTGACGTCGAGCGCCGTCGTCGGCTCGTCGGCGATCAGGATCTTCGGCTCGCACGCGACCGCCATCGCGATCATCACCCGCTGGCGCATTCCGCCCGAGAGCTGATGCGGGTACTCGCGTACGCGCCGCTCGGGCGCCGGGATGTGCACGAGGTCGAGCAGCTCGATCGCGCGCTTGCGGGCAGCCGACCGCGACAGGCCGAGGTGCGTCCGCAGGCTCTCCTCGACCTGACGGCCGACGGTGAAGACCGGGTTCAGCGAGGTCATCGGCTCCTGGAAGACGAACGCGATCTCGTTGCCGCGAATCCGCCGCAGCCGCCGCGACGATGCGCCGAGCAGGTCGTCGCCGTCGAAGCGCGCGCGACCCGAGATCGTCGCGGTCGGCGGGAGGAGGCGCAGCAGCGACATCGCGGTCACGCTCTTCCCGCAGCCCGACTCGCCGACGATTCCGAGCACCTCGCGCTCGGCGAGCGTGAAGCTCATCTTGTCGACCGCGTGCACGGTGCCCGCGTCGGTGTCGAAGCGGACGGAGAGGTCGGCGACCTCGAGCAGCGGTGCCGCGCTCAACGCTGCGTCCGCGGGTCGAGGACGTCCCGCAGACCGTCGCCGAGCAAGTTGAACGCGAGCGAGGCGATCACGATCGCCACACCAGGGTAGACCGCGAGCCGCGGCGCCTCGGTGAGATAGTCCTGCGCCGCGTTCAGCTGCACGCCCCACGACGTGGCCGGCGGCTGCACGCCGAGCCCGAGGAACGAGAGCACCGCCTCGCCGATGATCGCGAGCGGAATCGTCACCGTGGCCTGGACGATCAGCGTGCTCATCATGTTCGGGAGGATGTGCCGGAAGAGGATCGTCGTGTCGCGGGCGCCATTCGCGATCGCGGCGCGCACGTAGTCCTCCTCACGCAGCGCGAGCGCCTCCCCGCGCGCGATGCGGATGAGCCCCGGCGCCGCGCCGATCCCGAGGGCGAGGATCGCGTTACGCAGCGACGCGCCGAGGATCGCGGCCAGCCCGACGGCGAGGATCAGGAACGGGAACGCGAGCAGCACGTCGGTCAGCCTCGCGATCACCGGGTCGATCCAACCGCGGTAATAGCCCGCAACGAGACCGATCGGCACCGCGACGGCGAGTGCGAGCAGCGTCGAGAGCACGCCCGCCTCCATCGAGGCTCTGGCTCCGAAAATGATCTGCGACCAGATGTCGTGCCCGAGCGGATCCGTCCCGAGCAGGTGCTTGCTCGACTGGTGGACGAGGATCGCGTTGAAGTCGGTCGCCTGGTAGCTGTACGGCGCGATCTGGTTCGCGAACAGCGCGAGCGTCGCGAACGCGACCGCGACGATTAGCCCGGCGACGGCGAGCGGACGGCGAAGGAAGCGCTTCCGCAACAGTCGGCGGCGTCCGGCCCTGGGGTTGATCGTCGCCAGCTCGACGTAGCTCATGTGCTGCTCCCCGAGACCCGGATCCGCGGGTTGAGGAACGAGTAGACGAGGTCGACGCCGAGGTTGACGATAACGTAGCCGGAGGCCGCGACGAGCACGATCCCCTGGATCAACGCGTAGTCGCGCTGCTGGATCGACTCGACGGTCAGGCGACCGAAGCCTGCGATCGAGAAGATCGCCTCGGTGACCACGGCGCCCGAGATGAGCGCGCCGAGCTGCAGTCCGATCACGGTCGTAACGGTGATCAGGGAGTTCCGCAGCGCGTGCTTGCAGACGACGCTCCACTCGCTCAGGCCCTTCGCCCGGGCGGTGCGGACGTAGTCGGCGTTGAGCGACTCGAGCATCGCCGAGCGCATCTGCCGGGCCAGCACCGCCGCGAGCCCCGTCCCGAGCACGACCGCCGGCATGAGCATGTGGCGCAGGTTCTCCAGCGGGTGCGAGATCGAGACGTAGTCGCCTGCGGGGAGCCAGTGCAGGTTGACCGCGAAGACGATGATCATCATCAGTCCCAGCCAGAAGTGGGGCACCGACAGCGCGACGAGCGCCGTGGTCGTGCTCGTGTAGTCGGAGAGCTTCCCGCGCCGAACGGCCGAGATGATCCCGACGGGGATCCCGATCAGCACGCCGAGGAGGACGCTGAGGCTCGCGAGCTCCAGCGTGATCGGGAGCTTCACGACGATCGTGTGCGCGACGGAGAGCCCACGAGAGTCGGTGCCGAGGTCGCCGCGCAGCGCGTGGCCGATCCAGTGCGCGTACTGAATCGGGACCGGCTTGTCGAGCCCGTAGTCGTGCCGGATCTGCGCGAGCACCGCCGGGTCGCGGTTCTCCCCGCCGAGCGCGATCGCCGGGTCGCCCGGCAGCGCGCGAACGCCGAGGAAGACGAGGATGCTCGACAGGAACAGGACGATCAGGGCAGCTCCGACCTTCCTCAGGACGAAGCTGCCCATGACCGACTCCTTTCGACTACTTGCTCGCGAAGGCCACGCGAATCAGACCGTCACCGTATACCCGCACGCCCTTCACCTTCTTGGACACGCCGGTGAAGTTCTGCGGGTGGTAGAGGTAGATGAGCGGGCGGTCCTGCAGGACGACCCCGAACGCCTGGTTGTAGAGCGCGCGGCGCTTGTTCTGGTTCGTGTTGGCTCGCGCGACGTCGAGCAACCGGTCGACGCGCGCCGACGAGTAGCCGCTGTCGTTCAGTGAGCCGCCCGTGTGGACGAAGCCGTAGTTCGTGCCGTCGGGGTCGACGCGGCCCGAGAAGCCGACGGCGAAGACGTCGAACTGGCCGGCGTCCGCGCGGTTGAGCGACGTGGTGAACTCGGTCGGGACGAGGTCGATGTTGAAGCCCGCGTCCCGCGCTTCCGACTGGATCACCTGGCCGAGCCGCGCGGCGACGGTGTCCGTCCCGATCATCAGCTTGACGGGGATCGGCGTGTTCTCCCGGGATTGCGCGACGAGCTTCTTCGCACGCGCGATGTTCCGGCCGGGACACTTGAGCTTCGGATCCCGCCAGAACTTCTGCACCGGCGAGACGGGGCTGCAGTCGGGAAGCACCGTGCCGCCGAACACGACCTTGTTGATCACCTTGCGGTCGAGCGAGAGCTCGAGCGCCTCGCGCAGGCCGCGGTGTTTCGCCAGCGGCGTGCCGACGTTGGAGTACGGGTTCCTGAGCCCGGTCTTGTTCCCGATGTTGATCGTCAGCCCCTGGTAGCCGAGCGTCGTGGCCTTGATCAGGCTCAGGCTGGAGTCGCGCTTGATCGCCGGCAGGTTGGTCGACGCGAGGCGGTCGGCGACGTCGATGTCGTGGGAGCTGAGGTTCGCCGCCCTCGCGCTCGGCTCGTTGATGATCCGGTAGACGATCCCGGCGAGCTTCACCTTGCTCTTCGCGTAGTAGAAGCTCGACTTCTTCAGGACGATGCGGTCACCGGCCGTGCGGCTCACGAACGAGAACGGGCCGACGCAGACGGGATTGGCCGCGAAAGCGCCGCCCCCATTCAGCGCCTGCGGCGACATGATCATCCCCGACCGGTCCGCGAGCAGCGACGTGAGCGGCGCGAACGGCGCGGAGAGGTGCAGGACGACCGTGCTCGATCCTGAGGTCGTAACCGAGTCGACCGGCGTGAGCTCGCTCGCGCGTGCCGATTTGGCAAGGCCTTTGTGCCGATCGAGCGAGATCTTGACGGCGGCCGCGTTGAACGGCGACCCGTCGTTGAACTTGATCCCCTTGCGCAGATTGATCGTCACTGTCTTTCCCCCGCCTGAGACCTTGGGCAGGCTCGCCGCGAGCTGCGGGACGATGTCGAGCTTTGCGTTGATGTCGTAGAGCTTTTCGCAGAGCGACAAGAACACGACTCGGCCCACGAAGGTGCGCGCGAGCGTCGGATCGAGCGCGTCCGGCTCTTCGGCCAGGCCGACGGTGAGCGTCGCGCCGGCGGCGGGCGCCGCGGTGCTGGAACGGTGGGCGGTGGATGCGCCGGCTACGGCGACCAGTGCGAGCGCCAGCGCGATGATTGCAACCGCGCCGAGTGCGCTCCGCACGCGGGTAGTGATGCTCATGTGTTCCCCCTCGCTTGAACGTGCCTGGAGCGGATACGCGCCTCTTCCTTCGGACGGTTCTGAACGCACAAGCGTAGAATGGATCCACTTCCCCGTCAAATGGATCCAATTCAGTGGTATCGTCAACGGCGAGTTGGCCGGATCCGTGCAAGACGCGGGGGAACCGCGGATCGCCCGCGCTCGCTTTCTCGACCCACAACTCCTGGCGATTGGGCTGGCCGGCGGAGTGCTCTCCGGGCTGCTCGGCGTCGGCGGCGGGATCGTGATGGTGCCGCTGCTCGTGATCTGGGCGGGCTACGCGCAGCGGGACGCGCACGCGATGTCCCTCGGCGCGATCGTGCCCATCAGCGTCGCAGGGGTCCTCACCTACGGGATCGCGGGCCAGGTCCGGCTGCCGGAGGCGATCGCGCTCGCCGTCGGCGCGGTCGGGGGCGCACGCGTCGGGGCGGGGCTCCTTTCGCGGCTGGGCGACCGGCCGCTCAAGCTCGCGTTCGGCTCCTTCCTCATTGCGGTCGCGGTCTTGATGGCGGTGCGGCATTGAGCTCCGCACTCCTGCTCGCCGGCTTCGTCGCGTTCGGCGCGGTGACCGGCGTGGCAGCGGGAGTGCTCGGCGTGGGCGGCGGGGTCCTCATGGTGCCGTTCCTGACGCTCGTCACCGGAATGCCGCAGCATGCCGCGGAGGCCACGTCGCTACTCGTCGTCCTCCCGACCGCGGCCGTCGCGAGCCTCGTGCTCCAGCGGCGCGGGATCGGCGATCTCGGCGTCGCGCTTCGCTTCGGCGTGGTCGGCGCGGCCGGGGCCGCCGGCGGCGCGCTGCTCGCCCTGGCGTTGCCCGGCCGTTCGCTGCGCGTCGTGTTCGCGGTCTTTCTCGCGCTCGTCGGGCTACGGCTCGTCCGCGACGGCCTGCACACTGAGCGGCCGTGACCGCACGCGGGAACCAGGCGCTCGTCGACCGGCTCGCGGCGACGATCCAAGCCCGAGTCCTCTCCGGACAAATCGCGAGTGGGTCACGGTTGCGGCAAGAAACGCTCGCCGCCGAGTTCGGAGTAAGCCGTACGCCCGTGCGCGAAGCGCTCCGCAAGCTGCAGTCAGGCGGGCTCGTCCACGTCGAGCCGAACCGAGGCGCGGTCGTCCACGGCCCCTCTGCCCGCGAGATCCGGGAGGCGTACGAGGTGCGCGCCGAGCTCGAGGGCCTCGCCGCGGAGCTGGCGCCGACGCGCATCAGTGACGAACAGCTCGAGCGGCTGCGCGAGGCGGAGAACCTCTTTCGCCGCTCGATGGGCTCGCTGATCCGCCGGCGCCGCAACGGCAAGACCTCCGACTGGACCGCGGAGAGCGACTGGGAGCAGGCGAACAACGTGTTCCACCAGGTGATCCAGGAAGCCGCCGGCAATGCGCGCCTGCTCGCCATCATCGAGACGCTCCACCTGAGCTTCCCGCGTGCGCTCTCGTGGGCAGCGCTCTCGGAGAGCTCACACCTCCTCGAGGAGAACATCGAGCAGCATCACCGGATCCTCGAGGCGATCGAGCGCCGCGATCCACAGGAGGCACGGCGACTGATGGTGGAGCACGTCCGCAGCGCAGGCGAGCTGGTCACGCTGCACCTCGAGCAGGCCGGCGCGCGGCAAGCCGTCGAGACCTAGCCGCGCCGGGGCGCATCGGCACGATCTCGACACATTCGCGGACGCTCCCGCGGGGTACACCTACATCAATGGCTGTGTACACCTCCGTGGGATGAGCCGGCGAACCCAGATCACGCTCACCGATCGGCAGCATGCGCGGCTCCTCGACGAGGCGTGGCGAAGCGGGCTCTCGATGGCCGAGCTCGTCCGGCGAGCTGTTGACGCGGTTTATCGCCCGAAGGCCCGCACGACGGTCAACGGCTTCGAGCTCAACGTCGGGCTATGGCGGAGACCGGACGCTGCAGTTTCGGGCCGGCGCATCCGGCCGCCGCGCCTGAGCGACGACTATTAGGCGGACTCTTCGACCGGAAGGTCGTCGGTGTCGTCCACGTCCGCGCCCGCGCTCGTCACGAGCGTCGGCCGGATGTGCTGCGAGATCGTCTCCTTCGTGATCACGCACTTCGACACGTCGCGCCGGGACGGCAGTTCGAACATGACGTCGAGCAAGGCGTTCTCGATGATCGACCTCAGCCCGCGCGCACCGGTCTCGCGCGCGAGCGCAGCGTCCGCGATCTCCCACATCGAGTCCTCGGTGAAGACGAGCTCGATGTGGTCGTAGCCGAAGAAGCGCTGGTACTGCTTGACGAGCGCGTTCTTCGGCTCGGTGAGGATCTGGACGAGATCCTCCTTCTGCAGCTGGTGCACCGCGGAGATGACCGGGAGCCGGCCGATGAACTCCGGGAT
>DHWI01000155.1:0-1553 GCA_002413095.1 Thermoleophilia bacterium UBA5186
GGGCAGAGCCCGCACGTCCTGAAACGCCGCCGCAAGTCGGCGGCTAGCGCTTCGAGGAGATGAGCTTCGCGGCCTGCGCCTTGCGGCGGGCGGCGGTGTTCCGGTGCAGCGCGCCCTTCGAGACCGCCTTGTCGAGCATGCGGACGAGCTCGCGGTGCTCGGTCTCCGCTGCCTTGGAGTCGCCGTCCTCGACGGCCGCCTCCAGCCGACGCGAAAGCGTCTTGACGGTCGAGCGGTAGCGCAGGTTCTGGAGCCGCTCCCGGCCCGCAGTCCGCACCCGTTTTTTCTGCTGTTCGATGTTCGGCATAGCGTGAAAACGCCCGCTCATGCGGGCCGCGGGATGGTACCAAAGCAAGGGCGCAGTCGCCCGCCGCCGAATCGGGACGTATCGTGCCGCCGGGTGAGAACGTGACGACAGACGCCTCGTCCGCCGCAGCTCACCGCAGCCGGCTCGCGTGGTCGACTGCGATCTTCGCGCTCGCCACCGGCCTGTCCCGCATCCTCGGGCTCGTCCGCGAGGTGGTCGCGGCGTACTACTTCGGCGTCGCCGGGAAGATCAACGCGTTCACCGTCGCGTTCCAGATCCCGAATCTCGTCCGCGCGCTCGTAGCCGACGCTGCTCTGTCCTCGGCGTTCGTGCCGGTTTTCAGCGAGCTGCTGGAGAAGGGAGATCGCAAGCGCGCGTGGCGGGTCGCCTCGACGCTCTTCTGGCTGATGCTGCTCGGGCTCGGCGGCCTGACCGCTCTGTTCATCCTGATCGCGCCGTTGCTGATGCGGCCCTTCCACCCGGTCGACCTCAACCTTTCCGTCGGACTGTCGCGGGTGCTGTTCCCGATCGTCGCCCTGCTCGGCGTCTCGGGGATCGTCGTCGGGATCCTGAACAGCTACGAGCACTTCAGCGTTCCCGCGCTCACACCCGTGTTCTGGAACCTCGCGATCATCGCCGGGCTCGCGATCGGCGTCCCGCACGCGGGAAGTGAGGACGCGAAGCTCTACGTGTACGCAGCGGCGATCCTTGCCGGGACGGTCATCCAGGTCCTGCTGCCGATTCCGTGGCTGCGCGGCAGAGACGACCGGCTGCGGATGGTGATCGACTGGCGCGACCCGGCCGTGGCGCAGACCTTCAAGCTGATGATCCCGGTGACGCTCGGGCTCGGGCTGATCAACGTGAACGCAGTCGTCGACACGCTGTTCGCGTCGCGCCTGATCGACGGGAATCTCGCCCCGGCCGCGATCGACAAAGCGTTCCGGTTGTACATGCTCCCGCAGGGGATGTTCTCGGTGGCGATCGCCACGGTGCTCTTCCCGTCGCTATCCAGGCTCGCCGCTCGGCGCGACATGGACGGCTTCCGCCACACCGTCGGGCTCGGGATCCGCCAGATCGCGTTTCTGCTCGTCCCGGCCAGTGTGATCAGCGCGGTACTCGCGGAGCCGATCGTGCGGCTCGTCTACCAGCGGGGTGCGTTCCACCCGGGCCAGACACCGGTCGTGGCCGCGGCGCTCGCGGCCTTTTCGGCCGGGCTGACCTTCAACGGGACGATGCTGATGCTGAA
>DHWI01000155.1:1563-2051 GCA_002413095.1 Thermoleophilia bacterium UBA5186
GCGTTCTTCAGCCTGCAGTCGAACTGGATCCCGACGTGGGTGGCGCTCGGAAACCTCTTCGTGAACGGTGTCCTCGACGCGGTCTTCTACCGGTTCGGCATCTGGGGCATTCCGCTCGCCACGTCGGTGGTCAACATCGCGGGAACCGCCGTCTTGCTCGTCCTGCTACGCCGCCGGCTGGGACGGATCGAGGCGGGCGAGACCGCGTCGGCGACCGTGCGGATCGTCGTGGCTTCCGCGGTGCTCGGTGCCGTTGCGTTCAGCGTCTGGTACGCGCTCGACCAGGCCTTTGGCCGCTCGTTCCCGGCCCAGCTCGTCTCCGTCGGCGCCGCGCTCGTCGCGTCCACTGCCGCGTATCTCATTTGCTGCCGTTTGCTGGGAGTTCAGGAGTTGAGGGCGCTGCTAAGTTTGAGGAACCGCCTGACGAAAGCGGATTGAGCCATGGACCAAGCCAAAATCCGCAACTTCTCGATCATCGCGCACATCGA
>DHWI01000155.1:2253-2740 GCA_002413095.1 Thermoleophilia bacterium UBA5186
TGCTCGTCGTCGACGCCGCCCAGGGAATCGAGGCGCAGACGCTCGCGAACGCCTATCTCGCGATCGAGAACAACCTCGAGATCGTCCCGTGCGTGAACAAGATCGACCTCCCGCAGGCGGATCCTGACCGGGCAGCCGCGGAGGTCGCGGAGCTGATCGGCGTCGGCCCGGACGACGTCCTCCGCATCTCCGCGAAGACGGGCCAGGGCGTTCCCGAGGTGCTGGACGCGATCGTGGCCCGCGTGCCGGCGCCCGTCGGCGACCCGGCGGCGCCGGGACGCGCGCTGATCTTCGACTCGGCGTACGACCAGTACCGGGGCGTGGTCGCCTTCGTGCGCATGGTCGACGGCAAGTTCACGCCGCGCGAGCCGCTGCGCGCGATGGCGCAGGGGACGCGCTTCGAGGCCGAGGAGCTCGGCTACTTCTCGCCGACGCGCGTCGAGTCGAAGACGCTCGAGGCAGGCGAGGTCGGCTACGTGATCACGGG
>DHWI01000132.1:0-1903 GCA_002413095.1 Thermoleophilia bacterium UBA5186
CACTTTTTCTCGCTCTTTGCGGCCGACTCAAGATCCAAATCGCCGTTTTTTGGACTTTGTGGCTCTGAGCCACTAACTCCCGGCTGTGCCAGGAAGATCGAGGTGTCCACGGCGTTCGGGGCGATTGCGATCCGTTCCTCGGGTGCGCCCAGCGACCGGACGTACTCGGCCGCCGCCCGGCCCGGCACGAGGAAGCCCGCGGCTCTGCGAACGAGGCCGCGCTTGGCCAGCTCCCCCGGGCCTCGACCGCGGCGCTCGTCACGCGCGGTGCTCTCGACCCACACGATCGTCGGCCGGCGGAGCGTGAGCGCGCTCCAGAACGCGGGCTGGTTCCAGCCGCCGACGACGACGAGGTCCGGATCCGCGCGGCGCAGCCGCCCACGCACGTCCGCGTTGAGCACGATCCACCGGCCGCGCACCGAAATGTCGCGGCCCGGCAGAACCTCCCAGTCGAACCGGAACTCCGACTCGTACACGGGATAGTTCCGTCGCGGATCGTTGCGGCTCAGGAAGAGGACATCCAGGTCGACCCCGTCCAGCCCTGCGAGCGCGTTGAAGAGGGGGATTCGGAACGGAGCCGGAATTTCGGTGAGCAGGGCGATCCTCATCGCCGGACGAACGACCCTGCGAGGCGCTTCGCGAAGCGCGGGTGCGAGAGCAGCAGCGGGTGCTCGAGCGCCGCCCGCACGGCCGCCCGTCGGGCGTCGCCGTATCGCCCCAGGCCCCAGAGCGCGTCGAGCCGGCGCTCGAGCAGGAGGCGCTGCGCGCGACCGGCGGCGCGAGGGAGGTGCTTCTCCGTCACTCCGAGCGCACCCTCGTAGAGCCTGGGCGAAGGCGTGTTCTGCCCGTGCAGGCGATACAAGGCGACGGGATCGCCGGCCGTCAGGGCGACTTCGCCGGCCTGCGCGAGGCGCAGGTAGAGGTCGAGATCCTCGTACGCGTCGAACCGCGAGTCGTAGCCGCCGGCTGCCAGGAACGCCTCGCGGCGCACCATGGTCGCCGAGGTGTAGATCGGCGCGGGCGCTGCGAGGATCTCCTCGTACGAGACCCCCCGCCGCTCCAGGCGCGCGAAGCGTCGGTCGAGCAGCGTGTTCCAGTCGTCGAGCGGCCGGCCGTCGTCGTCGACGACGCGGACACGACCGAAGGTGAGCACAACGCCGTCCCCGACGGCGTCACGTTGGCGCCCGAGCCGTCCCGGCAACGCGAGGTCGTCGTCATCCAGGAACGCGACGAACGGAAATCGCGCCGCCTCGACCCCGGCGTTCCGCGCGAGCGAACGGTTCGCCTCGGGCAACTGGAGGAGTCGGACCGGGCCAAGCTTCTCCTGCGAGAGCGTCGTCGCGCCGTTCTCGACCACGATCGTCTCGCCGGGGCCCTGCGCGACCACGCTTTCGATCGCCTTGCGCAGGTCCGGCGAATCCCCGCGCGTCGGGATCACGACGGCGACGTCGCTAGCGCCCGGCGACCTCGTCGTACACCTCCAGCACCCGTGTCGTCATCCGCTCGACGGTGAATCGCTCGGCCACGCGCGCATAGCCCGCTTCGCCGAGCCGCCGCGCGCGCTCCGGATCCGCGACGAGCGAGCGAAGCGCCTCCGCGAGTGCCTCGGGATCGCGCGGCGGCACGAGCAAGCCCGTCTCGCCGTCGACGACGAGCTCGGGGGTGCCGCCGACCGGTGTTGCGACCACGGGCTTGCGGTGCGCCATCGCCTCGAGCACGGTGATTGGCATCCCTTCGATCCAGGACGGCAGGACGAAGACGTCCAGGGCGCCGAGCACAGCCTCGGCCGGCCGGAAGCCGGTGAACGCCACGCGATCGGCGACCCCGGCACGCTCGGCTTCCGCGACGAGCGACTCGCGATAGGCGCCGCCGGCCTCGAGATCCTCGCCCGCGAGGACGACGT
>DHWI01000132.1:2131-3011 GCA_002413095.1 Thermoleophilia bacterium UBA5186
CGTTCGAGACCGCGAGCAGCCGGGCGCTCAGCCGGGCCGTCGCGTTGTCGAGCGCCCTGAGCCCTGCGGCGGACAGCCGCTGCGGGCGGAAGTGGTTCTCGATGTGGAGGTGATCGACGACAGCGGCCCGGCCGGAAGTGGCCGCCAGCCTCGCGAGCACGCGGGCGGCGAGGTGGGTGTGCGTATGCACGACGTCGGCTTCGCGAAGCTGTCGCGCCAAGCGTGCGGCACCGCCGACGCGGTAGGTGCGCGACACGTCCAGGAGGGTCGCTTCGAAGCCCTCGGCGACGACCTGGTCGAGAAACGGCCCGGGCGTGGGCGAGACGAAGGACACCTGATCGCCGCGGTCGCGAGCCGCGCGTGCGATCTGCATCGCGACCAGCTGGCCGCCGGCGACGTCGCCGCTCGTGACGAGCTGGACGATCCTCACGGGCGTGGCCGCCGGCAGACGGCGACGAGCTCGGATGCGCGCTCGATCCCATCGCGCTCGATCGCGATCCCGTCGAGCGTTACATCGGCCATCGGCGCCGTGCCGACCAGGCGCGAGGCGCGACGCAGGAACGTCAGGTGCCTGCGCAGTCCGAGCATGTCGACTCGTTGAAGCAACAGATGGCGCGTCGTTTGCAGGCGGCGCTGTCCGTAGAGCTCGACCTCGTCGAAGCAGGTCCGGAGCGCCGCATCGAAGTCGCGCTGCGAGAGCTCGACGCGGTGGAACGGATTCTCGGGCGCCCGCGTCGTCGCGTCGACCCGCGGGGTCGAGACGACGAAGATCCCGTCGGGTCGCAGCACGCGCGCGATCTGGCCCAGGTAGCGCTCGACGTCCTCCACGTGCTCGATCGTCTCGAACGAGCAGACCACGTCGAACGACGCGTCGGCGAGC
>DHWI01000132.1:3282-4475 GCA_002413095.1 Thermoleophilia bacterium UBA5186
GTCCGGGACGATCCGCTCGGGGTAGGCCACCTGCGTATCCTTGCAGCCGCCGTGCGCCTCGCTCCTCGCCGCATGTCCCTGGAGGACGCGATCCGCGTCCTGCTTGCCGTCACGGTCGTGCTCGTCGCCCTCGGGTCGAACTGGTCGCCCTCCGTCCGCTCCGTCGCGCAGCCACTGTGGCGGCTGAGCCTCGCAACCCTCTTCGCAGGCTCCGCGGCCTACGCGATCAGGAGCGCGTCCGGGCGCCGGCTCTGGGAGCGCGCCCACACCGCGGTCTACGCCGCCGTCGCCGCCTTCCTTGCGGTTGCCGTTGTCTCGGCTCTGTGGTCCGCGGACCCGCGGCTCACGTTCGAGCGCGGCGCGTCCTTCGCGCTCGTCCTCGGATCCGCCGTCGCCCTCGCACTGGCCTCCGCGGGCAACGCGGTGCGCGTGGAACGGCTCCTCGTCGCGCTCGTCGTCGGCGCAGCTACGGTCGCGCTGCTCGGCCTGGTCGTGCTCGTCTCGAGTCCGCATAACGCTCTGCAGGCGGCGACCCAGACGATCCCCACCCGCTATCGGGGAATCGGCCAGAACCCGAACACGACCGCGATGCTCTTCGCCGTCACGCTGCCGCTCGTGACCTGGCTTGCGCTCTCGAGCCAGGGTCTCCGCCGCATCTTCGCGTGGGGTGCCCTCGCCCTGCTCGCCGGGTCGATCGTCGGCTCGGGGTCGCGCGGGGCGTTTGCCACCGCGGCAGTCGGGACGTTGATCGTCGCGGTCGCAAGCGCGGCGACGACGCGCCGTCGCGCGCTCGCCGTCGCCGCCGTCGCCGTGACGGTCGCCGTCAGTCTCGGGCTCGCGGCGATTCCCAGCCCCGATCCGAACGCGACGGCCGTGACCAACACCGCGTGCGTCGACTGCAAGCACAATCCCTACAACGTCGACCAGTACTTCCGGATCGACGACGAGGTCGGCAACCAGAACGGCGGCGGCCACCGGACCTTCTTCGCGTCGACGGGAAGGACGCAGGCCTGGGGCGGTGCGATCCGCCAGGGGGAGGAACGGCCGCTGCTCGGCTACGGATTCGGGACGGAGGATCACGTCTTCGTCGATCGCTTCCCGCTCTTCTTCGGCGGCTCGGCCGAGAACTCGTACGTCGGGATCTTCCTCCAACTCGGCGTCGTCGGCGTGCTGCTGCTCGGCGCGGTCGCGCT
>DHWI01000132.1:4547-5502 GCA_002413095.1 Thermoleophilia bacterium UBA5186
GCGGCCGCCTGCACGGCGGCCCTGCTCACAGGACTCGCGATCGCGCTCGTCCAGTCGTACCTCTACGCGGTCGGGAACACAGCGACCCTGACCGTCTGGATGTGCGCGTTCCTCGGCACGGCTCTGGGTGCCAAGGCGGTCGCCGCATGAGCAGCCGGCCGCGCCTGCTCGTGTTCAACCAGTACTACTGGCCGGGCGTCGAGGCGACGGCGCATCTGCTCTCCGAGCTGTGCGCGGCGCTCGCCTCCGACTTCGACGTCACGGTCGTGACCGGAAAGCTGCAGAGCGAGCCCGGGCGCGTGCACCGCGAGGAGCACGAAGGCGTCGAGATCGTGCGCGTGTCATCAACCGCCTTCGACCGGAGCTCGCTCCCGTTGCGGGCGCTGAACTACGCGACCTACCTCCTGGGCTCTCTGCGCACGGGATTGACGGCGGCGCCGCCGGACGTGGTTCTCTGCATGACCGACCCGCCCGTCATCGCCGACGTCGCGCTGGTCGTCGCGCGGCGCTTCGACGCTCCCCTGGTCGTCGTGAGCCAGGATGTCTTCCCCGAGATCGCGATCGAGCTGCGCCGCCTCGAGAACAAGATCGTGATCGAGGTCCTGCGCGGTCTGATCCGCCTGTACCTTCGGCGCGCGGACCGTGTCGTCGCGATCGGCGAGACCATGAGGCTCCGGCTCGAGGGCAAGGGCGCGATTCCCGAGCGGTTGCGGGTGATCCCGAACTGGGTCGATTCGACAGTCCTGACGCCACAGCCGCACGACAACGAGTGGTCGCGCGAGCAGGAGTTCGAGGGACGCTTCGTCGTCATGCACTCCGGCAACGTCGGCTTCGCGCAGAACCTCGACGCACTGGTGCGCGCGACGACCTTCCTCAGGGATCTCGACCGGCTCACGGTTGCGGTCGTCGGGGAGGGCTCCCGGCGCGCCGAGCTGGTCGCGCTCGCCGAGCTGCT
>DHWI01000010.1:0-463 GCA_002413095.1 Thermoleophilia bacterium UBA5186
TTGATCTGCTGCGCCAGCCCTTCGGCGATCGCCGTCTTGCCGACGCCGGGCTCGCCGATGAGCGCTGGGTTGTTCTTCGTGCGCCGGCTGAGGATCTGGATGACACGCTCGATCTCGGTCTCGCGACCGATCACCGGGTCGAGCTGATTGCGCCGCGCAAGCTCCGTCAGGTCGCGGCCGAACTGGTCGAGAAGCGGTGTCTTGGAAGGCTTCTTGGGAGCCGGCTCGGCTTCGGTTTCGGCGCTCGAGTCGTGCAGCAGGCGCTCGATCTCTGAGCGCACCTTCTCCAGTGTGGCGCCCAGGTCTTCGAGCACATGGGCGGCGATGCCCTCGCCTTCGATGAGCAGCCCGAGCAACAGGTGCTCGGTGCCGACATAGTTGTGCCCCATCCGCCGCGCTTCCTCGAAGGAGATCTCGATGACCTTCTTGACGCGCGACGTCGGGATGATCTGCTGGATGATGA
>DHWI01000010.1:491-7342 GCA_002413095.1 Thermoleophilia bacterium UBA5186
GGATGATGATCCGCTCGTTCCGACCGAGGACGGACTCGATCGTCTGGCGAACCTTGCCGATCTCGACGCCAAGGTTGTTGAGGACCTTGGCGGCCAGGCCTTCACCTTCGCGAAGCAGGCCCAGGAGCAGGTGCTCGGTTCCGATATAGCTGTGGTGCGATCGTTCTGCTTCTTCTTGGGCGAGCGTCAGAACCTTCTTGGCTCGCTCAGTAAATCTCTCAAACGGATACAAGATCGTTTCCTCCTGGAACCCGGCTACCGAGGTGGGGCCAGCACCTCCTCGATCTGAGCTTGGGTGCCTCCCAGCACCCTCGCTTCTAATATAGCGTCCGACTCAGCCGTCGGATTTCTTTATAGCGGAGGCGCTATGAGACCAATTCTTGAGCGCCTCGGGAACTACCTGCCGGCCGCCATTGCTTTAGCGCTTCCGACTGTCTTTATACCCAACGCGGTCGATTCATTCATCTTGCCGCGCATGTCGATCGTGATCGCCGGCGCCTGCATCGGCACGGGGCTGGCCCTGCTGCTGCCCGGAGGGCCCGGTCTGGGGCAGCTCCGCCTGCCGCTGATCGCCGCCGCGGCGGCCGCGCTGATCGCCTTCGCGTTCTCTGTGTCGTGGCCGCTGAGCCTGGCCGGCGCTTACACACGATACGAGTCGCTGCCGGTGCGTTTGAGCTACCTCGGCCTTCTGGCCATATCCGTCTGGCTGATTCGAAACGAGCGCGGCCGCGAGTGGGTGGTGGCGGCGTTCGTCTTCGGGACCTCGGTTGCGAGTCTAGAAGCCGTGATCCAGGCAGCCGGCAGGGTCGACTTTCGGCCTGACGGGAACATCGGCAATGCCAACCTCCTCGGTGCTCTGATTGCGATGGCGTTCCCCCTCGCGGTCGCTCGCGGTTTCCGCCTTTCCGATCGCTTCCTCGTCGCCTGGTGGCTGGGCGCGGCGGTGATGGCGGGGGGTCTATACGTCTCCACGTCCCGGAGCGGAGGGCTCGGCGCACTGGCCGGCTGTCTGGCCCTGGTCGTCTTCGCATTTCGTCGCCCGCTCTGGGCGGCCGGGTCGGCACTCGTGTCCGGCGCGCTGGTGTCGGCAGCGTTGTGGACGATCGTTTTTGGGCCCCTCAGCCTTCTCAACAACGACCCGGCTCGAAGTCGACTCCAGCTGTGGCCCGACGCGCTGCGCCTGATCGCTGCACGACCCGTGACCGGTTGGGGTGAGGACGCAACCGGGCTTTCGTTCGGAGGCTTCGTGAGCGCGGACTGGGCGCCGGGCGTCACCTACGACCGCACCCACTCGGGGATCCTCGAGACCGCGGCCACGCAGGGGATCCTCGGCCTCGCCGCCCAGGGTTGGGTCCTGCTGACGCTGCTCCGAGGCATCTGGCGGCATCGCTTCAGTGATTCCGTGGCCGCGCTCGGCGCCGCGTGCATTGGCTACACGGTCTGGGTGTTGTTCAACTTCGATTGGGCACCGGCCACGGGAGCGTTCTGGTTGCTCGCCGGCACGGCGTGGTCGGGCGTCCGCGCGGCGGAGACCGAATCCCCGGCAACCTCGATCGCGGACGGTGCGAGCCCGCGTGGTACCGCTACTGCGCGGTCGCTGGTGGCCTTGGCGCTAGTAGCGGCGGCTGTCTGGTTGAGCGTGCTGCCGGTGCTCGCCGAGACCTGGAACTGGGAAGGCCGGTCCGACCTGGCGGTGAGGGTCGATCCGCTGCAGTCCCGATACCACTGGAATCTAGGTCGAACCCTTACCGCTTCCGGTGACGAGCACGCAGGAGTCATTGAGTTGCAGCGAGCCGCCGACCTCGGCGAAACGGAGCCACAGCTGTACGTCGATCTCGGCGATGCCGAGCTCAGGCTCGGCGACGAAGCATCAGCTCGACGCGATTATCAGCGGGCCCTGGTCATCGATCCGTACTACGCCCCGGCCCACCAGCGACTGGCCGACCTCGGCGCCTGAACTTAGACCGGCAGACGCGTCCGGCTAGGACTCGTCCCCCATGTCCTCGTACTCCTCGGTTTCACCAGTGCGCCGCTCGCTGCGGCTCGCACCCAGGCTCGCCGGAGGCGCCGACAGCTGCTTAAGGCTCAGCGAGATCCGCCGCCGCGCGGTATCGATCCCGATCACCTTCACCTGCAGCGTCTCGCCCACCTTGAGCACGTCCTCGGTCCGCTCGACGTGATCCCACGAGAGCTCCGAGATATGCAGCAAGCCCTCGATCCCGATCATGATCTGGAGGAAGGCCCCGTACTTCTTCGTCTTCGTGACCTGGCCCTCGACGATCGAGCCGATCGGCATCGACTGCACCAGCTTCTCCCACGGGTCCTGCTGCAGCTGACGCAGCGACAGCGAGATGCGGGTCTGCTCAGGGTCGAGCTTGATGACCTTGACGGTCAGCTCCTCGCCCAGCTGCAGCACGTCGGTGACCTTGGAGACACGGTCCCAAGACAGCTCCGAGATGTGGATGAGCCCGTCCGCGCCGCCGATGTCGACGAACGCGCCATAGCTCGTGATGCCGGAGACGGTCCCCTTGACCGTGGAACCCATCTGCAGCCGGCTGAACAGCTCCTCGCGCTTGCGAGCGCGATCCTCGTCCTCCGCCGCCTTCTGGCTGACGATCAGCCGGTTGCGCTTGCGGTTGACCTCCAGGATCTTGACCGGGATGCGCTGTCCGACCAGCGACTCGAGGCTGCCTGCATAGGCACGCGCCACCTGGCTCGAGGGCAAGAAGCCACGGAGCCCGAGCACGTTGACGATGAGACCGCCCTTGTTCTGCTCACGGACGTCAGCCTCGATCACCGAACCATCGGTCTGCTTCTCCGCGGCCACGAGCCACGTGGTCTCGGCGCGGGCGCGCCGAAGGCTGAGGACGACGTTGCCCTCTTCGTTTTCGGGCTGAAGGACGTAGACCTTGATGAGGTCGCCCGGCACAAGGCCGATCGATTCCACCTCTCCGCGCAGGCCGAGCTCCTTGCTCGAGATGACCCCTTCCGCCTTGGCGCCGATGTCGACCAGCACCTCGTCGGGGTCTACGCGCACCACGATGCCATCGACGATGTCCCCGTGATTGGGGGTCTTGAAGGCCTCCTGGTCGTAGTGGAGGTAGTCCTCCATGGTCATCGGCGCTGACGAGTCCTGGTCGGTCGCCTCCTCGTGCTCTTTCAGGACGACACCGGACTCTGTAGACAAAACGTTCGAGTACCCCCTAAAAAATTATTGGTGTGATTCTTGGTCGTCAGTAACGGCCTACGCCAAACGGATCGCCATTGTACGCCAGAATTGGGCCTTATCCGGGATAGGGCAGCTTCAAATCATGGTTGTCGATGAGCCGGGTGGGGCCGATCCGGACGGCCAGCACGGCCAGGCTGCCAGGCGTCGAAAAGGTGGCGGGGTCGACCACCTCGGCGTAATCGAGCTTGGCCAGGGGCTCGGCGCCGATCGCCTCGACCAGGATCGCTCGCAGCCGGCCGGGGTCGCGCTCACCCCGGCCGTAGGCCTCGACCGCCAGTCCCAGAGCCCGGCTCAGGCAAACCGCCGCCCGGCGTTCGCTCGGGCTCAGGTACGCGTTCCGCGAGCTCAGGGCCAGCCCGTCCGCCTCGCGGACGATCGGACACACCCGGATCTCGACCCCGATGTCCAGGTCCGCAGCCAGGCGCATCACCACGGCCACCTGCTGTGCGTCCTTCTGGCCGAAGTACGCCCGGTCGGCGGACGTGGCGGCGAAGAGCTTCGTGACGACGGTCGCCACGCCTTCGAAATGACCCGGCCGCGCGGCCCCTTCCAGCCGCTCGGTGACCCCGTGGACGATCACCCGGGTGCTCGCGCCGGCCGGGTACATGTCCGCCACCGAGGGCTTGTAGATCGCGTCCACGCCGGCGGCCCGGAGCATCGACAGGTCGCGCTCGGGGCTCCGCGGGTATGCGCCCAGGTCCTCGCCCGCGCCGAACTGGATCGGGTTGACGAACACGCTCACCACCACCCTGTCGTTTTCGCGGCGGGCACGCTCGACCAGGCTCATGTGCCCGGCATGCAATGCGCCCATAGTCGGAACCAGCCCGATCGAGGCACCGTCCGCGTGCCATCCGCGGGCGACATCCCGCATGAACGCCGGCGATGCGATCGCGATCGGCGCAGGCCTAGACGCTGGAGCCGTACTTGACCTCGTCGCGCTGAGCCTTGGCCGGGCCGGCGGACCCGTTGGCCGAGTACGAGTGCTCGGGCCCGGGGAACGTGCCGTCGCCCACCTCCCGCACGTAGCGCTGGGCGGCGCTCGCGATCTCCTCGGCCAGGTTGGCGTACCGCTTCACGAACTTCGGCGCCTTGCCGGTGGTCAGGCCCAACATGTCGTGGAAGACGAGCACCTGCCCGTCCGTTCCCGGCCCTGCGCCGATGCCGATGGTCGGGATTCGAAGCGCCTGAGTCACGCTGGTCCCGACCTCGGTCGGTACGCCCTCGAGGACGATGCTGAACGCGCCCGCCTGCTCGAGCTCCTTGGCATCCGAGAGGATGCGCGCGGCTTGCTTCTCGGTCTTGCCCTGGACCTTGAATCCGCCCATCTGATGCACGAACTGCGGGGTGAGGCCGAGATGGCCCATGACCGGGATGCCCATCGCTGTCAGCCGCTGCGTGATCTCGACGATCCGGCCGCCGCCTTCGAGCTTCACCGCGTGCATGCCGCCTTCCTGGATGAAGCGACCCGCGCTTGTGATCGCTTGCTTCACCGACGCGTGATACGACATGAACGGCATGTCTCCGATGAGGAGAGCCTGGTGTGCGCCGCGCGCGACCGCCTTGGCGTGATGGATCATCTCGTCCATCGTTACCGGCAGCGTGGTCGGGTAGCCGAGCATGACCATGCCCAGGCTGTCGCCGACGAGAAGGATGGGGATGCCGGCTTCCTCGAGGATCTTCGCGCTCAGGTAGTCGTACGCCGTGAGCACGGCAAAACGCCGGCCTTCTTCTTTGAACCGCTGGACATCCAGAACGGTCGTCATCGCTGACGTCTCCTTCGGGTCGCTGCCACATCTCGGGTCAGCGCCCTGTTCACGCGCCGGGCCGCGGCGGGTTCCAGCCCCGCTTCGGTCGCGAGCTCGAGCGCGATCCGCCCGAGCATACGATAAAGGTCCGCTACCGGCCCACCAGACAGCCCCTCCAGGTGATGCGTGACCGTCTCGACGTCGCCTCGACGGATCGGGCCTGTGAGCGCACGGGCCGGACCTCGCCGCGCCACCTCCTCGAGCGCTCCTTCCATCAGCGGAACCAGGCCCGCGATCGCGTCGGCCTCGCTCCAGCCAATCGTCTCCAGGAGCTCGACCGCAAGCCCGGCGAGGGCAACCAGGTAGTTGGAAGCGAACACCGCCGCCGCGTGATAGATGACACGCTCTGTCTGCGCGACGCTTCGCGGCTTGGCGCCCAGGTCTCGGGCCCGCCGCTCCAGCCGGCGACGCAGCGGCACCGTGCTCGCGTCGATGCCCACCAGGCTGCCCCGAAACGCCTCCGGCGACCGTGGGTTCGGAAATGACTGCAGGGGATGGAACGAGCCGACAGCGTGAGCCGACCCCAAGGATCCCAGGACGCCCAGGCCCAGCGCGCCACTGCAGTGCACGAACGCAACGCTCGACGGGACGACATCACGGCCGGCAATCGCGCGCGCGAGCGTCGCGATCGCCCCATCCGGAACGGTCAGGAAGACGATCGCCTCGGGATGGGAATGCAGTAAGCGGACCAACGCAGGCACCCCACCCCGCGCCGGCACCAGCCGCACGCGATGCCCGGCGCGCCGCCACGCGCGCGCCAGGCTCCGGCCGAGGTTGCCCCGGCCCGCGACGATTAGATCCGTGGCCTAGGAGGCGGAGGCGCCGGAGGAGGCTGCCACGGCCGGCTCGTCCTCGCGCGCAAGGATCTCGTCGAGCTGCTTCGCGTCGAGGGTCTCGACGATCTTCAGCTGCTCGACCACGGCGTCCATCTTGTGACGCTGGGCGGTCAGGATCACCTTCGCCGTCTGGTAGCCGTGGTTGACGATGCTGCGGATCTCCTCGTCGATGANNGAGTAGTTGCGCTGCTCGCCCAGGTCGCGGCCCAGGAACACCAGCTCCTCTTTGTGGCCCATGGTCACGGTGCCGAGCTTCTCGCTCATGCCCCACTGCGTGACCATGCGACGCGCGATGTTCGTCACCTTTTGAATGTCGTTCTCGGCGCCAGACGTCACGTCGCCGAAGACGATCTCCTCGGCCACACGGCCGCCCATCGCGGCGGCCACGTTGTCGAGCAGCTCAGCCTTGCTCGTGAGATAGCGGTCCTCGGTCGGCAGGTACCAGGTGACGCCGAGCGCCTGCCCGCGCGAGATGATCGACACCTTGTGCACCGGGTCGCACTTCGGCAGCGACTTCGCCACCAGCGCATGTCCGACCTCGTGATATGCGACGACTTCCTTCTCGTGCTCGGAGAGACGACGGCTCTTCTTCTCGGGACCGGCGACGACCCTTTCGATGGCTTCCTCGAGCTCGCTCATGCCGATGACCTTCTTGTTTCCGCGCGCCGCCAGGATGGCGGCCTCGTTGATGAGGTTGGCGAGGTCGGCGCCGCTGAAGCCGGGCGTCTGGCGGGCGAGCACGTCGAGGTCGACGGTCGAGTCGAGGGGCTTGTTCCTAGCGTGCACGTCGAGGATCGCGCGGCGGCCCTTGACGTCAGGGCGGTCGAGGGTCACGTGGCGGTCGAAGCGGCCGGGCCGCAGCAGCGCCGGGTCCAGGACATCGGGGCGGTTCGTGGCCGCGATGATGATCACGTGGGTGTTGGTGTCGAAGCCGTCCATCTCGACCAGCAGCTGGTTGAGAGTCTGCTCGCGCTCGTCGTG
>DHWI01000010.1:7394-13699 GCA_002413095.1 Thermoleophilia bacterium UBA5186
CGTCCACGAACACGATGCAGGGTGAGTTCTTCTTCGCCTGATCGAACAGGTCGCGCACGCGGCTGGCGCCGACACCGACGAACATCTCCACGAACTCGGAGCCGGAGATCGAGAAGAACGGCACCTGCGCCTCGCCTGCGACGGCCTTGCTCAGCAGCGTCTTGCCGGTGCCCGGGGGTCCGACGAGCAGGACTCCCTTCGGGATGCGCGCGCCGAGGGCCACGAACTTCTCCGGATATTTTAGGAACTCGACGATCTCAGCCAGCTCCTGTTTGGCCTCCTCCACGCCCGCGACGTCCGCGAAAGTGATCGCCGGCTTGTCACCCGAGACCATACGCGCGCGTGATCGGCCGAAAGAGATGGCCTGGTTGTTGCCGCTCTGGGTCTGGCGCAGCACCCACCACATGAAGGCTGCGATCAGGACGACCAGGATGATGTTGGGGACCAGCACGCTGAGCAGGTAGTTGGCGCTATTGGCGGCCTCGAGCTTGACGTTCACCGAGGTGCCGTCAGACGTCTTGTCCGCGGACAGAGTGTCGACAAAAGCGCAACCCGCGCCACTCGCGCAGTCCGGCAGCACGACGTTGTGCTTGCGGCCGTCGACGCCGGTGGCCACGCCGTCGGTGCCTTTGATGTCGACTTCCTTGACGTTGCCGGTGGCAGCCTGGTTCATCAGGGTCGAGAACGACCAGTCGCTCGTGCTCTGGTTGCCCTGGAACGATTGCCACGTGAACCAGATCACCAGGCCGAGTACGACGACCAGTGCGAAATAAAACAGGCTGGAGCGGGGGAAGCGGGTCAACTCGGCTCTCCTGGAAGGCTGTTAAGCGATTCTACTTTAGCTGGGATACCACAGACCGTTACGTGCAAAGACGGTTCGCCCACGCGGGTCGCCATCTCTGCGGAAACAGCGATCCCGGGCACGACCGCGAGCGAATCGCCGGCGAACACGAGCGGCCACGCATCCCTGTCCTCGCGGGGTACGCGAGCGTCGACGAAGATGTCCTGCAGCTTGCGCGTGCCGCGGCCGCCGAGCGGCCGCATCGTCAGCCCGGGCGTGCGATAACCCAGATGCAGCTCCAGGTCGGGCCTGAGGTGCGCCGCCGTCATGTCCCCGCACCCATCACAGGCGGAAACCTCGAGCCGTGGAGCCGGCCGGTGGTCCGCATTGGGGGCGACGATCTGCATGGTCTCACCCACGATACGAAAACGCAGGCCGCCGGGTAGGTCGACGCCCCTACCTCCGGGCCCGGCCTCGGCAAGCCTGAGCATCGCGGTGAGGTGGGCTCGCGAAAGGGACGGCTGGGCGCCTCCGGCGCGAGCGTACAGCTGCCTCATCATCTCGGCTGCAACTGGCTCGGGAGCGGAGGCGACGGCGGAGCGAGTGGCGCCGGCCTCGAGCGCGCTGCCCGCGACGCCCGAGATCGACTCCTGCAACGCGGCCGCGCGAATCGCGGCCTGGTGGAAACGGCGCACGATGCCGGGCCGGTCGCGCTCCAACGCCGGGAGGATGTCGCGCCGCACGCGAACGCGCGCATACGCATCGTTGGTGTTCGCCGGATCCTGGAGCGCCTCGATGCCGCGGCGATGCAAGTAGTCCGCGACGTCGCTTCTCCAGACGGACAGCAGCGGCCGCACGAACACCCCGCGGCGCGCGGGCATTCCGCGCAGGCCGGCCAGGCCGCAGCCGCGCAACAGATGAAGGACGACGCCTTCGACCACGTCGTCGGCCGTGTGCGCGATGGCAACGACATCGGCGCCGGCCCGCGCGCGAGCGCGCTCTAGAAATTCGTAGCGAAGGGTGCGCGCGCCGGCCTGGACGGAGCCGCGCGGCATCGGGCTTTCTCTCCGTTCGATCAGGACGTCGACCCCTAACCGCTCGCAGAGCCCGCGGACGTGGTCGGCGCCTCGGCCTGAACCGGGCTGCAGCGCGTGGTCGTAATGCGCCGCGACCACGGCATGGCCTTCTTCATCAAGGGCCAGCAACAACGCGGTGCTGTCCGGCCCACCGGACACCGCGACCAGGACGCGATCCCCGGACGCGATCAGGCCGGATCGGCGAAGCCCAAGCAGCAGCGGGTGCGGAGTTGTTTCTAGCGAGGGCATGGTGGGCCGAAGCTTATATAACGCGAACCGGGATCCAGCCCGATCCCCATCCTGTCGCACACGTGCTACACTAGTTTTATGGCGAAGGTCATCACCCAGCGGACGCTTCGGAATCAGAGCGGCGAAATCATGCGCGGGCTCGACCGCGGCGAGTCCTACATCGTCACGCGCAATGGCGTGCCGGTCGGGGAACTCATGCCCATCCGGCGCCGTGAGGCCGTGCCGGCTGAGATGCTTCTGGCTGCCTTAGCCGGCGCCCCGCGAATCGATCCGATCAGGTTTCGGAAGGATGTTGACGAACTGATCGATCAGGATCCACGACCGCGTGCCTGAGCCGCGACGGGCGCGGGGAATGGTCGATACGTCAGTCTTGATCGACCCTCCGCCTGAGGCAGCCATGCCAGAGGAGGCGAGCGTCGCCGCCATTACGCTCGCCGAGCTGGTCGCGGGCGTCCACGCTACGCGCGATCCAAATGAGCGGGCTGCACGGCAGGATCGTCTACACCGAGTCCAGGCGACCTTGGAAGCCCTCCCGTTCGACGCTGAAGCGGCGCGAGCTTACGGAAGGGTCTTCGCCGCAATCACAGGCGCGGGACGGAAGGCGCGAGGCAAGCGAGCGATCGATCTCCTGATCGCAGCCACCGCTCTTTCCGTCGGCTTGCCGCTGTACACCCGCAACATCGACGACTTCAGCGGACTCGAGGGCGTGGTTGACATCGTCGAAGTCCGCGCCTGAATTCAAGCGTTCGCGTTAGGTAAAGCCCGCCGAAAATTGGTGGTGGTGCCGGCTGGACTCGAACCAGCGACAACGCGATTATGAGTCGCGCGCTCTACCACCTGAGCTACGGCACCTCGTGCGCCGCGTAAGACTAGCGAGCCGCTTGCGCTCTTGCCTTGAGCTTGCGCTTCTTGACTCGGTGCTTGGCGATCGCCACGCGCTTCCGCTTGTTCATCCGACCTATTCCTTGAATATGCGCCCTGCGCGCGCCCGGCGGTAATAAGGACGAAGCCGGGAAACCCCCGGCTTCGTGGTTGCTGCTGATAGTTGCGGAGGTTGGATTCGAACCAACGACCTTCGGGTTATGAGCCCNNCTGCCGCTGCTCCACTCCGCGATCGGATTATACCGCCGGCCGGGGATTCCTCCCGGGCGCCGGGTCAGTGCTTCGGCGGCGGGGTCGGCGTCGGGGACGGGCTCGCGGGCGGGGTCGGCGACGGGCTCGGCGGCGTGGTGACCAGGAAGGTGCGCTCGTTCGGTTTCGAATAGCCGTTCAAGCGGGCCTCCTCCTCGTTGGCCGCGCCCGAGGTGATCGCCTGGACGTCCTTGTGGTAGCCCTGGTTCTGGGCGGCGAGCACGGCGTTCTGATGCCGGAGGTCGGCCGCCTGCTGGATGAGCTTGTGGCTGAGGTACGCCTCCTGGGCGAAGGCATAGCCGACCCAGATGGCGACGACCAGGCACACCGCGGACGTCACGACATGGCGCATCGAAAGACCGCCGGTGCGGACGCTGCCCGCTGCCACGAGGACTTTGCTGTTTCTCATGCTGGATCGTGTGGTAAAGCGGAGCGCTGAAAGGGAGCCGACTATAACAAACGCGTCCTACTTCGTCTCTTGCTTCGTCTCTTCCCAACGCTTCGCGATGGCCTCGCGATCCAGGTCGCGAAAGTCCACCCCCTCCCGCCGAAGCGACGCCTCGGTCTCGGCGAACCGCCGCCGGAACCGCTGGCCCGCGACCCTCAGCGCGTCCTCGGGGTTGATCTTCATGCGCCGCGCGAGCGAGACGACCGCGAACAGCAGGTCGCCCATCTCCTCGAAAGCACGCTTGGGGTCGCTCGCCTCCGCCAGCTCGCGCGCCTCCTCGGCGACGTTCTCGGCCGTTTGGGTGGACGACTCGAAATCAAATCCCACGCGTGCCGCGCGCTTTTGCAGGCCGAGCGCCCAGGCGAGCGCAGGCAGCGTCGCCGGCACACGATCGACGACGGACTCGTTCGCCCGGCCGCTGTTGCGGGCTTCGTCGCCCTTCGCGTGCTCCCAGTTCTTCAATACTTCGTCCGCGTCGGCGACCGAGACATCGCCGAACACGTGAGGGTGCCTCGCCACCATCTTCGCTGCGACCGCCTCCGACACCTGCGCGGCATCGAAGCGCCGCTGCTCAGCGGCGATCTCGGCATGCATCGCGACCTGGAGCAGGAGGTCGCCCAGCTCTTCTTTGATCTTGGCGTCGTCGCCCGAGTCGATCGCCTCGAGGAGCTCGTAAGTCTCCTCGAGCAGGTACGGCCGCAGCGACTCGTGTGTCTGCTCGCGATCCCACGGACATCCGCCCGGCGCGCGCAGCCTGGCCACGACCTCGAAGATCGCGCCCACGCCGGTAGAGAAGGGCGGCTCGTTCGGCTCAGACATCGATTCAGATTTTCTCATGGGCTGCCGCCGGGACCTTTCGGCCGGTTTCGTAGAGCTCGGCCATCTCGCCCAGCAAAGACAGCAGGTCGTCCTTCCAACTCTCGGCCTGACGGCGCATCTTGATGCGGTTGGGAAGGATCGAAATCCGGCCCGCCATCCTCCGTGACAGCTCTTCGACGTCGAGGTAGCGCTCGGGGTCGACCCTGATGGCGATGTCGTGGCCGTCCGAGACGACACCCCGCAGCCCCAACTTCTGTCCCCGAACCTTCACGCGGAGCGAGTACGCCAGGTTGTCGAGCTGGGCGGGCGCCGGTCCGTATCGGTCTTTGAGTGAGCGCAGCACCGCGTCCAGCTCCTCCTCGACGTCGGTCGCCGCGAGCTGCCTGTATGCGGCCAGCCGCAGCTTCTCGTCGCGGATGTACGAGCTCGGGATGAAGTGGTCGAGCGGCAGGTCGAGGTTCATCTCCTCGGTCGAGAGGACGTCGGCGACAACGGTTTCGTCCGCACCGCTGCGCAGCTTGCCGACCGCGCTCTGGAGCATCTGCAGGTACATCTCAAATCCGACCGCGGCGATCGCGCCGTGCTGCTCGGTGCCCAGAAGGTTGCCGGCGCCGCGGATCTCGAGGTCGCGGAGAGCGATCTTGAAACCCTGCCCGAGCTCGTGCAGTCCGGAGATCACGTCCAGCCGCTTGTCGGCGGTCTCGGTGAGCGAGCGCCGAGGGTTGTAGAGGAAGTACGCGTACGCGCGCCGGCCGGAACGCCCGACGCGGCCTCGCAGCTGGTAGAGCTGCGCCAGGCCGAAGCGATCGGCGTCCTCGACGATGATGGTGTTGACGTTCGGGATGTCCAGTCCCGACTCGATGATGGTCGAACACACCAGCACGTCGTGCTTCGCCGATTCGAAGTCGACCATCACGTGCGCCAGCTGATCCTCTGGCATCTGGCCGTGACCGACGATCACACGCGCCTTCGGGACCAGCTCCCGCACGCGGTCGGCCGCCTTCTCGATCGTGCGTACCCGGTTGTGGACGAAATAGACCTGGCCGCCGCGCTGCAGCTCGCGCGTGATGGCCTCTTTGACCAGCTCGTCGTCGTCGGCCGTGACGTACGTCTTGATCGGCTGGCGCTCCTCCGGAGGTGTCTGGATCACGCTCATGTCGCGGATGCCGCCGATCGCCATGTGCAGCGTGCGTGGTATGGGCGTCGCCGACAGCGACAGCACGTCGAGCTGCGTGCGCAGCTTCTTCAGCCGCTCCTTCTGCATGACGCCGAAGCGGTGCTCCTCGTCGATGATCAACAGGCCCAGCCGCTTGAAACGCACATCGCGCTGCAGGAGACGGTGCGTGCCCACGACGATGTCCACCTGTCCGGCCTTGATTCCTTCGATGGTTCGCGCCTGCGTCTCCTCATCGACGAAGCGCGACAGCATCTCGATCGTGACGGGGAAGTTGCGCAGCCTCTCGGTGAAGACATGGAAATGCTGCTGGGCCAGAACTGTGGTCGGCGCGAGCAGCGCCACCTGCTTGCCGCTCATCGCCGCCTTGAATGCGGCTCGAAGGGCCAGCTCCGTCTTGCCAAAGCCAACGTCGCCACACAGGAGGCGATCCATGGGCCGGTCGGACTCCATGTCGGCCTTGATCTCGGCAAGCGCGGCCAGCTGGTCGGCCGTCTCTTCATAAGGGAAGGACGACTCGAGCTCCTGCTGCCAGGCCGTGTCGGGCGCGAACGCGATGCCTGGCCGAGCTTCGCGCGACGAGTAGATCTTGAGGAGCTCCTCGGCGACGTCCTGGACCACCTTGCT
>DHWI01000010.1:13912-18014 GCA_002413095.1 Thermoleophilia bacterium UBA5186
CTCCAGGTACTCGCGATGTGCGCCTTCGGATTCGAGCAGGCGCATCCCCGCGAATCGCGCGATGCCGTGGTCGACATGGACCACCAGCTCGCCGGGCGCGAAGTCGAGCGTGAACTCGCGAGTCAGCTGCTCGGCCCGGCCGCGGGCCGAGCGGGACGGGCGCGTGGGGCGGCGGAGCCGGCCGAAGAGCTCGGCGTCGGTCACCAGACGGAACCCCATTGCCGGATTCACGGCGCCCGCGGTGATGTCGATGTCCGCGTGCCTCAGACCCGGTTCGAGCTGCAGGTCGAGGTCGAGCTCGATCTCCCTCGGATGGTCATGGACACCAGACTCGTCGAGGAACGTCCCCAGCCGCTCGGATTGCTCGGTGGCGATGGCGACCGTCGCCGACGTTGCATGCGCTGCGAGCTCGGCTGTGGCTTTCGGCCGGCCCACCAGCGGCTCCGCCTCCTCCCAACCAAGGTCGACCGCATCCTCGCCACCTTCGCCTGCTGTGAGCTCGAGATGCGCATGGCTCTGGAGCACCCGGAGCCGCTCGACCCCGACTACCGGCAGCGCAAATCCGCGCGGAAGCTCGTTGCCTTCGGCTTCAGCGGCGGCGAGCATCTCGGTCTCCTCTACGAGCACGCGCGCGTCGGCCAGCTGGCGGCCGGGCTCGAAGTCCACGATCGCCATCCCGTCGTGCAGGTGCTCGAGCAGCGACGGCACCGATGCGTCCAGGTAGGCCGAGTAGAACTCGACGCCCGGGAAAGCGCCGCCCGCCCCGAGTCGCTCGACCTCCTCTTCCCAGTCCGCCTTGACATCGGCCCGCAGTCCGTCGAGCGACACGGCCTCCCGCAGCCGGTTGGCCGCCGCGGCTCCGCGTCGCGGCCCCAGCAACAGCTCGCGACCCGGATGGATCGAAACTCGCGGCACCGCCATCACAGAGCGCTGGTTGGCGGGGTCGAACAGCCTGAGGGTCTCGACGACGTCACCAGACCACTCGGCCCGCACCGGCGAGTCGGCCGCGGCCGGAAACACGTCGAGGATCCCGCCGCGCAAGGCGAACTGGCCGTGGTCCTCGACCAGCTGTTCTCGCGAGTAGCCCATCTCGACCAGCCGGCTCGCCACGGCCACGGGGTCGGGGCCGCCGCCCGGCGCGAGGGCAAGCGAGCCCATGGCCAGGTCTGCGGGCGAGATGGTCGCTCGGACGATCGCGCGGCGCGACGAAACCACGACGCACGGAGACAAACGATCGGCGAGCGCGTTCAAGGCCTCCAACCGCTTGTTGACCGCCTCGTCGAACGCAGGCGGCCGGTCGAGGAAGGAAACGGCCACCTCCGCGAAGACGTATGCGGGGGGCCGGCCCCCAAGCCAGGGTCTCAGCTCATCGCAGAAGCGATCGGGCGCAGGAGCCAGGATGAGCAACGACCGGCCGGCTTCCGCGGCCGCGCGCGCGACCGCTCCGGCCACGATCGGCCACGCCGGCTTCGGCAGCCGCGCAACTTTGAGCTCACCTGATGCCTTCGACGCCCACCGGCGCAGCTCGGGCGCCGCGTCGAGGGTCCTCTCCGCCAGTGTGCTCACGGCAACTCCTCGCAGCCCAGCGAGCCGGCCCGGTTGAAACGCTCCATCGCCCGCTCGATGCCGGCCTCGAGCGCCACCTCCAGCGCGGTGGAGACTCCGTCGACGATGCTTGGCAACCGCGCGGCCTCAGCCTTCGTGAACCGGCCGAGCACATAGCTGCGCCCGGCGGGCGACCCCTTGCGCGCGGGCTTGCCGATGCCGACGCGAAAGCGCACGAAGTCAGGCGTGCCGAGCGCGCTGATGATCGAAAGGACGCCGTTGTGACCGGCGCCCGATCCGCCGCGCCGGATCCGGATCCGGCACAAAGGCAGGTCGAGCTCGTCATGCACCACCCAGAGCTGCTCCGCGCTGAGCTTGGTGTCGCGAAGGGCCTTCGCCACCGCTTCGCCCGAGAGGTTCATGTATGTCTGCGGCAGGACGAACCAGACCCCACGCGACTCCGATCGGCCGACCAGTGACTGCCAGCGTTTCCGGTCGATCTTCACGTCCATTCGGCGCGCAAGCTCGCGCACGCACGCGAACCCAAGGTTGTGGCGCGTGTCGGCGTAATCCGCCTCCGGATTGCCCAGCCCGACGATCAACCGCTCTTCCTGACTCAAATCACCCCTCAAAGGACCACGATTTACGTGGGTTACTCACGCCCCACTCCAGACCTCTCCCCCAAGGGGAGAGGGTGTTTGTAGACGCGGAAAGGCCCGCGGCGAGCGCCGCAGACCAGATCGATGAGTCTACCCGCCGCCGGTTCGACACAATCTGGGCTGATGTTCACGGTCGAGGATCGCCGGCAGGTTCGCGAGAGGCTCCTGGAGAGAGCCCGCAACGACACGCGAGTTGTGGCCGGCGCCGAGATCGGCGCGACCGCCGGCGGCGGGGGCGACCGATGGTCGGACGTGGACCTCACTTTTGGGGTTGCGGACGATTCGAACGTCGCTGACGTTCTCGCCGATTGGACGCCTGATCTCGCGGCGACCTTCGCCGCCGTCCATCTGTTCGACGTCAACTTTCTGTCGAGCGTTTATCGCGTCTTCCTGCTGCCCGGCAACCTGCAGGTGGACCTCTCCTTCACGCCGCGAGCCGAGTTCGGCGCGCTCGGTCCCAAGTTCACTTTGCTGTTCGGGAGCGCGGTCGAGCGGAAGTTTCCTGAGCCGCCGAGCGCCGCTCACATCTTTGGGATGGGCGCGCACCACGCGGTGCGGGCGCGCATCTGCATCGCGAGGGGACGGGTTTGGCAGGCGGAATACTGGATCAGCGGGGTTCGTGATCAGGCCCTGGCGCTGGCATGCCGGCTGCGCGACCTCGAGCCCGGGGTGGGTAGGGGCTTCGACAACCTGCCCGCGGATGTGCTCGCGCCCATGGAAGCGGCCCTGGTGCGCTCGCTGAAGCCCGCGGAGCTGATGCGCGCTTTGAACTGCGCCGTGGACTGCCTTCTCACGGTTGCCTCCGCCCGCCCTGAGCTTGCGGCCGGGATCGAAGGGCAGCTGCGCGACCTCGTACAGGAGTGGTGATCGGCTCAGCCGAGACGGCCGCGCTGAAGACGTAAGCCCGATAGTTTCAGCGCGGCGCGGGTGAGGCGGTTCATCTCCCTCCGCTCCCGCGGGGCGGCATGGTTCCAGCCGAGTAGGTGCAGTAGCCCGTGTACCGAGAGCAATGCGAGCTCGGTAGCTGCTTCGTGGCCAAACACCTTTGACTGGCGAACGGCTGTTGGCCACGAGATGGCCAGGTCGCCGATGTGCTCGCCTGAGCCGGTGAACGAAAGCACATCAGTCACCGCGTCCTCGCCGGCGTAATCGCGGTTTAGCCGGCGCAGCTCCCGGTCGCCGGTGAGTCGAACAGCGACCGTGACCCTTCCGTCCGGCAATCGCGCCGCGACCTCGGGAATCGAGGCGGCGCGCTGGAGCACCTGGCGCACAAACACCGCCGGCACCGGTGCCCGCACCGCCTTGATCACTTCGACTTCGAGTGCCGCCTCCGCCACCAGCGCTAAGTGTCGGCTACAGTCAGGTCAGTGAGGATCCTGGTTACGGGTGGGGCCGGGTTCATCGGCTCGCATGTGGCGGACGCGTATATAGCGGCGGGGCATGAGGTCGCGGTCCTCGACGACTTCAGCACCGGCAACGAGGCCAACGTCAATCCCCAGGCGAAGGTGCTCAGGCTCGACGTCCGCAATAAGGTGGGCGTGGAGGACGCCATCGCCGCGTTCCGGCCCGAGGTCGTCAACCACCACGCGGCGCAGTCCGAGGTGCCGAAGTCGGTCGCCGACCCGGGCTTCGACGCGATGGTCAACATCGTCGGCGGCCTCAACGTGCTGCAGGCGAGCGTCGCCGCGGGGGTGAGGAAGTTCATCTTCATTTCGAGCGGCGGCGCGCTATACGGAGAGCCCGACGTGATCCCCGCGGACGAGGACCATCCCGTCCGCCCGCTCTCGCCGTACGGCACGAGCAAGCTTGCTTTCGAGCAGTACCTCGGCACTTTTCACCGCACATACGGCCTCGAGTACACGGTGCTTCGCTACGCGAACATCTACGGCCCGCGCCAG
>DHWI01000183.1:0-257 GCA_002413095.1 Thermoleophilia bacterium UBA5186
GTCGGGCCGTTCGGGATCAACGGGTACACCGCGAACGCCGGTAACGAGCTGATCGAGGAGCACGACGAAACCGGCTCGGGCGCCGGCGCACACGTGGAGCTGTACGTCGTCGTCTCCGGTCGGGCAACGTTCACGGTCAACGAGGAGGAGATCGACGCACCGGCCGTGACGCTCTTGTTCGTCCCCGACCTCGCGGCGCGCAGGCACGCGGTCGCGCACGAGGACGGGACGACCGCGCTCGTGATCGGCGGCCCGCC
>DHWI01000183.1:470-745 GCA_002413095.1 Thermoleophilia bacterium UBA5186
GCGCGCCGCGGAGATCGCCTCGGAAGGCCTCACCGAGCATCCCGACCATCCGACGATCCACTACCAGCTCGCGTGCTACTACGCTCTCGGCGGCGATCGGGAGCGGGCGCTCGAGCATCTGAAGGTCGGCGTGGCGCGGAACCCGAAGCTCAAGGAGTGGGCCGCGAAGGATTCCGATCTGGACTCGATCCGCGACGACCCGTCCTACCCGGCCTAGGCGCCTACTGGCGCACGACGTTCGGATCGATCGGCGCGGGGCAGCGCCAGTACGCGAC
>DHWI01000183.1:868-3497 GCA_002413095.1 Thermoleophilia bacterium UBA5186
TAGCCAAGGAGCCCCGAGCGCTCGAGCACGCGATCCTGCTTGGTCACGATCATGGCGCCGACCAGGAGGACGGCGACGAGGAAGAAACGGAACACGGTGGCCTCGCTCCGTTCGGGGGTTTCCTCTATATCGGCACCCGAGTGGCGCTTCGGATCACCCTTCCGGGTTTGGAGCGGTCAAGCGCGTGAGAGGATTCCAACATGTTCTTCCCCCGCAAGCTGATCATCGTGCTCTACGTGGTCGTAGGCGTCGTGGTGGCCTCGACTCACCACTACCTGTCGCATCTCAGCACCGTGCGGCAGTTTGCCTCGGCAGTCCTCGCCATCCTGCTCTGGCCGCTCGTCCTGCTCGGGATCAGCCTGCACATCAGGAAGTAGGCGCGTCGCCTTCGAGCCGCCGGCGCCAGGCCTCTCCGGCCGCGCGGCCCTCCGGCGTCGAGAGGAAGTGCTCGAGCGGGACGTGGAGGAAGGCCCCGCGAGCCTCCGCGAGCACCTCGTCGCCGTCGGTGATCGTCCCACGCACGTGCATCCGCCGCCCGTGGCCCGACTCGAGCTCGGCCCGCGCGAGCAGTTCGGTGTTGATCGGAACGGGACGGCGGTAGCGGACGAAGATCCGGGCCGTCACCGCCGGAAAGCGGTACCAGGTCGCGAGCAGGCCACACGCCTCGTCGAGCGCGGCCGAGACCATCCCGCCGTGCGCTAGCCCCGGCCCACCCTGGTGCCGCTCGTCGAAGTGGAAGTAGGCCTCGTACTCCTCGAGGCCCTCCGTGGCCGGCTGGGGAAGCCGGATCCCGAGGGCGTTGTCCCCGCACCCCCAGCAGGCCGGGTCGTGGTGCGGGGGAATGCGCGCGCTCATGGGCGCGCTACCTCAGGGCCTGAACCGACCCGTCGACACGCCCTCAGCGAAGACCACCCCGCTCATGATGTGCCTTGAAGAAGTTCTCGGAGCCGGCGGTGGCCATTGCGGCCGAGGCCGAGATCTCTAGCGCCAGCGCGGAGGCGGCGACGATCTGGGCGAAGCGGTAGACCTTGCCGGGGCCCGCGCAGCCGAGCGCCGCGAGCCAGTCGCGGGCGAAGGGGAGCGTCGTTCCGCCGCCGACCGTCCCGACCTCGAGCCCGGGGAAGCGGATCGAGGCGTGCAGGCCGCCCTCGACGCGGCGACCTGTCCCGTGCGCCATCGAGCTCGTGCCGACCATCCCGAGGTCCTGTCCGGTCGCGGCGAAGATCGCAGCGATCGCGGTCGCGGGCGTGAACGCCACGGACTGCATCCCCGACGCGACCGCGCCGTGCGTCCCGGCCCAGGACAGCGCGTCGAGATCCTCGGGCGTCGTCCGCAGCACGCGCCGGATCGCCTCGTCGGTCAGCGTCACCTCGGCGATCACGGTCTTCCCGTGCCCCTGCTGGAAGAACTCGTGCGACGGCTTCTTGTCGCCGCCCATGTTCGCCTCGAGGATCGCGCGCTCGGGCTTGACCGGCGCGCGCTGCATCACGTAGCCCATGTTCAGCGCATAGGAGTTGCGGGTCATCATGTTCGGCCCGACGGCGTCGCCGGTCGTCCAGCGCCAGAGGACGTGGCACATCGGGCCGACGACGTGCGTCTTGACCTCGCGCAGGCGCGCGTGGCGCGACAGCGAGGGATCGTCGGAGCCTGCGAGCCACGCCTGCAGCTGCGGGAGCTCGGCTTCGATCCAGCGGGCGAGCTCCAGCGCCTCCCCCGCGGTCGCGCACACGAAGCAGGAGGCGCGCGTGATCCGGTCGGCCACGACGTGCGTCGTGAAACCGCCGGACCCCTGCGCGGCCTTCATCCCGCGCTGCATCGACGCGGTGAGGCCGCCCTCCGTGTGCGCGAGCGGGACGAAGACTTCTTCACGTGTGCGCGCGCGCTCGACCACGGCGCCGTCGTCGTCCAGCTCGTACTCACCGAGCGAGAGGTCGAGCGGGCCCGCTACTGACACCGGGATGACCGCCACCCCCGTGACAGCCTCGGCCGCGCTCGCGAACGGCTCGAGGTCGACGGACGTCACGAGCCCGTCGATGCCGAGCGCCTCCTGGCGCGCCCTGATCGAGTCGGCGTCGTTCTTTCGCGGCCAGCGGGTGCGCTCAGGCAAAGGAGGGCATCTCGACATCCGAGACGTCGATGCCGAGCGACGCGGCCATGCGGACGCCCTGCTCCAGGTCGTCGCGGAGCATCTGGATGTCGCGGTCCCGCATGAGCCCTGCGATCGACGCTCGCGCCTTCGGCCGCCAGAGCGAGTGATCGACGAAGATCGGCAGCATCCGGTTCGTGACCTTTACGAGCTGACTCCGCTCCTTCTTCGACGTGTCCTCGAGGAGCACGCGCTCGTAGGCCACGCCCGCGCTGTGGTGGATCCCGTCGTCCACCGTCAGCCGGTTGCAGAGGTTCTCGAGCACCGTCCCGCGCGAGGCGGCCGCGATCATCCGGAAGCGCGGGATGATCAGCCGCTCGAAGAAGACCTGCATCAGGAAGACCTTCTCCTCGAGCGTGTCGAGGTCGAGGAACATCGCTGCGAGCTTGTCGAGGTACGGGTCGCGCTCCGCGGCGCCTCCGGCCTCTTCCGCGAGCTTGAGCCACGCCTCGGTGTGGCGTGACTCGTCCTGCACCATCGTGG
>DHWI01000027.1:0-218 GCA_002413095.1 Thermoleophilia bacterium UBA5186
TTCCCGTTCCCGATCACGACGGCGCGCTCGACGTCGAGATCGAACTCGAGCTCCTGGAAGTCGGGGTGGCCGTTGTACCAGGCCACGAACTCGGTGGCGGGCCACGACCCGGGCAGGTCCTCGCCGGGGATGCCAAGGCGCTTGTCGCTTTGGGCCCCGACCGCGTAGATGAGCGCGTCGTAGAGTCGAGCGAGGTCGGAGTGGTGGAGATCGCGGCC
>DHWI01000027.1:474-793 GCA_002413095.1 Thermoleophilia bacterium UBA5186
GGGTGATCCGGAGCCACCCCGAGCCGGACGAGCCCCCAAGGTGTGGGCAGGCGCTCGATCATGTCCACCTCGACGGGCACTTCGCGCCCGAGCAGCGCACCGGCCGCGTAGAAGCCCGCCGGACCCGACCCGACGACAGCGACGCGAAGGGGGCGTTGCTCGTCGGCGCTCACGGGTCAGATCGTAGAGGGCCGTCCCGCTACGGTTCCGCGAGATGCGGACTGTCCTTGCAATCGCACTGGTCACCTTGGCGCTCGCCGGCTGCGGGTCGGGCACGAAGCACGCCTCCGCCCCGGTGCAGCGCGGCCCATTCGCCTAC
>DHWI01000027.1:1067-2780 GCA_002413095.1 Thermoleophilia bacterium UBA5186
CGGAGCGGCGCGATCCTCTCAGGCGTAGAGCCGCGGATCGGCAGCTTCGTGCTCATCTCGGGCGGCGCGGATCCGGTCGCCGCCTACGTGCGCGGCGCCGGACCGGCTCTGCGGGAGCAGCTCATCCCGTTGCTGCAGCAGGTCGACCCGCTCCGCTGGATCCGGCAGGCGCGGCCGGGCACGATCTTCTTCCAGGACGGCAAGCGCGACGAGGTCGTCCCGCACCGTGCGCTCGTCGGGCTCATCCGCGCCGCGCCTAAGCCGCAGCGCGTGCGCTGGTACGACACGAGTCACAGCCCGAACGGCCGCGAGCAGACCGACGCGATCGCCTGGCTGGCGAAGCGGCTCGGGGCGCGCTAGGTCTGGACCGCCGCCGGCGGCCGGGCGTCGGGCTCGGCTCTTGATCCGCGCGCTTCCCGCCAGAGACGCTTCGTGAGCCAACCGTAGAGAAGCAGAAGCAGAAACGCGTTCAGCGGGTGGAGTCCGCCGGTCCAGCGTCCGAACCACGCCAACGGGTCCTGGGCGAAAGTGAGAAACGGAAGGAGGATCGACACGCGACGGACCTTCCGATCCGGATGCCACGCGAGCAGCGCGACGATCAGGAAGAGGATCGACACGGGTTCCGTGAGGATGAACCCGAGCGCCTTGTGTGGATCGAGCGTTTTCGCATCGTCCAGCTTCTGTATGTGCTTGATACCGAAGATCCCCTCGCCCGCGAGGAAGATCTGAACCACGATCGCGATGAAAATGAGCGGTGCGAAGAAACGCATTACCGCAGTGGCTCCGCGCCTGACTCCTGCCATTCGGCTTCCTCCCGTCGTCGGATTCTGCGCTGCGACAGTAGTGGATTCCGGAGCGGCTAGTGCGAGCAGCCGGAGCCGCAGCCACCAACGTGGCTTTCGGCTTCGGCGCCTGCCTCGACCTGGAATGAGTGGCCGCAGCCGCAGGACGAGGTGGCGTTCGGGTTGTTGATCGCGAACCCGGCCGCCTGGATGGAATCGACGTAGTCGATCTCGGCTCCCTGCAGGTACGGGGCGCTGAACGGGTCGACGACCACTGGGACGCCGGCGACCTCGAACTCGACATCGCCCTCCTGCGAGCCACGGTCGAAGCCGAGGCCGTACTGGAAGCCTGAGCATCCGCCGCCCTGGATGGCGACACGCAGGACGTTCACGTCGTCCTCTTCGGCCATCAGCTGCTTGATCTTCGCCGCGGCGGTGTCGGTGACCGACATCAGAGGCGTGATCGTGGGCTGCTCGGCGATCTCCATGAGACGCATCGTAGCGGAGCAATCGGCCCGTGCGCGCGCCGGACTTTGTAACACCCGTCTCAGGCTTGGTTCCATGGTTTCACGCCTGCTTCGTGCGTGCCCTGGTCCTGATACGTTCCGACTTCTGCGAGAGGGGAGAAGCCGCGCGTGCTCGACAACTGGCTGCCGTTCCTGATCTACGGCTCGTTCGCGCTGATGATCCCCGCATCGATGCTCGTCATGTCGATCGTGTTCGCAACGCGGCCTTCACGCAGGACGCGCGCGCGGGGGCTGGCGTTCGAGTCGGGCGTCTCGCAGGGGCCGCCGAAGACGCAGCGCTTCACGATCAGCTTCTACCTGACGGCGATGCTCTTCATCCTCTTCGACATCGAGATCGTGTTCCTGTATCCGCTCGCGGTGATCCTGCACAGGCTGAGCTGGTTCGGCTTCCTCGAGTTCCTCTT
>DHWI01000040.1:0-6189 GCA_002413095.1 Thermoleophilia bacterium UBA5186
GTAGTACGTGTCGTTGTCCTCGCCCTTGATCGCGAAGACGGAGATGTCGTACTCGTCGACGAGCGCCGCGGCGACGTCGTCCTGCGTCGAGAGGGGATTCGAGGCGCAGAGCACCACGTCGGCGCCGCCGGCCTTCAGCGTGCGGGCGAGGTTCGCCGTCTCGGTGGTGACGTGGAGGCAGGCTGCGATGCGGTAGCCGTTCAGCGGCTGCTCGCTCTCGAAGCGCTCGCGGATCGCCGCGAGGACCGGCATCTGCCGGTCGGCCCACTCGATCCTGCGGATGCCTTCCGCCGCGAGTGCCAGGTCCTTGACGTCGAATCGTTTGGTCGTAGCCATGAGTCCTTCCGTTTGGAGGCCAGTCTAGTTAGGCGGCCAGGAGCCGCTCGTGCTTGCGCTGCTCCCACTCCAGCGCGGCGAGACCCGTCCCTGCGAGCCAGGTGTCGACCGCCGCCCTGAGCTCGGGCTCGCGGCGCAGGCGCGCGGCAAAGGCCATGTCTGAGATCTCGAGCGTGAAGCGGGCACGGAGGTTGCGCAGGGAGCGAAGCTGGTTGAGCTCGCGCAGGCCGTAGAGCCGGTAGCCGGACGCGGTGCGCCGCGGGGCGACGAGCCCTGCAGTCTCGAGGTAGCGGAGCATCCGCGGCGACCAGCCGGTGCGCGCGGCCGCCTGTCCTACGGTGAGATCGTCCATCCTGCACTACCTTAACACAGTTGTGTCAAGCTAGCGTGCGGTCGTCCCCTCCCGGCCGTACCGGTCTTCGAGCCGCACGATGTCGTCGAGGTGCGGCGTCGACACCTCGATCACGAGCGTGTCCTCGAGCGCGGTCAGCTTGTGCACCGTGCCGGGCTTGAGGCGAAACGCGGCGCCCGGTCCCACGACCTCAGTCTTTTCGACCGCCTCGCCCGGCGCGTTGAGCTCGAGCTCCGCGCGGCCCTCCTGGAAGTACCACGACTCGTCCTTGACCTTGTGGAACTGCTTGGAGAGGGCGTGTCCGGCCCGGACGAAGAGGAGCTTGCCGACGTACTCCTCGGCGTGGGCCCAGATCAGCTCCCAGCCCCACGGCTTCTCGACGCGCTCGGGCTCGAACGCGAAGCGGGAAAGCGTGTTCAAATTGGGTGACTCCTCGCCGATTGGGCGAGTCTACGCCTGTCGCCATTCGGGGTTCGCGGCGATGAACTCCTCGGCCCGGCGCAGGTCCTTAGGCGTGTTCACGGTGAGCCAGACGCCTTCGTGACGGAACGCCTTCAGCTTCCCTTCCTGGGCCAGCTCGGGGAACGTGCTCGCCTCGTGGTCGCCGCGGTCCGGGAGTCGTTCGAGCGCCTCCTCGCCGAGGACGTAGACACCCGAGTTGACCCAGTGCGGGAGCCTCGGGCCCTCGCGGAAGCCTGTCACGGTGTCGTCGTCCTCGAGTTCGACGACACCGAGGTGCGAGACGAGCGGCGAGACGACGATCGTCGCCGCGCCGCCGAGCTCGAGGTGGCGCTCCAGCAGCTGCGGCAGGTCGAGGTCGAGCAGCTCGTCTCCGTTCAGCGCGAAGACGGGCCCGGACTCCTTTCGCTCCGCGGCAGCCAACCGTAGGCCCCCGCCCCGCCCGAGCGGCTCGCGCTCGCCGACCGTCACGATCTCGACACCGACCCCACCGAGCTCTGCCTGGAACAGCTGCTCGAAGCCCGCCGAGCACGCGACGATCACGCGCGTCACCCCCGCACGGGCGAGCTGCGCGACCTGGTACGACGCGAGCGGGCGGCCGCCGACAAGGACGAGCGGCTTCGGCCTTCCCTCCGCCGCCTCCCCCAGTCGCTCCCCCTTGCCGCCGGCGAGGAGCAGCGCCTCCATCAGCGTTGCGACTCTTGCGACGGTTCGCGCTCGGGGGTCTCCGGCAGGGCGGAGAACGCGGTGGTCGGCCGGCCGATCCCCTCGTATGCGAAGCCTGCGGCTCGCACCTCGTCGGGATCGAGCAGGTTGCGCCCGTCGACGATGATCGCGCGGCGCATCGCCTCGCGCGTCTCCGCGGTGGCGAGCTCCCGCAGCTGCGGCCACTCCGTCACGATCACGGCCGCGTCGGCACCCGTCACCGTCTCGAGCGGCGAGTCGCAGAACGTGACGCCCTGAAGGATGTCGCTCGCGTCGGCGACGGGATCCCACGCGCGCACCTCCGCACCCTCCGCGAGCAGCCGCGACGCGAGCACGATCGAGGGCGCCTCGCGCATGTCGTCCGTGTTCGGCTTGAACGCGAGTCCGAGGAGCGCGACGGTCTTCCCGCGCAGCGAGCCGAGGTGCTTCTTGAGCTTGTTGATCACGCGGCGCTTCTGCAGCTCGTTGACCTCGATCACCGCGTTCAGCAGCTGGAAGTGGTAGCCCGAGTTCGACGCGAGCTGCTTGAGGGCGAGCGAATCCTTCGGGAAGCACGAGCCGCCGTAGCCGATCCCCGCGCGGAGGAAGTGCGGGCCCAGCCGGTGGTCGAGCCCGATGCCCTTCGCGACCTGGGTGACGTCGGCGCCGACGGCCTCGCAGACGTTGGCGATCTCGTTGATGAAGCTGATCCGCGTCATCAGGAACGCGTTCGAGGCGAGCTTGACCATCTCCGACGAGGACACGTCCGCCCGCACGACCGGCGCGTCGATGCCTTTATGGAGCTGTTCGACGCGGTCGCCGTCGGCGGGGTCGAACGCCCCCACGACGATCCGGTCCGGGTGCAGGAAGTCGCGCACGGCGGTGCCTTCCGCCGTGAACTCGGGATTGGACGCGTAGCCGACGTGCTCGAGACCGCGCGTGTCGAGGGCGTGCCGGACCTTCTCGCCGGTGCCGACGGGAACCGTGCTCTTCATGACGAGGATCGGGTCGCCGCCGACCTGCGGCAGCTCGTCGATCACCGTCCAGACGCGCGAGAGGTCGGCGTCGCCGGAGTACGTCGGCGGCGTGTCCACCGCGATGTAGACGAACTCGGCCCCGTCGATCGCCTCCGCGACGTCGAGCGTGAACGTGAGCCGCTCCGCGTTTCGCTCGAGCAGCTCGTCGAGACCGGGCTCGAAGATCGGGACCTTCCCGGCGCGCAGACCGTCGATCTTCGAGGCGATCACGTCGCGAATCGCGACGGTGTGCCCCAACTCGGCGAAGCAGGCACCCGTGACGAGGCCGACGTAGCCCGCGCCGAAGATCGCGACCCTGCTCATTTGGCGGAGCCTAGCGCGAAGGCGGCGCCTCGCGACGCCGTCCTCAGGCGGACGGGCCGTGCCCGTTCGCCGTCTCCGCTCCCTAACCGCCCCCGCGTCGAATTCACCGAGAGAGTGGCCTTAATCCTTTTGCTATCGCGATCATCGTCTCGTTCGAGAGCGTGTTCAGGAGGGTGTTCGTGACCCAGTAGGACGCGTTCTTCTCGCGCAGCGCGATGACATGCAGGTGCACGCCGTTGAAGAAGAGATCGAAGCGGCGCCCGTTTCGGACAATGGTGCGGTTCGGCTTGTCGAGGAGCGGCGGATCGGGCCAGTCGGTCTCCTCGATCCCCCAGTAGCCCGCGACGTCGAGGCTCGTCTTGTAGACGAGCCGCACAGCGCGGTGCTTGCCGATCCAGTAGGAGCGGACCGGCACCTCGAGGTCGGGCCGCGAGTGCCCTTCGATCTGCGAAGGCACCATCAACTGGAAGCGCACCTTCTTTCGTACCTGCCGAAGCAGAGGCAGCGACGTCCCGCCGTCGGCGCGGACGTCCGGCGGATGTCGCGTCGGCGTCTGGTCGCGCGGTGCGGGTGCGAGCTTGCCGGCGTAGGTGGCGCCGACGACGACGATCTCCATCGCGCCGTTCTGCAGCGGCTTGATCGTGGCGGGGATCGGCCCCACGTCCGCCTGCCCGAACAGGATCGCCAGGCGCTTTGCCGCCGGCTGCGCGCTCGGCTGGCGCGGGTCGAAGTAGATCTTCGTGCGCGCGTAGTTCCAGCTCGGCGCGTTCGCCGGCGCGCCGTTCGCGGGGAGGATGATCGGGTAGCCCTTCGCCTGCAGCGCCGCCCCGGCAGTGGTTGCCGAGCCGCTGACCCCGTTCCCGTTCAGGATCAGCACGGGCACGGTCGAGGCGCTCGGCCCGCTCTTGACGTGCGGCTTCTTGCCGAGCGCGACCGCGCCGGCCTTCTCGGGTGCCTGCACGTCGGGGTTGAGGAAGTCCTGCACAGCCGCGTCGATGTCCGACTGGGGCGCCGCGAGCTCGTTCTGGCCGGTCAGGCCTTGGATCGTGGACGTGAAGATGTGGCCCGAGGGTGTCTTGTACGCGGCGAATCCGTACGACTTGATCGTGTCGAAGTCGACGGTCTTGCCTCCACCCGCCCCGATCTGGACGTTGTGGTTCTTGGTGATCGCCCCGACGATGCGCGGGATCGAGATCGGCAGGAACGAATGCGAGATCTGCTCCTTCATCGCGCGGATGAAGAGCTGCTGACGCGCGAGCCGGTAGAGATCCGAGTCGGTGTGGCGGAAGCGAACGTAGTCGAGGGCGTCGCGGCCGTTCAGCTTCTGGTAGCCGGGCTGCAGGTTGATCGTCGCGTAGCGGTCGTAGCCGGTGGTGTTGTTGTTGAAGTAGCGCCGGTCGACGTCGACCCAGACCCCGCCCACCTTGTCCACCACCTGCTTGAAGCCCGCGAAGTTGACGGTGATCAGGTAGTTGACGTTGATCCCGGTGAGGTGCTTGACGGTGTCGAGTGTCCCCGCGGCGCCGCACATCGAGTACGCCGCGTTGATCCGGTCGAGGACGGGCGAGTGTCCAGGGCAGTAGTTCAGCACCTGGAGGTCGCGCGGGAACGACATCATCGAGATGCTGTTCGTCTCCGGGTCTGACCGGATCAGCATGATCGTGTCCGATCGCGACGTGAGGTCGGCCTCCTTCCCCTTGCGCTTGTCGTAGCCGATGACGAGCGCGATGGTCGGCTTCCCGGCGATCGGGATGCCGAGGTGCTTCTGGGCCTTCACGACGTCGCGAGAGACAGCGCGCAGCGCGGTCGGCACCTCGTGCAACCAGAGGTAGTACCCGCCTGCGAGGGAGACGAAGACGCCGACGATGCCGGCGAGCAGCCAGAGGAAGCCCTTCAGGACGAGCCCGGCGAGGCTGCGGCGCGACGGCTCGGGCTGCCGGTAGATCGTGAAGGCGGGCGAGGTCGGCGGGAGGATCGCGCGGCCGTTGCCGTCCCCGTTCAGCGCGGCGCCGCGGCCGATTCCTCTCTTGAGCGTGGTTCGCATCCAGGACCTGAAAAAAGGAGCGCCGGAGGCGCTGCCGCGCCCAAGGATATCCGACGCTCCGGTGGTTCGAAGCCGGGAGGCTCGCTCCTGTCTACCGGGCTGAGCGCGCCGGCACCGGATCGCCCGTCGCCACAGGCTCGTAACCCAGGTTCGGAGCGAGCCAGCGCTCGACCTCGCCCACCGCCATGCCCTTCCGGGCGGCGTAGTCCGCCACCTGGTCGCGGCCGACCCGGCCAACCGAGAAGTACCGCGACTGCGGGTGCGCGAGGTAGATGCCGCTTACGCTCGCCGCGGGTGTCATCGCGTAGCTCTCGGTGAGCGCGATGCCGACGTCTTCGGCCGCGAGCAGCTCGAAGAGCTTGCGCTTCTCGGTGTGGTCGGGACACGCGGGATAGCCGAACGCAGGCCGGATGCCGGCGAACCGCTCGGAGATCAGTTGTTCTGTCGTCAGCTCGGGGCCGCTCTCGTACCACTCCCGCCGCGCGACCGCGTGCAGGTACTCGGCGAACGCCTCGGCCAGCCGGTCCGCGAGCGCCTTGACCATGATCGCGTGGTAGTCGTCGTGCTCGGCCTCGTAGCGAGCTGCGAGCTGCTCGACGCCGAGGCCGGCGGTGACCGCGAACGCGCCGAGGTGGTCGCCCTGGCCCGCTGCGACGTAGTCGCCGAGCGACCGGTTCGGCCTGCTGTCGCCGTAGGCGCTCTGCTGGCGCAGCATGTTGAACGTCGTGTTGCCATCTCCGACAACGATATCGTCGCCGTCGGACGACGCGGGCCAGAAGCCGTAGACGCCGCGAGCCTGCAGCGATCCGTCGCGGACGATCTCGTCGAGCAGCTCCTGCGCGTCGTTCCAGAGATCGCGAGCAGCCGGCTGGTCGAGAATCGCCGGGAACTTGCCCTTCAGCTCCCAAGCGTGGAAGAAGAACTGCCAGTCCACGTACTCGCGCAGCGTCGCGAGCTCGGGCTCGACCACGCGC
>DHWI01000040.1:6213-6550 GCA_002413095.1 Thermoleophilia bacterium UBA5186
GCGCGCGCCTCGGCGAACGGCAGGAGCGGCTTTCGCTCCCGCTCGCCGTACTGCTCGCGCAGACGCTCCTGCAGCTCCCGATTCTCGGCGTCGAGCCGGTCCCGCCGGTCGGGCTCGAGCAGATCGGAGACGACGCCGACCACCCGCGACGCGTCGAGGACGTGCACCGTCGGCTGCCCGTACGCCGGNNGTCGAGCCCGCGCCGCTCCATCTCGCGCGCGACGTTCACCATCTCGTCGAGCGACGGCGTGATCAGGCCCGAAAGCCCGACGACGTTCGCATCCTCGGCAAGGGCGGTGTCGAGGATCGTGTCGGCCGGCACCATCACGCCGAGGTC
>DHWI01000040.1:6716-8274 GCA_002413095.1 Thermoleophilia bacterium UBA5186
CCCGCGCGCTCTTGACCACCTGCGGCAGGAACATCTTCCCCGCGCCGAACAGGTCGCCGACGATCTTCATGCCGTCCATGAGCGGCCCCTCGATTACGTCGAGCGCGCGCGGCGCACGCGTGCGAGCCTCCTCCGTATCCTCCTCGATGAAGTCGACGATGCCGTGCACGAGCGCGTGTGCGAGCCGCTCCTCGACCGGCGCCTCCCGCCACGAGAGGTCGAGCTCGCGCTTCGTCGCCGTGCCCTCCACGCGGCTCGCCAGCTCGACGAGCCGCTCGGTCCCGTCGGGGCGCCGGTTGAAGATCACGTCCTCGACGTGCTCGAGCAGCTCCGGGTCGATGTCCTCGTAGACGCTCAGCTGGCCGGCGTTGACGATGCCCATGTCGAGCCCGGCCCGGATTGCGTGGAAGAGGAACGCGGAGTGCATCGCCTCGCGCACCACGTCGTTGCCCCGGAAGGAGAACGAGAGGTTCGAGATCCCGCCGCTCGTCCGTGAGCCCGGACAGCGCTCCTTGATCCGGGGCAGCGCCTCGATGAACGCCTTCGCGTACTCGTCGTGCTCCTCGATCCCCGTCGCGACGGGGAGCACGTTCGAGTCGAAGATCAGGTCCTCCGGGGCCCACCCGTCCGCGACGAGCAGGTCGTATGCGCGGCCGGAGATCGCGACCTTGCGCTCGACCGTGTCGGCCTGGCCCTGCTCGTCGAACGCCATCACGACGACGCCGGCGCCGTAGCGGCGGATCCGCCGCGCCTGCTCGAGGAACTGCGCCTCGCCCTCCTTGAGGCTGATCGAGTTGACGATCCCTTTGCCCTGGACGCACTTGAGGCCGGCCTCGAGCACGGTCCAGCGCGAGCCGTCGATCATCACCGGGATCCGGGCGACCTCGGGCTCCGTTGCGACCAGGTTGAGGAACGTCGTCATGGCCCGCTCGCTGTCGAGCAGGTCGGCGTCCATGTTCACGTCGAGGAAGTTCGCGCCGCCGCGCACCTGCTCGAGCGCGACGTCGGCCGCGCCGGCCCAGTCGTCGGCCTCGACCATCCGCCGGAAGCGCGCCGAGCCCGTCACGTTCGTGCGCTCGCCGATCATCACGAAGCCGGTGTCGGGCCCGATCTCGAACGGCTCGAGGCCCGAGAACCGCGGCCTCGCCGAGGGTGCCGGGATCCGTCGCGGCTCGGCGCCCTCGATCGCCGCGACGATCGCACGGACGTGCTCCGGCGTCGTCCCGCAGCAGCCGCCGACGACGTTCAGCAGGCCGCCTCGCGCGAACTCGCTGAGGAAGCCGCTCGTGTCGGCGGGCTGCTCGTCGTGGAGGCCCATCTCGTTCGGGAGGCCGGCGTTGGGATGGCACGAGACGTACGTGGTCGCGACGCGGGCGAGGTCCTCGGCGAACGGCCGCATCTCGCTCGCGCCGAGCGAGCAGTTGACGCCGACGATCAGCGGGCGGGCGTGCTCGATCGACGTCCAGAAGGCCTCGACGGTCTGGCCGGAGAGGTTGCGTCCGCTCTTGTCGATCGCGGTGAAGGAGATCCAGAGCGGCAGGTCGGGCGCGACGTCCAC
>DHWI01000016.1:0-834 GCA_002413095.1 Thermoleophilia bacterium UBA5186
CAGATGCTCGCGCACGAGCAGGCGCAGGTCGAGTCGCGGATCGAGGCAGCGATTCCGTCCGCGGAGACGCACTGGCGCTACTCGGTCGTCCTCAACGGACTCGCCGTCGTCGTGCCCGCGGGCGAGGCGTCTCGGCTGGCGCGCGTGCCGGGCGTCGCGCAGGTCTACCCGAGCGTCCGCTACCGCGCGAGCTCCCTTACCGACCAGCCGACGCGCGAGCAGGGGCCCGCTTTGGACCGCACGCCGCAGCAGATCGGCGCTCCGACTCTCTGGGGCCCGACGCTCTCGACCGCCGGAAACGGGATCAAGATCGGGATCATCGACGACGGCCTGGACCAGTCGCACACGTTCTTCAACCCGGCCGGCTTCTCGATGCCCGCCGGATTCCCCAAAGGCCAAACCGCGTACACGACGGCCAAGGTGATCGTCGCCCGCGCGTTCCCGGCGCCCGAGATCTCGTATGCGAACCAGAGCAAGCCCTTCGACCCGCGCTTCTCGGAGCACGCGACCCACGTCGCCGGGATCGCCGCCGGGGACAACGGCGTCGTCGCGACCACCGGCAGCCGCGTCTCGGGGATCGCGCCGCGCGCGTACCTCGGCAACTACAAGGCGCTGACGGTTCCCACGCCCGGCGTGGGGCTGAACGGCAACTCGCCCGAGATCGCCGCCGCGATCGAGGCGGCGGTGCGCGACGGGATGGACGTGATCAACCTCTCGCTCGGCGAGCCCGAGATCGAGCCGTCGCGGGACCTTGTCGTCCGCGCGATCAACGCCGCCGCAGACGCGGGCGTCGTCCCGGCGATCGCTGCCGGTAACGACTTCGGCGACTTCGGC
>DHWI01000016.1:867-4839 GCA_002413095.1 Thermoleophilia bacterium UBA5186
CGCGCCCGACCAGATCGCCGACTTCTCCTCCGGCGGCCCCTCGCCGATCTCGCTCGAGCTCAAGCCGGACGTCAGCGCGCCCGGCGTGAACGTGCTCTCGTCCGTCCCGGATCGCGACGGAAGCTGGGCGATCTTCAGCGGCACGAGCATGGCCTCGCCGCACGTCGCGGGAGCCGCAGCGCTCCTCAAGCAGCGTCACCCAGCCTGGACAGTGGCCCAGATCAAGTCTGCGCTGGCGCTGACCGGACGGCCGGTGCACGCGTCGGGCTCGACGGCCGAGGTCGCGACGACCCGAGAGGGCGGCGGCCTGATCGACCTGCCGAAGGCCGACAACCCGCTCGTGTTCGCGCAGCCGAGCTCAGTCTCGTTCGGGCTCGTGCCGCGCGGCGCGCCGGCCTCGCGCACCGTCCAGCTGTCCGACGCCGGCGGCGGCACAGGAACGTGGAGCGTCTCGGTCGAAAGCCAGTTCCGCCCGTCGCCGCTGACCGCTCCGGCGACTGTCTCTGTCCCCGGATCGCTTCAAGTCGCCGTCAATCCCGCCACGGCCACGGTGGACGACGAGCTGACCGGCTTCGTCGTCCTCACGCGCGACGGCGAGCGGCGGCGGATCGCCTACTGGCTCCGCGTCGAACAGCCGAAGCTGGTCTCCGAGTCGCACCGCACGCTCACTCGGCCCGGCGTCTACCGCGCGACGACAGCCGGCAAGCCGTCGCTCGTCTCGACGTACCGGTATCCGGAGAATCCGAGCCCGCTCTCCCTCGAGACCTCGCTCGCCGGCCCGGAGCAGGCGTTCCGCTTTCGGCTGAGGAAGCCGGTCGCGAACTTCGGCGTCGTGATCACGAGTCGCGGCGCGGGCGTAGCGGTCACGCCGCGGATCGTGCTCGCAGGGGACGAGAACCGGCTCACGGGCTACACCGCCCTCCCGATCGTGCTCAACCCGTACCTCGACCGATTCGAGGATCCGATCCCGGTCTCGTCGGCGACGCGGCCCGCCCCGGCCTCGTACGACATCGTCTTCGACACGCCGAGCCGGGCCAGCGCCGGCCGCTTCGCCTTCCGCTTCTGGATCGACGACGTGACGCCGCCCCGCATCCGGCTGCTCGACCACTCGGCGCGCGCGGGCGGGCGCATCCGGTTCTCGATCGACGACGGCAAGGGCTCCGGGCTCGAGCTGAACTCCGTGCAGATCCAGGTGGACGGCGCCGCCCAGCGGACGAAATACGTCGCGGGGACCCACACGTTCTTCGTCTCGGGATTCAGCCGCGGAGCGCACACGCTTCAGGTCACCGCGGCCGACTACCAGGAACTGAAGAACAACGAGAACGTCACGCGGATCCTCCCGAACACCCGGGTCTTCCGCGCTCGCTTCACCGCTCGCTAGCTCGCCAAGCCCTCAGCTAGCTAGCGGCGGTCGCGCTCTTCGATCGTCGGCAGGTTCTCGAGGTCGCGCTGGACGCTCGCGGCGAAGTCATCTGAATCGGGCTCGACGACGCGGAACTTCTCCTTGCGCTTCGCGCGGGCGCGGCGACGGCGCCGGTCGGGACCGACGAGCGCGTCGATGCGCGGCCACTCCGCGGCGACGACGATCGCGACCGCACAGGCGAGCAGGGCGGCGAAGAGCCAGCTCACAATGCGATTCTAGCTCTCGTCGGGCGGTACCCTAGGCCTGTGTCACGCGCGCTCCGCTTCGTGATCGTCGCCGCGCTGCTCACGCTCTGCGCGCCGAGCGGCGCGCTGGCGGCGGTGAACACCATCGTCTTGCAGTCGAGTCCGATCACGATCGGGCCGTTCGGCGTCGCGCGCGGAATCCAGCGCGTCGACTCTCCGTCCGTTGACGGCAACGTCGTCAGCATGAGCGCGGACGTCGTCGACCTGGCCGGAAACCCCGTCCCGAACGCCCACGTAATGCTCCACCACGTCGTCTTCGTGAAAGTTCTGCACCCGGACTACACGTGCTCCACGTTCACCGGGTACGACGGCCTGCCCGCGCCCATACCGGTCGAGCGGTTCTATGCGGAAGGCGAAGAGCACATGTCGCTCGGCCTCCCGAACGGCTATGGCTATCCCAACAAGGGCTCCGACATCTGGGGACTCGTCTACATGCTCATGAACCACCACAATTCCGCGGACACCGTTCGCGTCCGCTACACCGTCCGCTACGCGACGGGCGAGAGTCTGCGGCCGGTCACGCCGGTCTGGCTCGACATGCGGAACTGCCAGGCGGACCCGATCTTCAGCGTCCCCGGCACCGGCGGTTCCGGCTCGTCGTACGAGCAGCACACCGACTTCACGATGCCGGAGAGCGGCTCTTTCGTCGCCGGCGGCGCGCACCTGCACGGCGGCGGGCTTCAGCTGGAGCTGACGGATCGGAGCTGGGGCGGCCGCCTATTCACGTCCTTGCCCACCTGGGGCGGCGAGATGCCGACGCCGATGATGCACGAGCCGGGGCCGGTGCAGATGACGACGTTCTCGACCGCGCCCGGTTTGCCCGTACGCCGCGGCGACACGCTGCGTCTGTCCGCGCAGTACGACAACTCGGCGCCGCACACGCGGGTGATGGGGATCATGATCCTGTACTTCTCGCCGGGCTCGGTCGACGGACTCTCGCCTTCGAGCATCCCGTTGACCGGCGCGCCACAGCGGCCGCCGTACATGCGCCTGCCGCTCCTGCGCCGGCCACGGGGGCCGCTCGCGCGGAACATCCGCAGCACGGCGGTCGGCGACTACGTGTTCGGGAACCAACGCGTCTCGATCCCGCGCGGAACGACGTTCACGTGGCGCTTCGTCGGCGCCGAGCAGCACGACGTGACGCTTGCGAGCGGCCCGGTCGGCTTCGCCTCGCCGTCGCTGCAGCGCGGTTCGTATCGCCATCGTTTCACCCGTCCCGGGACGTACCGGCTCTTCTGCTCGCTCCATCCCACGCTGATGACGCAGATCGTCACCGTGCGGTAGCTAGAGAGAGGCACTAAACCGTTTGGCATGTCCTGCCGAAATAGCGGGCATGTCCGCAACTTTCATCGGCCCGTACCTCGTGCTTTGGGCCACCCTGATGCGGGCGCTCGTCGTCCGGGCGAAGCTTGCCCCGCCCAGCTGTGCGCGTTGCGGCCGCGTGCGCGAGCGTTCCCACCTAGGCGAAACCATCTGCCGATGTCACTGAATCGAGTGAACCGTGCAAGGTTCCGGCCCGCGCGGCGTCCTAGAGTCATGACATCCCTTCTCCTTCGCGACGAGCAGGGCCAGACGATGGCCGAGTACTCGGTCGTTCTCGCCGTCGTCACGCTGCTCGTAATCGGTTCGCTGACGCTGCTGTCAACCGGCCTCGCCGGTCAAATCACCCGCATCGCGGGCTACATCTTCCAGTAGACCACCGCGACGCCGACGGCGACCGCGACGGCCAGCAGGGCGACGATCCCGGCGAAGCCGATCCGCTCTTCGACCTGGTCGATCCTGTGCGCGATGCGGCGGAGGAGGCGCTCGGCCCAGGCGAACTCGAGTGCGAGCATGGCCAGGCCGACGGCGATGAGCGGCAGACCCGGGCCGGGGACGAGCGGCAGGCTCAGGATGATTCCCGCCAGGAGGATGAGCGTGGCGGCGACGCCGAAGCCGACGCGGTAGAGGCGAGTGCGCTCGGCGTGGCGCTCACGCCGCTCCTCCAGCCGGTCGATCATCGTGCGGGCCTTTCCCACGGAGTCAAGCCTATTGGGAGGGCTACGATGCGGCGGTGCGTGAGGTATTGACCGATATCGAGCGCTGGCGGGCCGCAGGACAGCGCGTCGCGCTCGCGACGGTGGTCGCGACCCGGCGCTCGGCGCCGCGGCCGATCGGCTCGAAGCTCGCCGTGTCGGAGAGCGGGGAGCTCGCGGGGTCGGTCTCGGGCGGTTGCGTCGAGAACGAGGTCTACGGCGTCGCGCGGGAGGTTCTCGGCGGTGGGGAGCCGCGGTTGCTGACGTTCGGGATCACAGACGACATGGC
>DHWI01000016.1:4867-8196 GCA_002413095.1 Thermoleophilia bacterium UBA5186
CGCGGTGGAGGTGCTCGAGCCGCTGCTGGAGGTCGTCCGCTCGGAAGGTCGCGCGGTCGTGTTCACCGACCTGGAGGACGGCTCGACGCGGATCGTCGGCGCCGGCGAGGATCCGCTCGGCGACGAGCTGCTGCGCTCGGGACACAGCGCGGTCGTAGAGCTCGACGGGCGGGCGGTGTTCGCCGACGTCTACGCGCCACCGCCGCGGCTGCTCGTCTTCGGCGCGATCGACACCGCCGAGGCGCTGTGCGCGGCGGCCAAGGCGCTTGGCTGGCGCACCATCGTCGCCGACGCGCGCACTCGGTTTGCGTCCGCCGAGCGGCTCCCGAGCGCCGACGAGATCGTCGTGGCCTGGCCCGAGGAAGCGCTGGCGCGCGTGCAGCCGGATCACGCCACCGCGGTCGTCGTCCTCACACACGACGACAAGTTCGACATCCCGGCACTAAAGGGCGCGCTGGGAACAGACGCGTTCTACATCGGGGCGATCGGCTCGCGGCGCAACCAGGCGCGCCGGCGAGAGCGTCTCCTGGAGGCGGGAGTGCCGGAGGATGCGCTGGAGCGGATCTCCGGGCCGTGCGGCCTCGACATCGGCGCTTCGACGCCCGCCGAGACAGCGCTGTCGATCCTCGCGGAGATCCTCGCCTCGCGGGTCGGCCGGAGCGGAGGATCGCTCAAGGACGCCGCGGGCCGGATCCACGCCGAAGTGGCGTGAGCGTCGAGCGCGCGCTTCTCGGCGTGCCCTTGCCGGCGCGCTAGCCGAACATGTCCGGGGTCAGACCCCGGACGTGGCGTTGCGGAACAGGGCTTGCCGCCTTTCGGAGCGAGGTCCCGGTGCCAGGCGCCCGGCCGTGTCCGGCTTGGTCACGCCGCCCGGCAAAGCGGCACGGCAAGCGGCGCGGCGACGCCGCGACATCGCGAGGATGCGCAACGGCCACGTCTCGGCCGGGCATCGCTTGGGGCCAGGCCCCCGGACATGGCAAGGGTCAGACCCCGGACGTGGCGCGCGGGGACACGTTGCTCAGCCGGTGGGCCGCGACTCCGTTCCGTCGAAGATGCGCATCGGCAGGCCCGCGAGCGGCTCGCCGCCCTCCGCGGTGACGAGCCACGTGTCCTGCATGTACAGGCAGTCGCGACCGTTCTCCGCGATCGCGTGCGGGTGCATCGAGAAGACCATGTTCTCCCGCAGCTCCGTCTCGACGCCCTCGCCGATCTTCGGGAACTCGATCATCGTCATCCCGATCGAGTGCCCGGTCACATGGCCGAGCTGCCAGCCGCGGTCGACGAACCCCTTCGACACCGCCCGATGCGCGTCGTGGGCGGTCGCGCCCGGCCGGAGCGCCGCCTTCGCCGCCTCGAAGTACTCCTCGTAGGCGTCCCGCATCCGCTCGATCTCCGCATTGGGCGTCCCGATCGCCCGCGAGACCTCGACCCAGTGCCCTCCGGGCCCGGCGATCTCGAGCGACGGGACGCAGAAGTCGCCCAGCACCGTCTCGGCCCGCGCGATCGCGAACTCGGCGCCGACGAGCACCATGTTCATCGTCAGCCGCCCGCAGCCGCGCTCGACGAACAGCTCCTCGGCCGGCGCGAGCGCCTCCGCGGCCGTGCAACCGGGCGCGTAGGCCTCGAGAAACGACCAGAAGCCGTCCGTGTTGATCCGGACGCTTTCCCGAACCGACTCGAGCTCGACGTCGCTCTTCACGGCCCGCGCGAGATCGAACTCCCAGTCGAACGGAACGAGCTCCACCTTGCCCTCGAGCGCGGCGTAGTCGCGCACCGTCATGACGTAGTCGAGGCCGTAGACACCGACGCGCTTGCCCGCGAGCCGCTCCGCGAGCCAGGCCCCCGGGTGGTCGACGAAGACCTGATCCTCGATCCAGCTCGTGCCGTGCTCGCCGACGTATCGAGCCTCGGAGGGGAAGACGATCGACGGCTCGTCCTCGCGCGGGAGCAGGACGTACGCGTAGCGGTGGACGATCTGGAAGCCGGACATGTACGTCACGGCGCCCTCGAAGCCCGTGTACTCGCTGCCCGCGACGATGATCGCGTTCACCCCAGCCTGGTCCATTGCAGCTCGCACGTTGGCGTACCGGCGCTCGACTTCCTCTAGCGAGATCACGAGGCCTCCAGTCCCTTGACCAGCGCCCAGATCGCGGCGTTCAGCGGCGTCGGCACACCGTGCTCGGCTCCGAAGCGGACGATTCCCCCGTTCAGCCAGTCGACTTCCGTGGGACGGCCGGCCTCGACGTCCTGCAGCATCGACGACTTGTGGTCGAATGCGACCTCCGGCTTCGCAGCGTGGTCGATCAGGTCCTCCGGATCCGCGTCCAGCTCGATCCCCTGCGCCCCGGCGACCGCTTTGCCCTCGTCGACGAGCCCGCTCACCAAGCGCCGCAGCCGCTCGCGCTCGCAAACGCGCCCGTGCGTGAGCCGCGTCAGCGCGCCGACAGGATTCGTCGCCGCGTTGAAGATCACCTTGCGCCACTGCGCGCCGCGCGCATCCGGGAGCGCCTGCGTCGGCATCCCCGCGCGCGTGCAAGCGTCGGCAAGCCGCTCGACCTCCTCCATCCGCGCCGGCTGCGGCTCGAACGGCCCCATCGTCGTGTCGCCCTTGACGTCCCACTGGACGTGGCCCGGCTCGAGGATCCGGCCCGCTGGAAACGTCGTCCCGCGGACGACCCGCCCGACATGCGCCGCGAGAACCTCCTCGTTGCCGATCCCGTTCTGGACGGTGCAGACCGCGCCGTCCGCGAACGCGTGGGCCGTCGCGCGGATCGCCGGCTCGGTGTGCATGGCCTTCGTCGCAACGATGCCGAAGTCGCACGCCGGGAGATCCGCGGCGTCGCTCGTCGCGCGCAGGCGCCCCACGACCTCGCCTGCCCCCGACAGTCGCAGTCCGTCCCGGTTGATCGCATCCACGTGCGCCTGCGAGAGGTCGTAGGCCCAGACCTCGACGTCGTCCAATTGAGCCAGATTCGCGGCAAACAGCGACCCGACCGCGCCGCAGCCGACGATGCAAACCCTCATGAGTAGGAAGCCTCCCGCCCGCCCACGAGCGCCCACATCGCGGTATGCAACGGCGCCTCCACCCCATGCCGCTCGGCCTCGCGGACGAGCGCGCCGGTGATCAGATCGACCTCGGTCGGCCGCCGCGCATCGACGTCCTCGAGCATCGACGGGTAGTGCGCGCTGCCGCGTTGAGTCGCGAGGACGTTCATCTCCCAGGGGTCGTCGTGCAGCTCGACGCCGGCCGCCGCCGCGATGCGCTTGCCCTCGTCGACGAGGGCGTGCACGAGCCGGCCGAGATCGTCCGGCCGCTCCTCCGCGGCGAA
>DHWI01000016.1:8342-8773 GCA_002413095.1 Thermoleophilia bacterium UBA5186
GCCGCTCATGAACGTGACCGCCGAGACGAGCGGCCAGTCGCCGTGGCCGGCCAAGATCTCCTCCGCGCCCAGGCCGTTCTGGACGGTCATGACCGCGGCGCCCTCGAAGCAGCCGACCAGAGCGCACGCCGCGGCCTCCACTCCGGTCGCCTTCGTCGCCACGATCACGAGGTCGGGCTCGCCGATCTCCCGAACCGCATGCGTCGCCCTGACCCGCTCCGTGAAGTCGCCGTTCCGCCCGGTGACGCGCAGCCCGTCCTGCTCGAGCGCCCACGCGTGCTCGGGTCGGCGCGCGAGCACCGAGACGTCGCACACGCGGGCCAGATGACCCGCGTAGAGGCTGCCGATCGCGCCGGCGCCGACGATGCAGACGGAGTCGAGCTTCAAGCCGTTGCGGCGGCGAGGTGCTTGTCGCGCAGGTACGCGAGGTA
>DHWI01000051.1:0-8562 GCA_002413095.1 Thermoleophilia bacterium UBA5186
TCGATCCACGCCTTCGGCGCCTCGACGGTGGGGGCGCCGATACTTGTCCTGATCGCGGTGGTACTGATCGGCTCCACGGCGCTGATCGTCTCCCGCCTCGACGACCTGCGCTCCGAGAAGCGGATCGACTCGCTGTTCTCGCGCGAGTCGATATTCCTCGTCAACAACTTCCTGCTGGTGGCGCTCTGCGCGGTGATCTTCTGGGGCACGATGTTCCCGCTGATCTCGGAGCTGTTCACCGGCAACAAGGCCTCGCTGGCGGCTCCCTGGTTCGACCAATACACGACCCCGCTGGCGGTCCTGCTGGTGCTGTTCACCGGCATCGGCCCGCTGCTTGCCTGGCGGCGAGTCACCTGGGAGTCCGCCCGCCGCGTCTTCGTCGGCCCGATCGCGGTGGCGCTGGCGGTTGGGATCGGGTCGGCGCTCTTGTTCGACACCGGCCGGCGCCCCTGGGCGCTGCTGCTGTTCGCCTTCGCCTCCTTCGCGCTGACGGCGCTGGCGCAGGAGCTGTGGCGGGGCGGCGCCGCCCGGCGCGAGCTCGCGGGCGGGTCGATCCCGGGAGCGATCCTGGCGGTGGCGGCGCGCAACCGGCGCCGCTACGGCGGCTACGTCGTGCACGCGGCGATCGTGCTGCTCGCGATCGGTATCACCGGGTCGAACGCGTACCAGACCGTTCGGGAACAACGGCTTGCGGTCGGCCAGGCCATGCAAGTCGGGGCGTACACGCTCGTCTACCAGGGCAGCGAGCGGAAGAACACACCGCAGGGGTTCGAGGTACGCGGCAACGTCGACGTCTACAAAGGCGGGCGCTTCGTCGAGCGCCTGCGGCCCGGCAAGAACCACTACGTCCGCGAGCAGCAGGACTCGACGGAGATGGCGATCCGGAGCGACATGCTCACCGGCGAGGATCTCGACCTCGTGCCCGACTACGACCGTAATGGGAACTTCTACCTCAAGGCGTTGGTCAAGCCGCTCGTGAACCTGATCTGGATCGCGGGCGTCGTGTTCTTCGCTGGATCGCTGATTGCGCTCTGGCCCGACGCGCGCGAGCAGCGGCGGCTCGCGGAGCGCTACGCGCGCGGTCGCGCGCTGGTCGAGGCGTGATCGTCACGATCGTCGTCGCCGGGGTGGTCGCCCTCGCCTGCGTCCTGTTCGTGGCCCGGCCGTTCCTCGCCGAGCCCGAGGCCGCGGGGGCGGCGGACCGGCTCGACGAGCCGGGCGAGCTGGAGCGACGGATGCTCGAGCTGGCCGAGGAGCGCGACCGGGCGCTCGCCGCGCTGAAGGAGCTCGAGTTCGACCACCGCACGGGGAAGGTCTCGGACGAGGACTATCGCGAGCTCGTGGGGCCGCTCCGACGGCGGGCCGCAGCTGCGCTTCGGACCCAGGAGCCGCACGCTGAGGGGTCGGGCGCGCCCGTGCGCGCACGGCGATAGCGGGAGGGTCGCGCCGGCTCCTGCCGAACCTTCCCGTCATGCGCAGCCGTTTCGTGCTCGCCGTCCTTTGCGCGCTCGCGCTCGCCGCGCCGGCCCTCGGCCAAGACCCCGGCCGGAAGGCGTCGGTCGACGCTCGAATCGCAGGCTTGAACGCGAAGCTCGCGCGGGCGCACGCAGCCGAGGGGATCCTCACCTCGCAGATCTCTCGGGTCACGTCGCAGATTCGCACGCTGCAAGGCCAGGTCGGCTCCGCGTCGACCCGGCTCGGCGTTCTCGAGCAGAATCTCGCGCTGCATCAGCGGAAGCTCGACACGCTCACGCAGATCTTCCAGCTCGAGACGCGCCGCCTCGTCTTCCTGCGCCGCCAGTACGCGCAAGCGCAGGCGCGCCTGAACGACCGGCTGATCTCGATTTACGAATCGGACAATCCCGACACCCTCGCTGTCGTCCTCTCTTCGTCCTCCTTCACGGACCTGCTCGACCAGCTCGACTACCTCAGCCAGATCGCCGCGCAGGACCATCGGATCGCCCGCGAGGTCCAGACCGCGCGTGACGAGATGCACCGCACNNGCGCACCTCTGAGCAGCGCACGGTTCGCGACCGTCTGCTCGCGTCGCAGCACTCGCTCGCCGACGCGCGCGCCGAGAAGAGCCGGAGGCTCGCCACCGTCCGCGAGAGCAAGAAGGAGTTCCTGCACGAGATCGACGGCCTGCAGGCGCAGAGCGCGGCGCTCGGGGCGCAGATCCGCAGCGCTCAGACGAGTGGTCCGACCGATTCGACCCCGTCCTCGAGCGGACTGATCTGGCCGGTTTCCGGGCCGATCACGAGCCCGTTCGGAATGCGGTGGGGGAGGATGCACGAGGGAATCGACATCGGCGCGGCCTCCGGGACGCCCATCCACGCCGCGGCCGGCGGCACGGTCATCTACGCCGGCTGGATGAGCGGGTACGGCAACCTGGTCGTGATCGACCACCACAACTCGCTCGCGACCGCGTATGCCCACCAGTCGGCGATCGCGACGGGCGTGGGCGCCTCGGTCTCGCAGGGCCAGGTGATCGGCTATGTGGGCTGCACCGGCCACTGTTTCGGGCCGCATCTGCACTTCGAGGTGCGCGTGAACGGCACGCCGGTCGACCCGCTCGGATACCTCTGAGCCTGCGCGCGCCCCGCGTACCCGAATCCCTCGCTCAGGCGTTTATTCCTTGTAACTCGTGGGTGCCTCAGTGCGCCTACGGTGAGTCGTCTCCCGACGACGCCGGCCGCCTCCCCCCGGGGCGGCCGGTCGTATCGAGGGAACGATTTAGAACCGGATCCTGCGGGCATTTCCTTCCTGCCCTCCGAAGCAAGGAGACTGGATGCTCTGGCTCGTCCTGCTGATCGTCATCGCCCTGGTGTTCGTCAGCTGGGTCTTCGTGAAGCTTTTGTTCATCGTCGCCGCGATCCTCGCCGTGATCTGGCTGATCGGCTTCTTCGTGAGCGGGGCTGAGGGAGCCCGCTGGTACCGCTGGTGACGCGTCTAGCCCGCGAACGTCTGATACAGCAGGAACACGTTCAGCGTTGAGATCAACCCGGCGACGACGGTTGCGGCCACCGTCGTCAGCCGGTCGTTGACGAGCACGCCCATCACGTCGCGGCGGCTCGTGAAAAGGACGAGCGGGATGAGCGCGAACGGGATCCCGAACGAGAGCACCACCTGGCTGATCACGAGCGTCCGCGAGGGGTCGACCCCGATCCCGATCACGACGAATGCGGGCACCATGGTCACCGCGCGTCGCACGAAGAGCGGGATCTGCCGTCGGATGAAGCCCTGCATGACCACCTGGCCCGCGAGCGTCCCGATCGCCGAGCTCGACAGCCCGGAGAAGAGCAGGGCCAGGGCGAACAGCACGCTCGATGCGCCGCCGACGATCGGCTCGAGCGTCTTGTGCGCGTTCTCCAGCGAGTCGACGTTCAGCAGGCCGGTTCCGTGGAAGACGGCCGCAGCCATCACGAGCATGGCCATGTTGATCGCGCCGGCGATCGTCATCGCGACGATCACGTCGACGCGGGTGAAGCGCATCAGGCGCAGCTTCTGCTCGTCGCCCTCGGCCTGGATCCGGTTCGCGGTCAGCGCGGAATGGAGCCAGATCACGTGCGGCATCACCGTCGCGCCGAGGATGCCGACGGCGAGCAGGACCGACTCCTTGCCGGCGAAGCCGGGTACGACGGCGTGCACCGCGACCGTGCCGAGCGGCGGGTTGGCGTAGAAGATCTCCGCGAGGTAGCAGAGCCCGATTACGCCGACGATCGTGGCGATCGTCGCCTCGAGCGGCCGGAAGCCCCAGCGCTGCAGGCCGAGGATCGCGAACGCGGCGATGCCGGTGAGCACAGCGGCGGGGAAGAGCCCGATCCCGAGCAGGAGGTGGAAGCCCAGCGCCGCCCCGAGGAACTCCGCGAGGTCGGTCGCCATCGCGATCAGCTCGGCCTGAACCCACAGCGAACGCGCAGTCCGCTGCGAGAACCGCTCGCGGCAGACCTCGGCGAGGTTCCGTCCCGTCGCGATCCCGAGCTTCGCGGACAGCGTCTGGATGAGCATCGCCATCAGGTTCGAGGCGACGATCACCCACACCAGCGTGTAGCCGAACTTCGAGCCGCCCGCGATGTTCGTCGCGAAGTTGCCCGGGTCGATGTAGGCGACGCAGGCGATGAACGCCGGGCCCATGAAGGGGACGACGCGCAGGTAGCGGCGCCGGCGCGAAACGCCGTGAAGCACGCGCTCGCCTGAGCCCGGCCGCCCGGTGTCTCCCGCACCCACGAAAGTTAGACTAGCCTAAACCTGCCCGGTCAGGCGGCTTCGAGCACGTGCAGGTCCGGAAGGTTCCGGAAGCGCTCGTCGAGGTCGAAGCCGTAACCGACGAACAGCTCGTCCGGCACGGTGAAGCCGACGTAGCGCACGGGAAGGTCGTCGACGAGCCGCCGGTACGGGCGGTCGAGGAACGTTGCGGCCACAAGGCTGCGAGGCCCGCGCAGACTCAGGTTCTTGCAGAGGTAGTTCAGCGTGAGGCCGGTATCGATGACGTCCTCGACGACGATCACGTCGCGGCCGGTGATCTCGGTGTCGAGATCCTTGAGCAGGCGGATTCCGGAGTGGCCGCCGGTCTCCGCGCTGCCGTAGCCGGCCAGCTCGAGGAAGTCGAGCGCGTGGTGGATCGGGATCGCGCGTGAGAGGTCTGCGCAGAAGATCGTGCTCGCCTTCAGCGCGGCGACGAGCAGCGGCTCGCGGTCGGCGTAGTCCTCGGCGATCTCGGTGCCCAGCTCGGCCACGCGGTCACCGATCGCCCCTGCGGTCAGATAGATCTCGCCAACGCGGTCGGCGCTCAGGAGACCAGGTCGAGTCGGTATCGCTCCGCCAGGCGCTCGATGTCGCGCTTGTAGAAGAGCTTGATCCGCGTCCCCGGGTAGCGCTCGCGCAGCTTCCGCACCTTGCGGTTCTTGCGCGTCACGAGCGACTGCTTCATCACCGTGATCTCGAGGTAGAGATCCTGCTCGGGCAGGTAGAAGTCGGGCCTGAAGGCCTCGACCACTCGGCCGTCCGGATCGCGCTCGAGCACGAAGGATCGCGGCTCGTAGTCCCACGGGACGCCGTAGTAGTCGAGCACCTTGGCGCACTCGAGCTCGGCGGCATTCTGGAAGCGCGGTGGGTTGGCTCCGCAATATGCCTGGAAACGCTGGGATTCCGGCGGCACTCAGGGAAGGGTAGCAACGACTCCGGACAGGGCCCTCGCGCCGACTTAGACTTCGAGAATGGCACGCGAGGGGCTTTTCACGATCGCCCACCTGTCGGATCTGCATTGCGGCGGGCCCCATTTCGTCCCGACCCTGCTCGAACGCGCCGTCACGGAGATCAACGAGCTGAAGCCCGATGCAGTCATCTGCTCGGGCGATCTGACGACCTTCGGGTTCAAGCAGGAGTACATCCAGGCGAAGAGCTACCTCGACCGGATCGAGTGCGAGCACCTCGTCGTGATCCCCGGCAACCACGACTCGCGGAACGTCGGCTACGTCCACTTCGAGGATCTCTTCGGCGACCGCAACTCCGTCCTTCGGGTGAACGGCGTCACCGTCGTAGCCGTCGACTCCACGGAGCCCGACCTCGACCACGGCCAGATCGGGCGCGGACGGTACCGCTGGATCGAGGAGCAGTTCGCCGCCGACGAGTCAGACCTGCGCATCTTCGTCTGCCATCACCATCTCCTGCCGGTGCCAGGCACCGGACGTGAGCGAAACGTCATCTACGACGCCGGCGACGCGATCGAGTGTCTGCAGCGCGCCCGGGTGCAGCTCGTGCTCTCCGGCCATAAGCACGTCCCGTATGCGTGGAAGCTCGAGGACATCTTCGTCGTCAACGCCGGGACGGTCTCGTCGCTTCGCCTCCGGGGCAACACGCGGCCCTGTTACAACGTCGTCGAGGTCGAGGGGGCGCACGTCGACGTCTGGCGGCGCTACCCGTTCCATGGGCAGGAGAAGATCATCCAGTTCTCGACCGACACCCTCGCGTACGAGAAGTACACGGCGCGGATCGAGGGCGAAGTGACCACGCGGTCCTGATGGGTTTCCTCGCGTTCTCGAGGCGCCGCTGGCGGTGGGAGGCCGGCGGGAACAGTGCAACCAAGCACGGGCCCGCAAGGCATCGTGTCGCCAGCGGTGTCAGCCGTCGGCGGAGCCCGGCTTCGCCGGGCGGGAGTCGATGGCGGTCGAGGACGTGAGGGCGGTCGCGCTCATCGACGGCGAGCATTACGCGGAAGTCGTGCGGGACGCGCTCGCCGCGCTTCCGTACGACTTCGTGGGCGCGATCCTCGTCGGCGGGACGGAGAAGTTGCGCGGAGGAGAGGACTACGGGGTGCCGCTCGTCGAGGACTTCGACGGGGCAGATGTGGTGGTGGATCTCTCCGACGAGCCGGTGCTCGGCCCGGCCGAGCGGATGCGCTGGGCGTCGCGGGCGCTCGCGGCAGGGCTGCCGTACGTCGGGGCCGATTTCCGCTTCGACCCGCCTTCATACGCACCCTTCCCGCTGCCGTCGCTGGCGGTGATCGGGACGGGCAAGCGCGTCGGGAAGACAGCCGTCTCGAGCCACGTCGCGCGATTGCTCGCGCGCGACCGAGAGGTCGTCGTCGTGGCGATGGGGCGGGGCGGGCCCGCGACGCCCGAGGTGGCGGACGTGCGACCGACGGCCGACTCGCTGCTGGAGCTGTCGCGCTCCGGCCGGCACGCGGCCTCGGACTACCTCGAGATCGCCGCGATCGCGGGCGTCGTGACGGTGGGCTGCCGACGAGCCGGAGGTGGCCTCGCCGGACAGGTGTTCGAGTCGAACGTGCTCGAGGGCGCGCGCATCGCTGCCGAGCTTCGGCCCGACCTCGTGATCTTCGACGGCAGCGGCGCCGCGATTCCGCCGGTGGAGGTCGACCGGCGGATCCTCGTAGCCCGCACCGACCGCGACGCGACCGCGTATCTCAACCCCTACCGCGTGCTCGTGTCCGATCTGGTGGTGTTCGTCGGCGACGGCGACCCGGGGCCGATCCGCGCGGTGAAGGACATCCCCGTTGTTCGCGTCGAACTGCGCCTCGCGCCGGTCGAGCCCCTCGCCGGGCGCCGCACGGCCGTGTTCACGACCGGGCCGGCGCCGACCGAGCACCTGGACGGCGAGATCGTCGCGGTCTCGCGTAACCTCGCGCATCGCGAGCGACTGCGCGAGGATCTGGCCGCGGTTGAGGCGGACGTTTACCTCGTGGAGATCAAGGCCGCGGCGATCGACGTGGTCGCCGAGGCCGCACGCGAGCGTGGCGTCGCGCTCGTCCTCGCCGCGAACGAGGTCGTCTCGCGCCCCGGCGAGTTGGATCTCGACGACGAGGTCGCAAAGCTCGTCCGGCCGGCGGTGCGCGCGTGAGCCACCGCAGGCATGCCGCCCCATTGCCGCTCGGCGGCGAGGACGGGCTGCCGTATTCCAAGGGCCTGATGGCGCGCGCGCTCATCGCGGCCGGCGTTTCGGCCGTCCGCGCGTACGAGCTCGCGAGTCGGATCGACCGCGAGTTGACCGAGACGGGGCGCGACTCGATCGAACTGGAGCGCTGCCGCGAGGTCGCACAGGAGGTGCTCGGCGACGACGACGGTGGGGCCGCAATCGACAGGTTGCTGCGCTTGCGCGATCTGCAGGAGCTCGAGCTGCCGATCATCCTCCTCGTCGGAGGGGCGACCGGCACGGGCAAGTCGACGGTCGCGACGGAGGCCGCGCACCGGCTGGGGATCACGCGCGTCACCTCCACCGACTTCGTGCGCCAGACGATGCGCGCGTTCTTCTCGATGGACTTCATGCCGTCGATCCACTACTCGAGCTTCGAGGCCGACCAGGCGCTGCGCGTGCCCGAGGACGCTGAGGATCCGGTCGTCTCGGGCTTCCTCGAGCAGACGCGGAACGTGGCCGTAGGAGTGCAGGCGTCGATCGACCGCGCGCTCGAGGAGGGCTGGTCGATGGTGCTCGAGGGCGTGCACGTGGTGCCTGGACTGGTCCCGCAGCGGCCCGTCCAGGGTGCGCTCGTCGTCCAGTGCATCCTGACGATCGACGACGAAGAGGCGCACGCGTCGCACTTCTGGGTCCGGGACGTCTCCTCCGACGGCGTTCGGCCCGTGCGCAAGTACCTCGACCGGCTGCCGGACATCCGCCGCGTGCAGGAGCTGATCGTCCGCCGAGCCGACCGGGCCGGCGTCCCGGTGATCGAGAACACGAACATCGAGGCGTCCATCCGGACCGTGATGGATCTCGTGCTCGAGGGTGCGTCGCGTCTGGAGGCCGTGTCGTGACCGAGACCGAGCGTCCGCCGGCGATGGTTGAGGCCGAGGCGGCAGTCGCCTGCATCTGCGAGTCGTGCGTGCGCGCGACGGAGGCCTCGGCGCTCGCGAGCGCGCGCTGGCTCGGACGCGCCGACGTGGACGGCGCGGAGCGTGCGGCGTTCGAGGCGATGGCGCGGCCCCTGCACTACCTTCCGGTTGACGGCCGCGTCGTCATCGGCGCCGAGGACGGTGAGCTCGGATTCGGCACCACGATCGGCTCGGGCGGTCCGGAGGTCGATCTCGCGCTCGACCCGCTCGAGGGCCG
>DHWI01000051.1:8651-9894 GCA_002413095.1 Thermoleophilia bacterium UBA5186
CGGATCAAGCTGATCCAGGACGGCGACGTGACCGCATCGATCTCGGCCGCGGTACGGGGGACGAACGACCACCTCGCCGTCGGGATCGGGGGGACGCGGCAGGCGATCTTGTCGGCCGCTGCGCTCCGTTGCCTCGGCGGCGAGATCCAGGCGCAGCTCTGGCCGACGTCGCGGCGCGAGATCGAGCAGGCCCGCGAACAGGGCGTGGAGGACGTCGAGCGCATCTTCACGACGGAGGATCTCATCGCGGGAGAGACGATCTTCGCGGCGACAGGCGTGTCGAACGGCGACCTCCTGCGCGGCGTGCGCTTCCTCGCCGACAGCGCGCGGACGCACTCACTCGTGATGTGCACGCGCTGCAACTGGGTGCGGTTCATCGACGGGATCCACTTCTTCGCTCGCGATCGTCGCGAGGAAGTCCGGCTGCTCGGCCCCTGACGTCGCGGCTAGACTCGGCCTATGCCGACGCGCGACGAGGTAATCGAGGCGCTCCGCCAGGTCGAGGATCCGGAGCTCGGGATGGACATCGTCGACCTCGGCCTCTTCTACGACGCCGAGATCACCGGCTCCAAGGTCAAGGTGACGCATTCGCTCACCTCGATGGGATGTCCCGCGGGACCGATGATCCAGGACGACATCCGCTCGGTCGTCGCCTCGCTGCCGGACGTCGAGGACGTCGAGATCGAGCTGACCTGGGATCCGCCCTGGACGCCCGACAAGATGTCCGAAGACGCCAAGTTCATCCTCGGCATCGGCTAGTCAGGAATTCGCAGGACGATCTTGCCGAGCTGCTCGCCGGCCTCGAGGCGCTCGTGCGCGGCGCGCGCCTCGCTGAGCGGGAAGACCTCGTCGACGACCGGCTTCGCGCGACCGCTCTTCACGAGCTCGTAGGCCCCTTCGAAGTCCTCGGGAGTCCCCATCGTCGAGCCGTAGATCGTCAGCTGCTTCCACCAGATGCGGTGGAGCGCCGCCGGCGGGTTGGGGCCGGACGTCGCGCCGCAGACGACGATGCGGCCGCCGGCGCGGACGACCTGCAGCGACGTCTTCCATGTCGCTTCGCCGACGTGCTCGACGACCAGATCGACGTCCCGGCCGCCTGTCGCCTCCTTCGCGGCCTCGGCCACGTCGCCGCTGGCGTGATTGACGACTGCGTCGGCGCCGAGCTCGACAGCCCGCGCGAGCTTCGCGTCGCTAGACGACGTGACGAGGACCTTCGCCCCGAGCGCCTTCGCGATCGCGAGCG
>DHWI01000051.1:9904-16777 GCA_002413095.1 Thermoleophilia bacterium UBA5186
AAGGCGGCCGCCTCTTCGAACGACAGCTCGTCGGGGAGCGGGTACACGTTCGTGGCCGGGACGGCGATCAGCTCGGCATGCGTCCCGTCGGTGTGCTCGCCGATGACGGTGATCGTCTCGCCGTGTGCGATCCCCGGGTTGAGCACGACGCGCTGCCCGGGGTCGAAGCCGTCGACGCCTTCGCCGAGCGCTTCCACCAATCCGGCCCCGTCCGCGCCGAGGGTCCGCGGCTTCGGAACCGACGGGAGGCCCTTGCGCACCCAGAGGTCGAGATGGTTCAGCGAGGCGGCTCGAAGCCGCACCAGGACCTGTCCGGTGCCTGGCACCGGGTCCGGGACGTCCTCGTATCGGAGGACATCGGGTCCGCCGTCCTCGTGTATCCGCACGGCCTTCACGGGCACAATCGTTTCATGACAGCCGAGGAGTTGACGCAGCTGGCCGAACGGCTCGGCCTCGACGCCGTCGGGGCCGCGCCTGCAGAGCCCTACGTCGAGACGGAGCGCCACATCGCCGAGCGCCGCGCCCGCGGCCTCTTCGCGGACATGCGCTTCACCATGGCGCAGCCGGAGACGTCATGCCATCCGGAGTCGCTGCTGCCCGGCGCGCTCACCGTGATCTCCGCCGCGCTGTGCTATTGGGCCCCGGAGCCGGTGCCAGGCACCGGACGTGGCCGTCTCGCCCGGTACACGTGGAGCGACCGCTACGCGGAGCTGCGAGAGAAGCTCGATGCGCTGGGGCGGGAGCTCGGCGGCAACTACCGCGTCCTCGTCGATGCGAACCAGCACGTCGACCGCGAGGCAGCTGCACGCTCGGGCGTCGGCTTCTACGGCAAGAACACGCTCCTGATCACGCGGCGCCACGGCTCGTGGGTCGTGCTCGGCACGCTCGTCACCGACGTCAAGCTCGACCGGACTGCGCCGCTCGACGCGAACTGCGGCTCCTGCACGCTCTGCATCGACGCCTGCCCGACGGGCGCGCTCGACGAGCCCGGCGTGCTCGACTCGACCCGCTGCCTTTCTTACTGGACGCAGGCGCCCGCGCCGATTCCCAAGCCGTTCCGCGCGCCCCTCGAGGACCGCGTCTACGGCTGCGACATCTGCCAGGACGTCTGCCCGTGGAACCGCGGAGTGGAGAAGAGGCGGGCCGGCGAGCCGCTCCCGGAAGGCGCGACGCCGCACGTCTCTCTCGTCGATTGGCTCGAGGCGGACGGCGCCGAGCTCGTCGACCGGTTCGACCGGCTGTACGTCCCTGGCAACGACGCCCGCTTTCTGCGCCGCAACGCCCTGGTCGCGCTCGGGAACACAGGCGGCCCCGAGCACCGGCCTCTCGTCGAGCGCTTCGCAGCCGGCGACGACACGCTGCTCGCGGAGACTGCGGACTGGGCGCTGGAACAGCTGGCGGAACGCGGAATCTAGGCCCGGGCGCGGAGCCGGGCGACGCCGAGCTCCTGCGCGAGTGCCTTCGCGTGCGAGGCGACGTCGCGCCGCAAGTCCTCGGGCTCGAGGACGATCGCCTCGCCGCGGTAGGAGAAGATCTCGCCGAGGAGCCACTCCTTGCTCCCGACCGGCGCTTCGGAGATCGCCGCCCCGTCCGACAGGGCGCGTGCGTCGCCGCGCTCGACGCGCCAGCGGGCGATCGCCTTCGAGTACCAGATCCGCGCGTGCCGGGAATCGCGCAGGCCGCGCGGCTCGAACCCTTCCCGGGGCTCGAACTTGTCGCGTGTCAGCCGCGCGCTCCGCATCCGATCGAGGCGGAAGCTGCGCTCGCCGTCGGACGTGCGATCCCAGGTGTGGACGTACCAGTGGGGAAGGCGGCGCTCAAGAGCGTACGGCTCCACCATGCGCGTCGACGGCGTCTCCTCGCCCTCCTTCAGGTACTCGACCTCGACCAGCCGGCGCTCGCGGATTCCGTCCGTGAGCTTTCCGACCAGGTCCTCCTCGGCTACGTCCACATGGGGCTGGGGCGTCTGGGCCAGCTCGAACTCGCCGAACGTCTCCTCGAGCTTGCGTCGGACGCGCTCGAGCGGCGTGTTCGCGTCGGCCGCGATCATCGGCCCGACGAACTCGAGCGCCAGGCGAATCGCGCGGGCCTCGAGCGGGGTCAGGCGCGGCGCCGCCCTGAACGTCTCCCCGTAGAGCTCCTTGTCGACGAAGACTGTGTCGCCGCGGAGCTCCGCGTACACCGTGTAGCAGCCGCCACCGAAGTTGACGAGATTCAGGAGCGACAGGTGCTCTTCGAGTGCGTCCTCCGGGATGCGGAAGCGGTCGATGAGCTCCTGCGCCTGGATCTCGGCGGAGCTCTCGTCGCCGCACTCCGCCAGGAGGTACGCGAGCAGCGCCTGGAGCACGGCGAAACGCTCGGGCACGACGGGCCCGGCGGGCCTGTCACCCGTGCCGTTCTCGACGGCGACGGCCGCCTCGCGCGCGACCCGAGGCAGCTCGCCTTCGTGTGCGGCGCGAACCTTGCGCACGGCGTCCGCGACCTCGCGCCGGAGCTCGTCCGGCTCGAGCGGGATCGCGCGACCGTCCTGTCTCAGGATCCACGAGGCCAGTAGGGGGATGGACGAGTACGGCGTGACGAACACTCCGTCCTCGACGCGGCCGACTTCCCCATACGTTCGCTCGACCCACCAGGCGGTGTCCCCGACGACCTCGATCCGGGCCTCGCCGAGGATCTCGCCGACCTGCCAGGGCGGTCGTCCCCGGAACTCGTCGATGTCGAAGTCGGCGGGGATCCGGAAGTCGCGCTCGCGGCGCGTGGCGAATCGGATGTCGCCGCGGATCCGGGCGACGCGGAACGTGCGCATGTCCTTGCGATCGAGGTCCTGGGCCACCACGTACCAGACGCCGTTGTCGTTCAAGAGGGCGTAAGGATTGACGGTCCGCTCCGCGGTCTTGTTCCGCCCGATCGACCAGTAGTCGAACTTGACCGTCCTCTGCTTCGAGATCGCCCCCTCGAGCTTTCCGAGCCGGCCCGGCATTTCCGGCGAGTAGTCGGGATCGAGCACCTCCACCCGGACCGCGGTGGCCGTGTGCGCCTCGGCGAACCCGGGTCGACCGAGCGCGAGGTTCTGGAGAGCGAGCCGCAACGGCTCGGCGTACGCGAACTTGCCCTCCAGGAGGTAGAAGCAGGTCTGCAGCGCCGCGAGCTCCTCGTCGGAGAGCTCGAGCGGCGGCAGGAAGTACTGCTCCGAGCGCAGCGTGTAGAGCTCCTCGCTCGTGAACTCGTCGCGCTGGGAGTGCAGGGGCACGCCGAGCGCCACCAGCTCGGCGCGGTCGGAGTAGAACCGTCGCGCGAAGGCCTCGTCGGACATCTCCGAGTAGCCCTCGACGTTCTGCTTGACGTCGCGCGCAGTGATCGGCCGCCGTTCCGCCATCAGGTAGGAGACGAGCGAGAGCTGGCGGATCAGCTTGTCGGTGTCGTGCGACACGTAGGAGCGAATCTATCGGACGCACTCCGCGCAGAGACGACCAAGGCCAGTTCTCTGCACGAGACGCGAGTCCCGCGCGGACGGGATTGTTCCAGACATACAGGAGCGTGTCCTCGAGCTGCGTCTCGTCGGCGATCGGCTCGGCCCAATAGCGGCGGCCGAAGAGGTGGTCGCGCCGCTCGTGGCGGCCGTTGAAGCCGCGCGCATAGTCGCCGTTCAGGTCGCGCATCCCGAGATCCAGGTTTGCCTCGCGGGTCTCGACGACGAGGTGGTAGTGGTTGCCCATCAGGCAGTAGCCATGGATCCGCCAGCGATAGCGGCGCGCCACGCGTGCGAGCACGTGCAGGAAGACGACGCGGTCCTCGTTGTCCCGGTAGATGGACATGCCGCAGTTGCCGCGCGTCGTGACGTGGTAGTACGCCCCGGCGAAGATCGATCGCAGCGGTCGCGCCATGCCGCGACCGTACCGCCGCACGGCGCGCTTCAGGCGGTTCGACACAGATTCGGCACACGCGCCGTCGGTCCACCACCCGTGCCAGGCACTGGACGGGCGCCGTGCCAGGCACGGGCCGGGTCTGCACGGGCAGCGGCGGAAGCGCCTAGTGCGGGCGCACCCGGGCGTTCAGGCGGCGACGCGCGTGCGCTCGAGGTGCTGGTGCGAGGGGCAGTAGTCGCGCTCGGGCAGCGGCGTCCGCTGGCACGGCTTCCCCTTGCGCGTCGTCGCCCGGCACCGGGCGATGCCCCCGTCGAGCGCGCCCGCCTCGATCTGCTCCTCGATGAACGCGACGGCCGCCCCGACCCCTTCCTGCACCGCCCACGCGACCTGCGCCTGGGCAGTGATCGGAAAATAGCGGCGGATGTCCTGGAAGAGCGCTCGGTCGGGCTTTGAGAAATAGAGAGGATCCTTCGCGAGCCGCTCCATCGTCTGCTCGCACGCGACCAGCACGTCACGCCTCGATTCGAGCTGCGACCTGTGATCGGCATAAGGCTCGATCAGGTCCTTAATAGACCTGTAGATCGCCCGCGAGTACTGATACATGCAACTCTGCAACTGAAGGGCGCGCTCTTCCATGTCTCGACTCTCCAGATCCTATTGATGCCGCTCAAAGGCTTTGTTAACGGGGAGTTAATCCTTGGCCGCGCTCCCCGACGGCGCGAGTCTATCCAGATCGATGCGTTGTTACAAAGTCGCGTTTCGTCTTGTCTGATTTGTAGACAGAGCCCGTCGTAGCGCAAGGTCTCCCACCGATTCGTGGCCCAAACGCGCTCCGCTACACCTCCTGCAGCTCAGCGCGCAATCTGCCTGGGATACGGCGTTTGGAATCCGGCATCGCGCGCCGCGGACACGGCGTTCGTCGCCTCGGCGGAGCCCGGGTAGAAGCCGGAGAAGACGACGTAGTAGCCGGGATGGAGGGTCGAGAAGTCGGACGATACGAGCACGCCCACGTCCTGCAAGCCTGCGCGAATCGCCCGACGTGCCTCCGCGACCGCTTGCGCGCGGCCGGCGGTCGTGGGGATCGAATTCAGGACGACGGTGTACCCGCTTCGGCCCGCGGGCCACGAGCGGACGCGATTGGTCGGAGGTGCGGTCGTCGTGGTCCGCGTCGTTTTGGTCTGCGCGGTCGTCGTGGCGGTTTCGGTCGGCGTCGTCTCGGTCACGGTGCCGGTGTCGGCGTTCGTACCGACCGTCCGATTGTCGGTGGCCACGAGCCTGTTGCTGTGCGCGTTGCCACGATCGGCGAGGATGACCACGGTGGCCGCCACTGCCGCCACGGCCAGCCCGAGCAGGGCCGCCCAGACCCAGTCGCCGGGGTACCACGGAACCCGGCGCTGCCACGCCCCGCGCAGCGCCCTCGTCGCTCGCGCGCCTGGGAGCCGGAGCCCGCACTCGAGGCAGTACTCCTGACCTGCGTCGTAGGGCGTCCCGCACCGCGGACAGTCACCGGACTCGGGACCGGCCGCCGCGGGAGTATCGGAGGAAGGAGGAGAGCCTTCCACGCTACTCGGGCCGTTCCACTTCGTCTCGTGCAGACGCGTCGTCTGCCTGGCGCTCGGTGTCGGCCGCCACCGCGCGGCCGCAGTTGGCGCAGAAATGCGAGCCCCAGAGGATCGGCGCGCCGCATGAGCAGCGCGCGGCGGGCGGGGTGCGGCGCACGGCGGTCGCCGTGGCGAGCAACGCGTCGAGCTCCTGAATCCGTTCCTCGATGCCGATCAGCTCGGAGCACTGCTCGTAGACGAGATCTTCGCGGAACGCGTCGCGCCGCACCATTTCCAGCACGAGCCCGCCCAGGTCGCGGACCCGTTGCTCGCGCACCCGGATCAGTGCTCGTCGGTCGCGGCGCAGCCGGCCTGCGGGAGGAAGCGGACGGCGACGCGCGGGCACGGGGCGCTGCTCGGCCGGCGGAGGCGCTGCGCCGTTCGTCGAGCCGTCGGTCGCGGGGCCGGCGCCGCGTCGAAAGCGAGAGAAGAACGCGGGTGCCACAGGCCGGGCGAGTGTATCCGCCCGCCCGGCTGGGGGGTCTAAGAGGGCCTTGCTAGAGCTGGAGGACGACGAGCCGCTCTTCCGTCAGCTCGCGCACCGCGTAAGCCGGGCCTTCGCGCGTGTTGCCGGACGCCTTCACGCCGCCGTACGGCATCTGGTCGGCGCGGAACGTCGGCGCCTCGTTGATCGTGACTCCGCCGAACTCGAGCTCCTGGGCGGCGCGCAGCGCGGACTCGAGGCTCGCCGTGAAGATCCCCGCCTGGAGCCCGTAACGGGTCGAGTTGGCGAGCTCGATCGCCTCGTCGAGCGACTCGACGCGGTTGACTGTGCACACGGGGCCGAAGACCTCCTCGCAGGAGACCTTGAGGTCGCGCGCGGCGCCCGCGATCACGGTCGGCTTGATCAGCTCGTCGTCGAGGTCACCGCCGGTCAGGACTTCGGCGCCCGCCCGGCGAGCCTCGTCGATCCACTCGAGGATGCGGGTCCGTGCGTCCTCGTCGATCACCGGCCCCACGTCGGTGTCGTCGTCGGCGGGGTCGCCGACATTCAGCGCCTCCACACGGCGCACGAGCTGCTCAACGAACGAGTCGTAGGCCGCGTTCTCGATGTAGATCCGCTGGACCGAGATGCAGCTCTGCCCGGCGAAGGAGAACGCGTTCGCGGCGAGCTTCTCGGCGGCTCCGTCGACGTCCGCGTCCGCGGCGACGATCGCCGGCGTCGAGTTCCCGAGCTCGAGCGCCACGTGCTTCCGCGGGGCGCGCTCGGCGATGCTCCACCCGACGTCTCCGGAGCCGGTGAACGTGATCACGCGGACACGGTCGTCCTCGACGAGCACGTCGCCGATCTCGGACGCGGGCCCGACGATCACGTTCAGCCATCCCGGCGGAAGCCCGGCCTCGGTCTCGAGCTCCGCGAGCAGGAAGGCCGACAGCGGCGTCTGTCCGGCCGGCTTGAGCACGAC
>DHWI01000051.1:16811-26336 GCA_002413095.1 Thermoleophilia bacterium UBA5186
GCGCGCGCCGCCTCGACGCGGGCCGCCTTGATCGGCTTGCCGGCTTCGGCGGAAATGGTGCGTGCAACCTCCTCGTGGCGGCGTCCGAGGCCGGCCGCGACGCGGACCAGGATCTCCGCTCGCTTGTGCGCAGGGAGCGGGTTCTGCAGCGCCTGCTCGGCGGCGTCGAGCGCGCGCCGCACCTCGGCGGCGCCGCCTGTCGCGACCCGTCCGACCACGTCGCCGGAGTACGGCGACCGGACCTCGCGCCACTCGCCGGTCTCCACCCACTCGCCGCCGATCAGGAGGCGCCGCTCGGTCGCCGTGGTCGCCATGCGAACGCAGTCTAGGGCGCTCGGCGTAAGCTGATCGGCGATGGCGACGGACGCCCTCATCGTCGATGCGGTTCGCTCGCCGATCGGCAAGCGAAACGGGTCGCTCGCGGGGATGCGCGGCGACGAGCTGGCCGGTGTGGTGCTGAACGGGCTCGTCGCACGGCACGACCTCGATCCGGCGGAGGTCGAGGACGTTCAGATGGGTTGCGTGACCCAGATCGGGGAGCAGGGCTGGAACATCGGTCGGATGGCGCCGCTCGTGGCAGGCTGGCCGGAGACGGTGTGCGGCACGACGGTCGACAGGCAGTGCGGATCGTCGATGCAGTGCAACTTCAACGCCGCCGCCGCGGTTTGGGCGGGACAGCTCGATCTCGTCGTCTCCGCGGGCGTCGAGATGATGTCGCGCGTCCCGATGGGCTCGAACGGCGGCGACGTCTCGGGCGCGCTCCTCGAGCGTTGGCAGATCGTCCCGCAGGGGATCTCGGCCGAGGTGCTCGCGGAGGAGTGGAACCTCTCGCGCGAGCAGCTGGACGCGTACTCGCTCGAGTCGCACCGCCGCGCGACCCGCGCGACTGACGAGGGCCGGTTCGAGAACGAGTTGATCCCGGTCGAGCTCCCGTTGGCCGCTGACCCGTCGGCGGTCGGGCTCGGGCCGGCTCCGGACGGGGCGCCCGGCGCTGTGACGGCGGTTGCTGTCGAGGCGGCGAAGATCTTTGCGGTCGACGAGGCTCCGCGCCGGGACACGTCCGCGGAGAAGCTCGCGGCGCTCCAGCCGGCGTTCCTGCCGGACGGGAAGGTGACCGCGGGGAACTCCAGCCAGATCGTCGACGGCGCGGCAGCCGTCCTCGTCGCGAGCGAACCCGCGGCAGAGCGGCTCGGGCTGACCGCGCGCGCCCGGTTCGTCTCGTTCGGGCTCGCGGGGGTCGATCCGCATCGCATGCTCCACGGCAATCCCGAGGCGTGTTCCAAGGCACTCGCCCGGGCCGGCCTCGGCTGGGACGACATCGCCGTGATCGAGGTGAACGAGGCGTTCGCGTCGGTCGTCCTGCAGTTCGTCCATGACGCGGGGCTCCAGGATCGACTCGACGACGTGAACCCGAACGGCGGCGGCATCTCGCTTGGGCACCCGCTGGGCGCGACCGGCGCACGCGTGACCGCGACGCTCCTGAACGAGCTCGAGCGGCGCGAGGCGCGCTACGGCGTCGCGACGATGTGCATCGGCTTCGGTCAGGCGCTTGCGGCCGTGATCGAGCGTCTTTAGCCGTGGCGACGGAGATCAGGAAGGTCGGAGTCGTCGGCCTGGGCACGATGGGCGCGGGTATCGCGCAGATCAGCGTCCAGTCCGGGCACGAGACTGTCGGCCGCGAAGTTGCGCTCGACGTCGCCGAGCGGGGACGCGACACCATCGATCGGTACCTGACCCGCGGCGTCGAGAAGGGCCGGCTCACGCCGGCAGAGCGGGATGCCGCGCTCGGGCGGCTCGGCCTGACGACGAAGCTGGACGATCTCGCCGACTGCGACCTCGTCATCGAGGCGATCGTCGAGGAGCTCGAGCCGAAGCGCGAGCTGTTCTCAGCCCTCGACCGCATCGTGGCACCGGATGCGGTGCTCGCCACGAACACCTCTGCGCTTTCCGTCTCGGAGATCGCGGCTGCGACCGATCGGCCGGAGCGCGTGGTCGGCATGCACTTCTTCAACCCGGCGCCGGTGCTGCCGCTGGTCGAGATCGTTCGCGGCGAGCAGAGCGGTGACGCGGCTGTGGAGGCGGCCTACGGCTGGGCCGAGCGCGCGGGCAAGCAGCCGGTGCGGTGTAACGACACGCCGGGATTCATCGTCAACCGCATCCTGATCCCGCTGCTGAACGATTGCGTGCGGGTGCTCGACGAGGCGAAGGTCGAGCCGGCCGACATGGACAAGGCGCTGGAGAACGGAGCGGGCTGGCCGCTTGGACCGTGCGCTCTGATCGACTTGATCGGCATCGACATCCACGTGCATGCCTCCGACGCCCTGCACGGCAAGCTCGGCGAGCCGCGGATGGCGCCCCCCGAACGGCTCGTCCAAATGCAGGCGGACGGCCACCTCGGCCGCAAGTCGGGCCGCGGCTTCTTCGAGTACTAGCGCGGTCTCACGACCAGTGCCAGGCACGCGCCGTGTCCGGAGCGGCTACGGCCGGGTTAGACGTGCCCAGACGTTTTCGACGAACGCCGCGACCTGCGGGTCACCGAGCGAGGCCGCGAAATTGAGCGCGCCCGCGGCGAAGACCTTCGCACCGGCCGGGGTCTCGTAGTAGGTCATCTCCGCGGTCCGGCCGGGACCGAGCACGTCCTGAATCGTCGCGAGGACGTGCGTACCGGGCGGCGACGCGGCGGTACGCGAATCGATCTCGATCCCGTACCGGCCGAACTCCGACCCGTCGACCAGGCCGGTCCCGGCGAACGCCCACGGGTCCGAAGCCGACCCTGAGACGACGAACGGGGCCTGTCTCTCCCCGTGGTTCGAGCCCGCGTACTGGACGCCGACCAACCCCGCCTCGGGCCGTCCCTGATCGCGCCACAGCTTCCCGCGTGCGATCCTCTGGCCGTTCTGCGTCACCTCGCGGAAGAAGTTGTTCGCTGCGAGGAACGCGAGGTTGCCGCCGAGATCGCGATAGCGGCGCACGACGTCGTACGCGTGCCGCGTCACGTACTCCTCGTGCCCGGGGAAGACGACGAGGTCGTAGGCGCGCGCGAGCGCATCGCCCGACGCGACGCGCTCGAGGTCGTCGTCGGACAGGTAGTCCACGTGCTTCCCAGTGCGGTTCAACCACGAGATGAACTCGAGATCCCAGTCGTGGAAGCGAAACGGCACCCCGAAGTCGAGGAAAGGCCGCTGCAGCCCGACCGACCGCTGCGCGCCGCTCACGTACCAGCTGTCGCCCCAGCCGTCTCCGTTCGCGTCGTCGAAGTTGTACGCCTGCCACGTGTTCGTAGCGAGCACGACGGCGACGCGGTTGGTGCCGAGCACGCGCGGCCGGAGGATCATCGGCGCGTAGCCAGTGCGCCCGTCGGCTGCGCGAGCACGCAGGAAGTAGAGCCCACTCGGCCACTCGCCCGCGCGCACGAGCCGAAGCCTGGTGCGCGCGCTGCGGTAGCGCGCCCAGCTCACGTCGAGCGGGGGAGTGACCGCGCCGCCGTTCGTCTTCACATCCACGTTCGACACGTCCACGGAGCTCCCGAAGGCGAAGACCTGCAGCCGGAACGCCTTCGCATCGGTGGCGATGTTGAGGGACGCAAACTCGCCCGGGGCGTAGCTTCGCCGCAGGAACCCGAGCTCGATTCCCTGCACGCGCACCACGGGCGCGTCGACCCGCTGGCCGCGCCACGGCCTGTAGTCCCCGTACACACGCGAGCGCCCGGCGGCGTCGCGGAGGGTCAGGCGCAGGATGTAGGTGCGCGGCGCGGTCGACCGCGCCGGGCGCCAGGCGAGCCTGTGCGGCCCCGCCGTGAGCGACCAGGTGTGGCTCCAGACCACCGCCGACGCCGCCCGGTTCTCGCGGATCGTCTCAGTGCGCACGGCGTCCATCCGCACGCGAGCTGCCCGAGCGAGCCGGAACGAGACGAGCGCGCGGTCGCGGAAGCCGTCGCTGTTCGGGCTGACGGTGGTGAGGAGTCGCCTGTCCCCGGCGAACGGCGTCGACCCGTTCGAGACGCGCAAATCGAGCAGTTGCGGAGCAGCGACGCGGGCAGCACCCGTAGCGCCGACCGCAAGCGGTGTCAGCAGCAGGAGGACGACCGCGGTGCGGGTTCGCATGGCCCCGAGGATCTTGCCGGAACCTGCAATGTCCTCCACGGGCTATGAACGATTCCTGCCGGGGGATTACACTTTCTTTACTTGCCATTCAATGGGGCCACACCTTGCCGTTCGATACTGCGAGAGCCATGCGGCGACTCCTGATCCTCTGCGCCCTAGTTGGGCTTGCACTCCCGGCCGGGATCCAGGCGGCCACGACTGCCGGCGCCGCTGACGGCACGCTCTCTGTCAAGAACGCGACGGGGCTCGTCTTGGTCAACGCGAAGGGCGCCGTGATCATCGGCCACGCGGACAAGGCGCGCATCACCATCACCGACTCTGACTCCACAGACGGCAGAGTGATCGTTCTCGGCTCCGACTCGAAGGTCGCTCTCACGCCCACGAAGACCCTCTACAAGGGCGAGGACATGCGGTTCAAGCTCCTCGGCGGCGACAACCTGCTCTTCATCCGCGGCTCGGGGATCTCGCTCTCTGCAGTCGGCGAGGGGAAGGTCTCTTTTGACGGCGGCAACGTCGCGAACGACGGGAAGTTCTCGATCGACGACGGACCCTTCCTGTCGCTGCCGGACTCGTTCCGGACCTTCTCCTTCGGCGGCTGAGCGCCGAACACGGCATCCTTCGGGAATGTCCGCCCAGCCGCAGACCGTGCTCGTCGTCGAGGACGAGGCGTCGATTGCCTCGTTTGTCGCGCTCTACCTGAAGAACGCGGGGTACGGCGTCCGCACGGCCTCGACGGGCACCGAGGCCCTGAGCGTGGCCGCGAGCGACTCCCCGGCGTTGATCGTGCTCGACCTGATGCTGCCGGACATCGACGGGATCGAGGTCTGCAAGCGGATCCGGCAACGCTCCGACGTCCCGATCCTCATGCTGACCGCCCGCGACGAGGACGTGGACAAGATCATCGGGCTCGAGGTCGGTGCCGACGACTACCTGACGAAGCCGTTCAACCCGCGTGAGCTCGTGGCGCGAGTGAAGTCGGTGCTCAGGCGCAGCGCGCCCGCTCGGCAGGATCCCGAGAACGCGATCATCAAGCACGGCGACCTCACGGTCGACTCCGGCCGGCGCGAGGTCCGCGTCGTCGAGGAGGAGATCCAGCTCGCCCCGAAGGAGTTCGACCTCCTGTGGGAGCTGCTGGACCACCGCGGACTCGTACTCACGCGTGACCAGCTGCTGGAGCGCGTCTGGGGCTACACCTTCGCCGGCGACACCCGCACCGTCGACGTCCACGTGCGGCAGCTGCGCCGCAAGCTCGGCGACGCCTCGCCGATCGTGACCGTGTGGGGAGTCGGCTACAAGGTAGGACCCGCGCGGGAAGCGGGGAACCAACAGGACTGACGTGTTCCGCTCGCTCCGGTTCCGGCTTCCGGCCCTCTTCCTGGCCGGCGTCGTGCTGGCCGGGCTCGTCTCGACGATCATCGCGCTCGGGCTTTTCCAGGGCTACGTCCAGCAGCAGAGCATCGCCCAGCTCCGGCGCCAGTCCGACAGCCTGACCGGCGCGATCCAGAACTCCGTCGGGGGCGACAAGAAAGAGGGCGTGCCGTTCGAGCTCCTCCGGCGAGGCACGGGGACGAACATCTACTTCGTCGGGCTTGCGAAGGGCTTCGGCGGCTCGCTCTTCCCCGGCCAGAAGAACCTGCCGACGCTACCGAAGCGGTACATCGACTTCCCGAGGCTCAGCCGAGGCCACGAGTACTCGTTCGAGTTCCGGCCGGCGGGGCAGAGGCAGACATATCTGGCGCTCGCCCGGCCCCTGAGTCTCGAGCGGAAGGTGTTCGGTGCAGTGGTGGTCGCCCGTCCGAAGACGGATCTCGCGGGCCAGCGGCTCACGCTCCTCGGTCGGCTCGGGCTAGCCGCGCTCGCCGGGCTCCTCGTGTCCGGACTGCTCGCCTGGTACCTCTCGCGGCGGTTCACGCGTCCGCTGCTCGAGCTCTCGCAGGCGGCGGACGCAGTCGCGCGCGGCCACTCCGACGTACCCGTCCCGCTGCTGCCTGCCCAGGACGAGATCGCGCACCTCTCGGAACGCTTCGGCGAGATGACGACACGGCTCGCGGAGGCCGAGCAGCTGACGCGGAACTTCCTCATGTCCGTGTCGCACGAGCTGCGCACGCCGCTGACCGCGATTCGCGGCCACGTCGAGGCCCTGTCCGAAGGGCTGATCGAGGATCCGGAGCTGCGCTTGGAGTCGCTCGAGGTCATCCGAGCTCAGGCCACGCGGCTCGAGCGACTCGTCGGCGACGTGCTCGACCTCGCGAAGCTGGACGCGCACCGCTTCACCGTCCACCGCGAGGAGGTCGACATGCACCGGCTCGTCGACGCCGCCTACGCCGCGTTCGGCGAGGAGGCGCGCCGGCGCGCGATCGAGTACCGCGAGCGGGTCGAGGCCAAGCCTGTGATCGTCACCGACGGCGACCGCGTCCTGCAGATCATCTCGAACCTGCTCCGGAACGCCTTCCGGTGGACGCCCGACGGCGGGCGCATCAACGTCGAGCTCTCCGCCAGCAACGGGACCGTCTCCGTGGCCGTCGACGACACCGGGCCGGGGATCGCGCCCGAGGAGCGCGAGCGAATCTTCCGGCCGTTCTGGTCGCGCGACGACGGCGGCACGGGGCTTGGCCTCGCGATCGCGCACGAGCTGGCGGGCGCGCTCGGCGGCCGCATCGAACTCGAGACCGCGCCGGGTCAGGGGAGCCGCTTCGAGCTCGTGCTCCCCGCGGGCCGGAACTAGCATCCCCGCATGTCCGCGGTCGAGCGCGTCACCGTCCTGCCCGTCCGGCGCCCGCCGCGCCGTCCTGCGCATGCGGCCCTCGTCTCGATGCGGCCGAGGCAATGGACGAAGAACCTGCTCGTGTTCGCCGGGATCGTGTTCGCGGCGAAGCTCGGCGACCCCGGCCGCTGGGCGGACGCGGCGACCGCGTTCGTCGCGTTCTGCGCCGCGTCGAGTGCCGCCTACCTCGTCAACGATGTCCGCGACGCAGAGCACGACCGGCTTCACCCGACGAAAAACGCGCGGCCGATCGCGCGCAGGGAGCTCGCGCCTCGGGCGGCTCTCGCTCTCGCCGGCGGCCTCGCGCTCGCAGCCGTGGCGCTTACGGCCGCGCTCGGCCTCTCCGCGCTCCTCTACCTCGGCGCGTTCCTCGCCCTTCAGGCGGCCTACACGCTCGCGCTGAAGGAGGTCGTGCTCGTCGACGTGATGGCGATCGGCGCGCTATTCGTGGTTCGCGCGGCTGCCGGCGCGAACGCAGTCCGGGTTCCGATCTCGCCGTGGCTACTCCTCTGCACGGCGCTGCTGGCGCTCTTCCTCGGCCTGGCCAAGCGCCGCGGCGAGCTCGTGCTGGTCGGCGCCGACGCGACACCCGGCCGGCCCGTCCTCGCCGGCTACTCCCTCGAGCTGGTCGACCAGCTCGTCAGCGTCGTCGCGGCGTCCACCGTGATTGCGTACGCCCTCTACACGTTCTCTGCCCGGGACTCGAAGGCGATGATGGTGACGATTCCCTTCGTCCTGTTCGGGGTCTTCCGCTATCTGCTGCTGATCCACCGGCACGATCTGGGCGAGGAGCCCGAGAACGTCCTGCTTTCCGACCGCCCGATCCTGCTCTGCGTGGCGGGTTGGGCGGTCTCTGCCGCCGCAATCCTCCTCGTTACCTAGCCGGATTCCCCCGGTCGAGGGATACCCAAAGGGGGTAGCGATCCTGCATTCTTGAAGTGCTCCGGGGGGGAGCCTGAACCGAGGAGAGTCATGAGGGAGCCGCAGATCGGGGTCGGCGCACACGCGCTCTGGCGTGGGGTGAACGAGACGATCGCGGCCGCCGCGCGCCTCTCGGGCGACGAGCGGGCGACGTTCGTCTGCGAGTGCGGGAGCTACGCCTGCGTCGCGCGAATCGAGGCGACTCTGGCCGAGTACGAAGAGGCCCGGTTCCTGATCGTCGCCGGGCACGAGATCATGACGGAGGATCCTGCGGACGCTCCGACCGCCCGCGAGGCCGCGCACCTGCGCGCCGTTCCGAGCCTCAGCTAGACGAGCCGGCGGTCGTGTCGGGCCGGCGGTCTTCGATGCGGTAGACGATCGCGCCGCCACTCGACTGGAGGTTCCGCTCGAGCTGCTCCAGCCGCTCGTCGACGCTCTTCCAGCCGGACGTGATCAGGTCGATGAGGAGCGCGAGGTCGTCGACCCGCGCGTGGCGCTCGCTGAGCGTGTCGCCCTCGATCCGCTCGAGCCGCCGGATCACCTGGTTCATCAGTCCGCGCACCTCGGCGAGGTTGCGGCCGACCGGGATCACCTGCTCGCGGAGCCCGTCCTGGACGGCGTTGCCGAGCCGCTCGGGCAGCGATGACTCGAGCTCGGCGGCGAGCGCGGCGAGGGCTTCGACGCCCTCCCGCGCGCGCTCGAGCGCGGCCTCGACCGCGGCCGGATCGGTGCGGCCTTCGGCGGCGGCCTGCAGGCGCTCATTGGCGCGCCCGATGGCGTCTTCGTCCATGCGATGCAAGGGTAGCGTTGCGGTCGGATGAAGGCTCACGAGCTCGAGTACGAGCTGCCGCCCGAGCTGATCGCGCAGCGCCCTCTCGAGCGGCGGGACGAGTCCCGGCTCCTGGTCTACGAGCGGGCGTCGGGCGCGGTGCGGCATCGCGTCTTCTCCGAGCTCCCCGACGAGCTGCGGCGCGGCGAGCTCGCCGTGGTCAACGACACGCGCGTCGTCCCGGCGCGGATCCCGATCGAGCGGCCGCGCGGCGAGGTGCTGCTCGTGGAGCGGCTCGACGACGATGGGACGTGGGAGGCGCTCGCTCGGCCGACGCGGCGGCTGCGGGCCGGCCGGCGCTACGGTCCCGTCGAGCTCCTCGAGCACCTGGGGGAGGGCCGCTGGCGAGTGCGGCTCGATGGCGAGCCGGCCGGGGACACGCCGCTCCCGCCGTACATCCGGGAGCCCCTCGCGGATGCGGAGCGCTACCAGACCGTGTACGCGCGGGAGGCGGGCTCGGTGGCGGCGCCGACGGCGGGGCTGCACTTCACGCCGGAGCTGCTCGCGCGGCTCGACGTCGAGCGCGTGACGCTCCACGTCGGGCTCGACACCTTTCGTACGCTCGCGGTCGAGGAGCTGGACGACCACGTCCTGCACGGCGAGCGCTACGAGGTGGCGCCGGAGGCGTGGGAGCGGATCCGCGCCGCTGAGCGCGTGCTCGCAGTCGGCACGACGAGCGTGCGGGTGCTCGAGACGCTTGCCCGCGGGGCGCCGCTCACGGGGCGGACGTCGCTCTTCGTCCATCCGCCCTTCGAGTTCCGGCGCGTCGACGCGCTGCTGACGAACTTCCATCTCCCGCGCTCGACGCTGCTGGCGCTCGTGATGGCGTTCGCCGGAGCGGAGGAGACGCGCGAGCTGTACGCCGAGGCGATCCGCGAGCGCTACCGCTTCTACTCGTTCGGCGACGC
>DHWI01000051.1:26384-33625 GCA_002413095.1 Thermoleophilia bacterium UBA5186
CCGACGCCGGCGTTCATGCCGGTGGGCACGAAGGGCACCGTCAAGAGCGTCCACCCGGACGAGCTCACAGCCCTCGGCGCGCCGATGATCCTCGGCAACACCTACCACCTGCACTTCCGCCCGGGCGACGACGTGATCGCCGAGCTCGGCGGCCTGCACGCGTTCTGCGGCTGGAACGGTCCGATCCTCACCGACTCGGGCGGCTTCCAGGTGTTCTCGCTGCGGGACACCCTGCTCGCTGTTGACGACGACGGCGTGACCTTCCGCTCGGTCTACGACGGCGGAGAGGCGCGCTTCACGCCCGAGCTCGTCGCGGGAATCCAGTCCAACCTCGGCTCCGACGTCGCGATGTGCCTCGACATCTGCCCGCCCGCGTGCGTCTCGAGGGCTGAGCTGGAGGAGGCGGTTCGGCGCACCACGCTGTGGGCCGCTCGCCAGCGCGAGGCGGAGCGCGCTCCCGGACAGCTCCTCTTCGGGATCGCCCAGGGCGGGACGGACGACGAGCTTCGGCGCCGCTCGCTCGCGGAGGTCACCGAGCTCGACTTCGACGGCTACGCCCTCGGAGGGCTGGCGATCGGCGAGTCCAGGGAGGCCATGTTCGAGACGACAGGGTGGGCTGCACCGCTCCTCCCGCAAGACAGGGCGCGCTACTTCATGGGCATCGGCGACCCTGAGGGCATTCTCGAGGTGATCGCCCGGGGGATCGACATGTTCGACTGCGTCCTGCCGACGCGCACGGCCCGAACGGGCTCGGCCCTCACCTGGCACGGCCGGCTCAATCTCCGCAACGCCAGGTTCGCGAAGGACGCGCGCCCGCTGGACACGGACTGTGCCTGCCCCGCGTGCCGGCGGTTCACCCGGGCGTACTTGCGCCACCTCGTCAACCAGCAGGAGCTCCTCGGGCACCGCCTGCTGACGTTGCATAACCTGCATTTCGTGCTCGAGCTCACTGCAGGCGCCCGCGCGGCGATCGAGCGGGGCGAGCTCGACCGCTACCGCACCGACGCGCTCGCCCGGCTCGCGGCCGGCGCAGAGGAGGAGACCGCATCCCCGCTCTGATCCTGATCGGGCTCGGCTTCGTCTTCCTCTACCTCTTCGTGCTCCTGCCGCAGCGCCGGGCGACGCGCAGGAAGATGGAGATGCAGGACTCGATCGACGTCGGGGACGAGATCGTGACCGCCGGGGGCCTGTACGGCTACGTCAGCGCGATCGGTGACGACGAGCTCGAGGTCGAGATCGCCCCGGGAACGATCGTCCGCGTCGCCACTCGAGCGATCGCGGGACGGATCGACCTGGACGACGACGAGGAGGAGCCCGAGCCAGACGAGGAAGAGGACGCGGGGGAGCCTGCGGCGAACTCGGCCGAGCCCCGGCCCAGCTAACCTTTCCGTCCTCCGAGCGCCATGTCCGAAACGCGTAAGCATCTCCTTCTCATCGCGCTGATCGCGGCCGCGTTGGCCGGCGTCGGGCTGCTCGTCGTCCCCGGCTCGCCGTTCCACAAGCCGGTCAAGCAAGGACTCGACCTGCAGGGCGGTTTGGAGGTCGTCCTGAAGGCCGTGCCGCCGCCCAACCACCCGCTGACGAAGTCGGACCTCGACCGCTCGATCGAGATCATGCGCTCGCGCGTCGACAAGCTCGGCGTCTCGGAGCCCGAGATCCGCAAGCAGGGCTCGAACCAGATCGTGATCGAGCTTCCGGGCGTGAAGAACGCGGCTCAGGCCGCCGACGTGATCGGCAAGACCGCGCAGCTCGAGCTCTACGACCTCGAGACGTCGGCGACCGGTCCTTCGCAGTCGGCGCAGGGGGTCGTCGCGCGGCCGACCCTGTTCGGGCTGCTGGCGGGCATCCAGTCCACCTCTCAGGGCACCAACGCGGGCAGCTGGTTCCTCTTCGACGCGAAACAGAAGCTCGTCGCGGGGCCAAGCCCGTCGCGCAAGGCGCTGGTGCAGAAGGCCTCAAAGCGCGCGGCCAAGGCCGGCACCGGCGGGAAGGCGGCCGCCACGGGTAAGGGCAAGCTGCCCAGCGGCTACACGCTCTTCGCCCGCCCGAAGCACACGACGATCGTCTTCTGCGGCCCGGTCGACCGCTTCTGCCCGGGCGTCAACCAGGCCCCGCCGCCGCGCACCTTCTTCTACCTCTTCACGAAGAACATCGACCAGGTACCGCCGCCCGCGAGTCCCGTGCCCCAGATGACCGGGAAGGACCTGAAGCTGAACGGGACGCGCGCCGACATCGACACGACGACGAACGGGCCGGAAGTGCTGATGAGCTTCACGAAGGCCGGCTCGAAGAAGTTCCAGGAGATCACCCGCGCCGAATACCAGCGCGGGAACATCACGCGGGACGCCTCGGGTCAGAAGGTGCCGCAGCACTTCGCGATCGTCCTCGACAACGAGATCAAGTCCTGGCCGCAGATCGACCCGAACGACTCGTCGCTCTCGGCCGGGATCTCGGGCGGCGGCCGCATCACCGGCATCCAGTCGCTCGGCGAGGCGAAGCAGATCGCCCTGGTGCTCCAGACGGGCGCTCTGCCGGTGAAGTTCGTCACGGCCGAGCAGACCGAGGTCTCCGCGACGCTCGGCAAGGACTCACTGGCGCAGGCGAAGCGCGCCGCCCTCGTCGGGCTGCTGATCGTCGCGATCTTCCTGCTCCTGCTCTACCGCTTCCTCGGNNCTCGTCGCGGTGATCGGCCTCGCGATCTACGCGGGGTTCCTCTGGGCCGCGATCCTGATCTTGAACGTGACGCTGACACTGCCGGGGTTCGCCGGCCTGATCCTCACGATCGGAGTGGCCGCCGACGCGAACGTGGTCGTCTTCGAACGGATCAAGGAAGAAGTGCGCGCCGGGAAGAGCGTGCGCGCCGCGATCGCGGCCGGCTACTCCAAGGGCTTCCGCACGATCCTCGACGCGAACGTCGTGACCTGCATCACGGCACTGATCCTGTTCGCGGTCGCGACCGCGGGCGTGAAGGGCTTCGCGCTGATGCTTCTGATCGGAACCGTGATCTCGCTCGTCACGGCCGTTGCTGCCACGCGCGCGATGCTCGGGCTCCTCGCCGGCTTCCGCTGGTTCTCGAACCCGCGCTTCATGGGCGCGCACGGCCAGCAGACCGCGAAGTGGCTGCAGATCGACTTCATGCGCAAGCGCTACCTGTGGTTCGCGATCTCGGGTGCGATCCTCCTGCTCGGGACAGGCGCCTTGGTCTTCAAGGGCTTGAACCTCGGCATCGACTTTAAGGGCGGCTCGCAGTTGACATTCAAGACCGCGGTCGCGCACACCACTGGCGAGGTGCGCCAAGTCATGAAAAGCGAGGGCTACGCGGACGCAGTAATCCAGGGGCGCGGGGCGGCAAAGAACGGCGACCAATACAAGACCTTCCAGGTACGGACGAAAATCCTCACCGACGCCAAGCAAAAGGACATCGTCACCAAACTCGCCGATCGTTTCCAGACAAGCGCGACCGGAGCGACAAAGGTGTCGTCGAGCTTCGGCCGCCAGATTGCGAAGTCGGCGATCATCGCCATCATCTTCTCGCTCTTCCTGGTCGTCCTCTACATCGCGATCCGGTTCGACCTCAAGTTCGCGGGCCCGGTGATCGCCGCGATGCTGCACGACGTCCTCATCTGCATCGGGATCTATGCGCTCTTGGGCAGGGAGGTGACGAGCTCCACCGTCGCGGCCATCCTGACGGTGCTCGGCTATTCGATCTACGACACGATCATCATCTTCGACCGCGTCCGAGAGAACATCCCGATCATGCGCCGTTCTTCGATCGCGACGATCGTGAATGTCTCGCTGTGGGAGACGATCCGTCGCTCACTGGCGACCTCATTCATCACACTGCTACCGGTAGGCGCCCTGTTCCTCTACGGCGGTGCCACGCTCAAGGACTTCGCGTTCGCGCTGATGGTCGGCATAGCCTCCGGGGCCTATTCCTCGATCTTCATTGCGGCGCCGCTGCTCACGATCCTCAAGGAGCGCGAGCCTGAGTACGTGCGGCGCAAGGGGGAGACATTGAGCAAGGGCGGCATGGAGACCGTGCTCGAGGAAGCGGAGGAGCAGGCAGCCGAGGAGCCCGCGCCGGCGTTCGTGCCCGTTGCGACGGCGGATGGACCGGCGGCCGCCGCTGCGGCTGCGAAGCGCGAACGCCGACGCCAGCGCAGACGCACGCGCCCGCATGGACGAGCCCGTTAGGCGGCTCGTGCTCGCGCTCGTCGGGGCGGTATCGCTGACGGCGGAGCGCGCGGACGAGCTGGCAGACTCACTCGCGGCGCGCGGTGGCATGAGCAAGGAAGAGGTGCGCGCATTCATCGACGAAGCGACGGCGCGGTGGCGCGGTGACGCCGTCCGTGTCGGCGAGCGTGCCGGAGCAACGCTCCACGGTGCCTTTCGCGAGCTCGGCCTCGTGACCCGCGACGAATGGGATGAGCTCGAGCTGCGGGTTGCCCAGATCGAGCACAGGTTGCGTCTCGTCGAATCTCGGCCACGTGCCGTGCCGCCTTCCGGCAGTTAACCGCAGGTCCAGGTACCCTTGGGGGCGTGGGGCTTCGCCGACTTCGCGGGGAGCTCGTGCTCGGTTGGGCCGCCGCGGCGGTGGGAGCCACCGGCATCTATTCCGCGCTCACTCCAGAGTTCGCCAACCGCTCGGACATTGTGCGCGGCGTGCTTCCGCCCGGGTTCCCCGGCGCCGCTCGCATCCTGGCGCTCACGTTCGGGCTGACCCTCATCTGGCTCTCACGCTCGCTCGCGCGCCGACGACGCCGTGCCTGGCAGCTCGCGGTCGTGCTGGTCGTCGGACTGGCGATTGCGCATCTCGCAAAAGGCCTCGACGTCGAGGAGGCTTCGCTGAGCCTGCTCGTGCTCGCAGCGCTCTTCCGGTTCCGCCGGCGCTTCGACGTTCCGGGCGATCCACTCCTCGTGCGACCGCTCGTCGTCACGGGGCTCGCGTTCGCCACGACTGCTGCTCTCGTCGTCGTGCTGGACCTGCGCGGCTTCCGCGGTGACCGGATCGAGGACGTCCTTGCCGCCCTCAGCCTCGTGCTCGGCTTCCGGGCGTTGCACCTATGGCTGCGGCCGATCACGCAACGGGTGCGTCAGTCCGCCGAGGAGCGGCGCCTCGTCCGCAAGCTCGTGCGCTCGCACGGCAACGACAGCCTCGCCTTCTTCAGCCTGCGCCGGGACAAGAGCTACTTCTTCTCGCCGACGCGCAGGAGCTTCGTCGCCTACAAGGTGGTGGGCGGCTGCGCGCTCGTGAGCGGCGATCCCGTCGGCGACAAGGCCGAGCTGCCGCAGTTGCTGGCGGAGTTTCAGCGTGTCTGCCACACGCGCGGTTGGCGGCTCGCACTTCTCAGTGTCAGCCGCGAGCTGCTGCCGGCAGCGCGCTCGCTGGGGTTGCGCGCGATCAAGATCGGCGACGAAGCGGTCGTGCGACCGGCGGCGTTCTCGCTGGAGGGGCGGGCGATTCGCAAGGTCCGGCAGTCGGTCACGCGTCTGGAACGCGAGGGCTACGGATTCCGTGTCGTCGCGGCGGGTGACGTCGACACGAAGCTACGAACGGAGCTGGAGCGCGTGTCCGCTGCGTGGCGCGGCTCGAACGTCGAGCGCGGCTTCTCGATGGCGATGGACGATCAGTTCCGCGAGCCGGAGACGTTCTTCGCGATCGCCGAGCGCGGCGACGCGGTCGGCGGCTTTCTCCATGTCGTGCCGAGTGGACGAGGCTTCTCGTTGGGGGCGATGCGCCGTTGCCGCGATACACCCAACGGCTTGATGGAGTACCTCATCGTCGAGTTGCTCGGCTGGGCGCGGGAGCGCGATGCGGAGGAGATCTCGCTCAACTTCTGCGTCTTCGCAGATCTGCTCGCGGAAACGCCGCGCAACCGGCTCGTTGCAGTCGCGCGTGCCTTCCTGCGACTCGGCGACCGCCTTTTCCAGCTCGAGCGGCTGCTCGTGTTCAGCCGGAAGTTCACACCGGAATGGCGCCCGAGGTACCTCTGCGTCGAGCGGCGCTCCGACCTGCTGCTCGTTGGCCTTGCGTACCTCCGGGTGGAGTCGCTGTTGACTCCGCCGGGCCCGTGGACTCGGCAGGGCCCACTTTCGCTTGCCCGGCGGGAGTAATCCGTCCACACTGAAGCGGTGGCCCAAACAGCAACCCGCAACCTCGGACGCCTTTCGGAGATCGCTCAGGTCGCCGTCCGGCACGGCTTCGGCTACTGGTTCGACACCCACCGGCTGACCGATTTGTTCCCGCGACGGGGCGGTCGGCTCGAGGACGACGGCCAGCCCTCGCAACGCGGCCAGCACCTGCGCGAGATGCTCGACGAGCTCGGACCGACCTTCGTCAAGTTCGGCCAGCTGCTCTCGACGCGGCCCGACGTGCTTCCCCCCGACATCATCGCGGAGCTGCGCGGCCTGCAGGACGACGTGCGGCCGTTTCCGGTCTCCGACGTCGAGAAGGTGATCGAGGAAGATCTCGGCCTCACGATCGGACAGCTCTTCTCGGAGTTCGACGAGAAGCCGATCGCCGCAGCTTCGATCGGCCAGGTGCACCGCGCGACGCTTCCGAACGGCAAGGAGGTCGCCGTCAAGGTGCAGCGCCCGGGCGCGCCGCGGCAGATCGAAGCCGACGTCGCCCTGCTCTATCAGGCGGCGCGGATCGCCAAGGAACGCGTCCGTGCGCTCGACTTCATCGACGCGCATCAGCTCGTGGACGAGTTTGCGCGCTCGATCCGGCAGGAGCTCGACTACCGGATGGAGGCCCGGAACGCGGACACGTTCCACCGCAACTTCGCCGGCCATCCGCACGTTCGCGTGCCGCGCGTCTTCTGGACCTACACGCGCAGCCGCGTGCTGACGCTCGAATGGATCGACGGGATCCAGGTGGCCGACATCGATCCGGAGCACTGGTCGCTCGAGGACCGGCGAGACATCGCATACCTGATGACGGAGACCTGGATGACGATGATTTTCCGCCACGGGTTCTTCCACGGCGACCCACATCCGGCCAACGTGCTCGTGCTCGGCCGCGGCGATCAGATCGGCCTCGTCGACTTCGGCGCCGTCGGGAAGATCACGGACGACGACATCTCGAAGCTGACGCGCATCTTCATCGATGCCGCCGCGGAGAACGTCGAGGCGTTGCCCCGTCGCCTGGCCGACCTCGGCGTTCGCTACCCGAAGGAGCGCGAGGAAGAGTTCCTCGCCGAGTTGCGCGAGATGTACTACAGGTACTACGGGGCGAGCCT
>DHWI01000051.1:33737-34806 GCA_002413095.1 Thermoleophilia bacterium UBA5186
TTCCAGCTGATCTACTCGATGAACCTCCGGCTGCCCTCGCGGTTCTTGCTGCTCGACAAGGCGATCGCGACTCTCGGTTCCGTCGGCGTGGATCTCTACCCGGAGTTCAACGTCTTCGAGGTGGCGCGGCCCTACGCGCGCGGTCTGATGATGGAGCGGTTCACGCCGCAGCGAATGGTCAACCGCGCTCGAAAGGAATCGTTGCGCTTCGGCGCAATGGCGCTCGAGCTCCCGTACCAGATCCACGACGTGCTCGAGGAGTTCCGGGACGGCCAGATCGAGATCGGGTTCGTGCACAAGGGGCTCGAAGACCTGATGAACCGCATGGACGTCGTCTTCAACCGGCTCGTGATCGCGATGATCGTCGCCGGCGGCCTGATCGGATCGAGCCTCATCGGCATCTTCGCCAAGGCGGGGCCGCACGTGCTCGGGATCAACGTCATCTCCGTGATCGGCTTTGCGTTCTCCGGCCTGCTCGGGCTCTGGCTCCTCTGGGGCGTTGTCCGAAGCGGCCGTCTGTAGATCGTTCGTCACGCTTTCGCGCGAAAGGACATCTGGTCGCACGGCGACGCCGGCGCTACGTTCGCTCGCATGTCGAAAGCGCTGCTCCTCGCCGAACCGCAGGCCGACACACGCGGGTTTCTCGAGCGGCATCTTACGAACGACGGTTTCCAGGTCGTGGGCGCCGAAGCGCGACCGGATCTCGTCCTCCTCGGAGACACGGCCGCGCTGGACGCGTGCCGCGCGCGTCACGGAAACGTCCCCGTCATCGTCCTCGGTGAGCCCGAGTCGGACACGGTCGACCGCGTGCGGGCGCTCGACCGTGGCTGCGACGACTTCCTGGCGAAGCCGTTCGACTACGAGGAGCTACTGGCGCGCATCCGGGCCGTGTTGCGGCGGACAACGCCGACGGCGCACGAGACGCTGCGGGCGGGCCCGATCACCGCGGACCTCGCGACCAGGTGCGTGACAGTCGACGGCGTGCCGGTCGCGCTCGCGGGCAAAGAGTACGAGCTGCTGTTAAAGCTGATGACGGATCCGACGCGGGTGTTCACCAAGGAGCACCTGC
>DHWI01000115.1:0-3590 GCA_002413095.1 Thermoleophilia bacterium UBA5186
GTCTTGAACTTCTTCCGCACGACGTCGGGCTCGTCGATCAACCGGACGACTCCCTGGGGCGCGCCGCGTGTAGTAGACATGAGGCGCTCCGGTTCCTGGAGGTTCTTGATCCGCGCCCCGGACTCGGGATAGACGGCGCGCGGCACGACGAACGTCTCGCCGAAGCGCTGGTTGAACCGCTCGGCGACGTCGCGGGTCAGCTCGAGGTGTTGGCGCTGGTCGTCGCCGATCGGGACGATGTCGGTCTGGTAGAGCAGGATGTCGCCGGCCATCAGGACGGGATAGTTGAAGAGCCCGGCGGAGACGAAGTCCTGCTCTTCGGACCGCTCCTTGAACTGCGTCATCCGCCGGAGCTCGCCGAACGCGGTCACCGCGCCGAGCAGCCAGGCCGCTTCAGCGTGCGCCTGGACGTGGCTCTGCGCGAAGACGGTTGATCGCTCCGGGTCGAGCCCGGTCGCGAACAGCATCGCCGCAAGCGACAGCGTCCCTTCCCGAAGCTGCTCGGGCTCGTAGGGCGTCGTGATCGAGTGCAGGTCGACGATGCAGAAGAAGGCCTCTCCCTGCTCCTGCGTGGCGGCGTACTGGCGAAAGCCACCGCTGTAGTTGCCGAGCGTCTTGTCGCCCGAAGGCCTGATCCCGCTGAAGACGCGCATCGCTCCGATTATCCCTATCTACACTCAAACCGATGGCATCGGCTCCCGTCTGGTCCCCGACCTCCTGGCGCGAGCTCCCCGCGCGCCACCAGCCCGACTGGCCGGACGAGTCGCGCGCGGTCGCGGCGCGCGAGGGGCTCGCGAAGCTGCCGCCGCTCGTCTTCGCGGGCGAGGCGCGCGCGCTGGTCGCGGCCCTCGGCGAGGTCGCGGAGGGCCGCGCGTTCCTGCTGCAGGCCGGCGACTGCGCGGAGTCGTTCGACGACTTCTCGGCGCGACGCTTCCGGTCGTGAAGATCGGGCGGATCGCGGGCCAGTTCGTCAAGCCGCGCTCGTCGCCGACGGAGCAGGTGGGCGACACCGAGCTCCCCTCCTTCGTCGGGCACATGGTGAACGGCGACGAGCCGACGGCTGAGGCTCGCACGCCCGACCCCGAGCGCATGCTCGGCGGCTACCACCAGTCCGCGGCGACGCTCAACCTCCTGCGCGCGTTTACGAAGGGCGGCTTCGCCGATCTCCGGCAGGTGCACGTCTGGAACCAGGAGTTCGTCGCGTCGTCGCGCGAAGGGCAGCGTTACGAGGCACTTGCGATCGAGATCGAGCGCGCACTCCGGTTCATGGAAGCGTGCGGCGTCGATCTCGGCGCGGCCGCGCTGCACGAGGTCGACTTCTGGACGAGCCACGAGGGGCTGCTGCTCGACTACGAGGAGGCGCTGACGCGGAGCGACTCGCTCACGGGCGACTGGTACGACTGCTCAGCGCACATGCTCTGGATCGGCGAGCGCACGCGGCAACCCGACGGCGCGCACGTGGAGTTCTTCTCGGGCGTGCACAACCCCGTCGGCGTGAAGCTCGGTCCGAGTGCGACGCCGGAGGAAGTGCTCGAGCTCTGCGAGCGCCTGAATCCGCAGCGGCTCCCCGGCCGGCTGACGCTGATCGCGCGGACCGGCACCGACCGGGTCGCCGACGTGCTGCCGCCGCTCCTGCGTGCCGTCCGAGACGCGGAGCACCCGGTCGTCTGGGTCTGCGACCCGATGCACGGGAATGCCTTCACGACGGCGTCGGGCCGCAAGACGCGTCATTTCGACACCGTGATGGCCGAGCTCGAAGGCTTCTTCTCGGCGCATGCGGCGGAAGGGACGTGGCCCGGCGGCGTGCACATCGAGTTCACGGGGGACGACGTCACGGAGTGCCTCGGCGGCTCCGAGTCGGTCTCCGAGGACGAGCTCGACACGCGCTACGAGACGCTCTGCGACCCGCGGCTGAACGCCCGCCAGTCGCTCGACCTCGCTTTCCGCGTGGCCGAGCTGATGCGCGGCGCCTGACGTGGCCGTTCAGCGGCTCGCGATCGTCGGCACCGGGCTGATGGGTGCGTCGATCGGCCTCGCCGCGAAACGCACGGGCGTCGAGCGGGTGACGGGCTTCGACGCGGATGCGGAGGCGCTTGCGTGCGCGGCGGAGCGAGGCGCGATCGACGAGTCGGCGTCGAGCGTCGAAGAGGCGGTTCGCGGCGCCGAGCTCGCCGTGGTCGCGGTTCCCGTCGCGTCGCTCGCGCGACAGGTCGAGGAGGTCGTTGCAGCGGGCGGCGACGCGACGGTCACCGACGTCGGCTCGACGAAGGGCGCGGTCGTCGCGGCAGCGGCCGGCGAGGCGCGCTTCATCGGCGGTCACCCCGTCTGCGGCTCGGAGGCGCACGGTCCCGCGAATGCGAGCGCCGAGCTCTTCCAGGGCGCGACCTGGTTCCTCACCCCCGTGGCGGCGACGGAGCCCGAGCGGTATCGCACGCTGCACGGCTTCGTCTCGTCCCTCGGAGCGCAGCCGGTCGCGGTCGACCCGCAGGCGCACGACCGGCTCGTCGCGCTCACCTCGCACCTGCCGCACGCGCTCGCGAACGTTCTCCTCAACCAGGCAGGCGGTTCGCGGATCGACGGCCACGAGCCACTCGCTGCCGCAGGCGGGTCGCTGCGGGACATGACCCGCGTGGCCGGGGCGAATCCGCGGATCTGGGTGGACATCTTCCTCGACAACGCCGACGCGCTGTCCGCCGCGCTCGCGGAGCACCGCCGCCGAATCGAGCAGCTCGAGTCGGCGCTCGCCGCCGGCGACGCGGGCTTCCTCGCGCGCTGGATCGCCGAGGCCGCCGGCAACCGGCGCAGCATGCTCTCGGGCGCCTTCGAGGAGCCGGGAGAGCTGCAGCGGCTGCGGGTGCATGTCCCGGACCGGCCCGGCGTTCTGGCCGGGATCACCCAGGCTCTCGGTGCGGAGCGGATCAACATCGAGGACTTCGAGCTCCAGCACATGTCCCGCGAGCGCGGCGGCACGGTGACGCTCCTGGTCGCAGGCGAGTCCGAAGCCGCGCGCGCCGCGGAGATCCTCGAAGCGCAGGGCTACAGCGTCGTGATCTCGTCCGTCCTGGACGAGCAGTGAAGGTCGAGCCCGCGGCGGCGGTGGTCGGCGCGATCGGCGTCCCGGCCGTGAAGGGGATCTGCCAGCGCGGCGTCCTCCTCGGCGCGATCGCCGACGGGGAGAGCGAGTTGCGCGGCTTCGGTCACGCCGCCGACACGGACGCGGCGATCGAGGTCGTGCGCGCGCTCGGCGTGGAGGTAACGGTCGTGGACGAGGTCGTCCGGATCGCCGGCCGCGGCCTGCGCGGCCTCGCGGAGTCCGACGGCCCGCTCGACTGCGGCAACGCCGGCACCGTCCTCCGTCTGACAGCCGGGGTGCTGGCCGGTCAGGACGGTCGGTTCGAGCTGGTCGGCGACGAGTCGCTCTCCTCCCGGCCCGTGCGCGTGGAGGAGCCGCTCCGTCTGATGGGCGCCGAAGTCGAGACGAACGAGGGCCGGCCGCCCGTCGTCGTGCGAGGCGCGAAGCTCAACCGGATCCGCTACGAGCTGCCGGCCGCGAGCGCGCAGGTCAAGTCCAGCGTCCTGCTCGCCGGCCT
>DHWI01000115.1:3705-8358 GCA_002413095.1 Thermoleophilia bacterium UBA5186
GGCGTCCCGGCGCGGCCGCGAGGCGGGACGATCGACTCGGCCGGCGACCACCGCCTGGCCATGCTCGGCGCGATCGCAGGGGTCGTGTCCCGGGAGGGCGTGGAGGTGAGGGGCGCCGATGCGGTCGCTATAAGCTTCCCCGGATTCTTCGAGCTGCTCAACGCTGTGACCACACGATGATCGTTGCCATCGACGGGCCTGCGGGAGCCGGAAAGAGCACGGTTGCCCGCCTGCTCGCCGAGCGCCTGGGCTTCCGCTACCTCGATACCGGCGCCATGTACCGGGCGCTCACGTGGCTCGCCATGCAGCGCGGCGTGCCGCTCGACCAGGCCGATCGCCTCGCCGAGCTCGCCGAGGCGGAACCGGTGCGATTCGACGAGGCCGGCCGCGTCTTCATCGCCGGCGTCGACGTCACCGCCTCGATCCGCGACTCGCGCATCGACCGCATGGTCCCGGTCGTCGCGCGCCATCCCCAGGTACGGCAGGTCATGCGCGTCCGTCAGCGCGAGCTCGCCGAGCAGGGCGACGCGGTGATCGAAGGGCGGGACATCGGCACGGTCGTCGTCCCGGACGCGGACGTGAAGATCTACCTCGTCGCCAACACGGACGAGCGGGCGCGACGGCGCATGTCGGAGCGGCCGGGGATCGGCGCCGACGCGCTTGCGACCGACCTCCGCCTGCGCGACGAGCGGGACGCGATCAACATGCGCCCGGCCGCCGACGCGCAGCAGATCGATACGACCGACCTCACCGCCGAGGACGTCGTCGAGCGGATCGAGGAGCTCGTCCGCGCCCGCCGCGCAGCGCCCAGCGCCGCGCAGTGAACGGCGTCGACGCCGTGTGGCGTGTCGGGCGGATGACGCTCGGGCCGCTGACACGCGCGTTCGGGCGCCTGCGCGTGTACGGACGCGAAAACGTCCCGCCGACCGGCGGCGTCGTGCTCGCGCTCAACCATTTCCACTGGCTCGACCCCGCCGCGTTCGGCTCCGCCTGTCCGCGCACGATCTACTACATGGCAAAGATCGAGGCGCACCGCGTGCCCGGCCTCGGCCAGGTGATCCGGTCCTTCGGCACCTTCTCGGTTCGCCGCGGCGAGTCCGACCGCGAGGCGGTGCGGATGATGCGGAAGATCGTCGCGGACGGACACGCCCTCGGCCTCTTCGTCGAGGGCACCCGGCAACAAAGCGGCGTGCCCGGCGAGGTTCAGCCCGGCGCGGGCATGGTCGCGGTGCAGGAGAACGTCCCGGTCGTCCCCGCCGCGATCCACGGCACCGAGGACTGGCATCCCGGGAACTTCCACCCGGTCTCGGTCGCCTGGGGCCAGCCGATGACGTTCGAGGGCCTGCCTCGAAACGGCAAGGGCTACCGCGAGGCCTCCGCGGAGATCCAAGCCGAGATCCGCCGGCTCTGGGAGTGGCTTCGCGACGTGCACGCAGCCGGGCGCCCACGGGGCGTCACGCCTCCGCCGCGGCCATGACCGAAGACGCGCCGCTGCTCGGCACCGTCGCGATCGTCGGCTTCCCGAACGTGGGCAAATCGACGCTCGTGAACCGGCTCACCGCGACGCGTGCCGCCGTCGTCCACGAGACGCCGGGGGTGACGCGCGACCGCAAGGAGCTCATCTGCGAATGGAACGGCAAGCGGTTCCTGCTCATCGACACCGGCGGCGTCGACGTCGCCGACGAGACGCCGATCACGCGGTCGATCGTCGACCAGGCGCGCACCGCGGTCGAGGAGGCCGACCTCGTCCTGTTCGTCGTCGACGCCCGCGCCGGGATCACGCCGGGAGACGAGGAGATTGCAGAGCTCCTGCGCGCCTCGAACAAGCCGGTGCTCGTGATCGCGAACAAGATCGACGATCCGTCGCGCGACTCCGAAGCGGCCGAGTTCTACCGGCTCGGCCTCGGCGACCCGATTCCCCTCTCCGGCCTGCACGGGCACGGGACCGGCGACCTGCTGGACACGGTCGTCGCGACGCTGCCGGGCGAAGGTCGCGCGGAGACCGGGGAGGAAGCGATCCGCGTCGCGATCCTGGGCCGCCCGAACGTGGGCAAGTCGTCCCTTCTGAACGCTTTGCTCGGGGAGGAGCGCGTGATCGTGTCGGAGTTGCCGGGGACGACGCGCGACGCGATCGACACGATTCTCGTGCGCGGCGACCGCACGTTCGTGCTGGTCGACACGGCGGGGCTTCGCCGCAAGCGCAAACAGCGGCAGGGGATCGAGTACTACTCCGAGCTGCGGGCGCTCGAGGCCGCCGAGCGCGCCGACGTCGCGGTCGTCCTCGTCGATGCCAGCGAGGGCATCGTCGAGCAGGACTTGTCCGTCGCGGACGTTGCTCGGAAGGCACAGTCCTCGACGCTGGTCGTCCTGTCCAAGTGGGACATCGGGACGGTGGCGCTCGACGACGTCAAGCCCGAGCTCGAGCGGCGGCTGCGGCAGCGCCCGCCGATCGTCGCGGTCTCGGCCAAGACGGGCCGAGGCGTCGCCCGCGTGCTCGACCGCGTGGAGGAGCTGTTCGAGAAGCACACCGCGCGGATCTCGACGCCCGAGCTGAACAAGTTCCTGGCCGAGCTGCGGGAAGCCAGGCAGCCGCCCGCGCGGCGCGGACGCAAGCTGAACATGCTCTACGGCACGCAAACCGGCGTCCGTCCGCCGCGCTTCCGCTTCTTCGTCAACGACCGCAGCCTGATCACGCGCGACTACGGCTACTGGGTCGAGAATCAGCTGCGCGAGAGGTACAAGCTGCAGGGCGTGCCGGTCACAATTGACTTCGTCAGCCGTTGAAAATGCTGCGCACTTTCAACGGAGTGGGTTAGTCCCTTCGCTTCGCTCGGGAGATTGAGACAGTAAGAGGGATGAGGATCGCCGTCGTCGGCTGTGGGTCCTGGGGAACCGTGTTCGGGGGCCTGCTCCGGGACCGCGGGCACGACGTCACGCTCGCGTGCCGCGACGCGCAGCAGGCCCGCGCGATCGCCGAGACCGGGCGGAACCCGCGCTACGCGAAGACCGTCGATCTCAAAGGCGTCGGCGCCGTGCATCTCGGCGAGCTCCCGTCCGATCCCGAGCTGATCGTCATGGCCGTCCCGAGCAGGGCCTTCGCGGACGTCGCCGCGTCGCTTCCGGGCAGCGCACCGGTCCTCAGCCTGACGAAGGGGCTCGACCCTGCGACCGGCGAGCGGCTGTCGACCCGCGTCACGGGCAGGCGCGTCGCCGTCCTATCGGGTCCGAACATGGCCGAGGAGATCGCGGACGGGCTTCCGACGGCGACCGTGATCGCCAGCGAGGATCCCGAGCTCGCGGAGGAGCTGCAGGACGCGATCAACTCGTCGGTCTTCCGCGTTTACGTAAACGACGACCTGGTCGGGGTCGAGCTGTGCGCCGCGGCGAAGAACGTGATCGCGCTCGCGGCCGGAGGCGTCGACGGTCTGGGCCTCGGCGACAACGCGAAGGCGGCGTTGATCACGCGGGGGCTCGTCGAGATGGCGCGGCTCGGCGAGGCGTTCGGCGCCCGTGCGGAGACGTTCTCTGGGCTCGCCGGGATGGGCGACCTCGTCGTGACGTGCTGGTCGAGGCACGGCCGCAATCGCCAGGCCGGGGAGCTGATCGCGCGCGGAGCCACGCCTGAAGAGGCGGCCGCCGAGATCGGGCAGGTGGTCGAAGGCCTGACGACCGCGCCCGTGCTGCGGGACCTCTCGCGCCGGGTCGGCATCGAGTTGCCGATCACGGAGGGGGTATGCGCTGTCCTTTCCGGCGAGTTACTCTCCGACTTGGTCTCTGCGTTGATGGGCCGCCAACCGACCGAGGAGTGATCCGCATGACCGTCCGCAGCACCTGGAACCGCGCCCTGGCAACCGCCGTCGTTGTCGCCTTCGCGTTGCTCCTGGCAGCGTGTGGCGGATCGTCGAGCAGCAAGTCGGGCAGCGCTTCGGGCGGTGCGAGCGGCGCCGACGCGGCCCCCGCCGACGCGGCGGTCTTCGTCTCGGTCAACACGGATCTGTCGTCGAGCCAGTGGAAGACCGTCGACACGCTGCTGACCAAGTTCCCGGGCAAGGACAAGACGCTCACGAGCACGCGCACGAGCTTCGAGACCCAATCGGGCCTGAACTGGGAGACCGACGTCAAGCCGGCGCTCGGGCCCGAGCTCGACTTCGTCGTCCTCGACGTCTCCAACACAGGCGGTGGCGTCGCGCTGACACAGCCGAAGGACCAGGGCAAGTTCGACGCGCTGGTCGCGAAGGCGAACGCCAAAAAGGCCGGCTCGCTCGTCACCGAGAAGGTCGGGGACTGGACCGTGCTCTCCGACAAGCAGGCGTCCATCGACGCCTACAAGACGCGCGCGAACGGGAAGAAGCTCTCCGACGACGCGACGTACAAGACCGCGACGGGCGAGCTGAGCGGCGATGCGCTGGCCAAGGTCTACGTCAACGGGCCGCAGGTGCAGCAGGCTCTGCAGAGCCGAGCCGGCGCGGCAGCGCAGGGCACGTTCGAATGGGCGGTCGCCGAGCTCGTCGCGCAGAGCGACGGCGTCAAGCTCGACGGAACGTTCAAGGGCCAGCCCCTGAAGGGTGTGCAAGAGCCCGCGGCGTACGCGCCGAAGCTGCTCGGAAGCGTGCCGTCCGGTGCGCTGGTCGTCCTCGACTTCAAGGGCGGCTC
>DHWI01000115.1:8425-8904 GCA_002413095.1 Thermoleophilia bacterium UBA5186
GCGATGGGCTTCATCAGGCAGCTCACGCCGATCTTCCAGAACGAGAGCGTCCTGTCGGTGTCGCCGGCCAGTCCGATCCCGGCAATCACGCTGGTCGCGGAGCCGTCCAATCCCCAGCAGGCCGTCGCCGGGATCGACCAGCTCGTGGCGCAGTTCGGAGCGCTCGCGGGCGGCGCCACGGCGCAGCAGACGACGATCGGCGGCCATTCGGTCAAGGAGCTGAACCTCGGCAAGTTCGCCGTGGACTACGGCGTGATCGACGGGAAGCTCGTCGTCACGAGCTCGAGGCAGGCGATCGCGACCTTCGGTCAGGGCGCGTCCGTCAACGACGATGCGGCCTTCAAGGACGCGAAGAGCGCCTCGGGAATGCCCGACAAGACCAGCGCGATCGTGTACGTGAACCTGAAGGACGGCTTGCCGCTGATCGAGAGCCTCTCTCAGTTGAGCGGGACGACCATCCCGGCCAACCAGACCGAGAA
>DHWI01000115.1:8988-9885 GCA_002413095.1 Thermoleophilia bacterium UBA5186
CAGATCAAGTAACGCCACGATCAAACCGAGCGCTCGGGTAGCCTTGCTCGCCGAGATGGCAGCGCGCGAATTCCTGTTCACCTCCGAGTCGGTCACGGAGGGGCACCCCGACAAGATCGCGGACCAGATCTCCGACTCGGTCCTCGACGCGGTGCTCACCGACGACCCTGAGGGACGCGTCGCCTGCGAGACCCTGATTACGACCGGGCTCGTCGTAGTGGCCGGCGAGATCTCGACGCACACCTACGTGGACATCCCGCGGCTCGTTCGCGAGCGGATCACCGAGATTGGATACACGCATTCCGAGTGGGGCTTCGACGCGAACACGTGCGGCGTGGTGGTCGCGCTCGACGAGCAGTCGCCGGACATCGCGCAGGGCGTCGACTCCTCCTACGAGGTGCAGCACGACCCAGGCGACGACGATCCGCTCGATCGCGTCGGCGCGGGCGACCAGGGGATGATGTTCGGCTACGCGTCGAACGAGACGCCGGAGCTGATGCCCCTGCCGATCATGCTCGCGCACAAGATCTGCAGGCGGCTCGCGGAGGTGCGCAAGGCCGGCGATCTGCCGTACCTGCGGCCGGACGGCAAGGCGCAGGTGACGGTTCGCTACGAGGTCGACGACGAAGGACGCCAGCGTCCGGTCGAGATCGAGCGCGTACTCGTGTCGACGCAGCACTCCGATGGGATCTCGGCCGACGACCTGATCAAGCCGGACATTATCGAGCGCGTCCTGCGCCCGATCCTCCCGCCCGACCTCTACGACGAGCGGCGCCTCGAGGAGAAGGACTTCGTCTTCGTCAACCCGACGGGCAAGTTCGTCATCGGCGGGCCGATGGGCGACACCGGTCTGACGGGACGGAAGATCATCGTGGACACGTATGGCGGCGCGGCGCG
>DHWI01000093.1:0-5976 GCA_002413095.1 Thermoleophilia bacterium UBA5186
CATCGCACCCCGACAACGAGCGACGTCCCGCCAAACCCTCCTAGCGGCGCCGGAATAGGATCGGCTCCGAATGGGGTTTGACGGCAGCCAGATCCAGAACGAGATCTACATCTCCGGCGAGTCGCCGTGGCCGGTCTCGTTCGCCGACTGGGAGGCGCGCGCGCAGGATGCGCTCGAGCCGGGTCCGTTCGACTACATCGCGGGCGGCGCCGGGGCCGAGGCGACCATGCGGGCGAACCGCGAGGCGTTCGAGCGACGCCGGTTGCGCCCGAAGATGCTCACCGGGAACGCGGCGCGAGACCTCTCGGTCGAGGTGCTCGGCGTCCGGTCGCCCGTTCCGTTCTTCCTCGCGCCCGTCGGCGTCCTCTCGATCGCGCACCCCGAGGGGGAGCTCGCCGTGGCGCGCGCGGCCGCGGCGCTGGGGATCCCGCTCGTCCTCTCGAGCGCTGCCTCGCATTCGATCGAAGAGGTCGCCGAGGCGCTCGGCGACACGCCGCGCTGGTTCCAGCTCTACTGGGTCAGCGATCCTGACGTGGCCGGAAGCCTCGTCGACCGCGCCGCGGCGGCGGGCTACTCCGCGATCGTCGTCACGGTCGACACGCTGACCCTCGGCTGGCGCCCGCGTGACCTCGACCATGCCTACCTGCCGTTCCGCGAAGGCGAGGGGATCGGCCAGTTCACGAGCGATCCTGTGTTCCTCGAGCGACTGCCCGTCCCGCCCGAGGAGGACGTGCTGGTAGCCGCCGGGACGATGCTGGCGATGTTCCCGAACCTGAAGCTCGGCTGGGACGACCTCGCCTGGCTGCGAGAGCGCACGGAGCTGCAGATCCTCGTCAAGGGGATCCTGCGCGGCGACGACGCGGCGCGCGCGTTCGAGCTCGGCGTCGACGGAATCGTCGTCTCGAACCACGGCGGCCGGCAGGTCGACGGCTCGGTGGCCGCCCTGGACGCGCTCGTCGAGGTGCGGGAGGAGGTCGGACGCGACCCCGTCGTGCTGATGGATAGCGGGATCCGCGGCGGCGCCGACGTCGTCAAGGCGATGGCGCTCGGCGCAGACGCGGTGCTCCTCGGGCGGCCGTACGTCTACGGGCTCGCGGTGGGCGGGCAGGAGGGCGTGGAGGCGGTGCTGCGGAACCTTGCCGCCGAGACGGACCTCACGCTGGCGCTCAGCGGCGGCTCGAGCGTGCGGGAGCTCGACTCCTCGTGGATCGCGGCGTCGTAGTTCCCGAGCTGGGCCGGACCTCGGTCGAGGAGATCGAAGTCGCCGAGCCCGGGCCGCAAGACGTCGTCGTCCGCATCGAGGCGAGCGGCGTGTGCCACTCGGACCTGCACGTGCTCGAGACCGGCTGGGCGCACCCGCTACCAGTCGTGCTCGGTCACGAGGGCGCCGGGGTCGTCGAGGAGGCCGGCTCGGAGGTGGACGCGCTCGCGCCGGGCGACCGCGTCGTGCTCGGCTGGCGCGCTCCCTGCGGGCGCTGCGCGTGGTGCAGACGTGGCGATTACCGCCGGTGCCGGACACCCGCCGTGGCCGGACCGGCCCCGCGCCTTGCGGACGGGCAGGAGCTGAGCACGACGCTTCGCCTCGGCACGTTCGCGACGCGCGTCGTCGTCCACCAGGGCGCCGCCGTTCGCGTGCCGGACGAGATTCCGCTCGAGCAGGCCTGCCTCGTCGGGTGCGCCGTCGCGACCGGCGTGGGCTCCGTGCTCGAGACAGCGAAGGTGTGGGAGGGGGCCCGCGTCGGGGTGATCGGCTGCGGTGCGGTCGGCCTATCGGTGGTCCAGGGGGCGCGCATCGCGGGAGCTGCGGAGATCTACGCCCTCGATCTCGACGAACGGAAGCTCGCCGCGGCCGAGCGCTTCGGCGCGACGCAGACCGGGCCCGGCGACCGGCTCGACTTCGTCTTCGACGTCGTCGGGCGGCCCGAGACCGTCCAGCAAGGCGTCTCGATGCTCGGCCACGCCGGGACGCTCGTCTACATCGGCCTGCCGCAGCCAGGCTCCGAAGTCGTCTTGAGCCTCGAGCGGCTGTTCGACCGCCGGGTGCGCATCCTCGTCTCGCACGGCGGCGACCACGTTCCCGCCGAGGACTTCCCGCGCCTCCTGCAGCTCGCGCTCGACGGCCGGCTCGACCTGGCCGGAATGGTCACGAAGACGATTGCGTTGGAGGACGTCGACCGCGCGTTCGACGAGCTGAAGGCAGGCGACGTGATCCGATCCGTGATCCGACTGTGAAGCTTCCTCCGCCCGTCGCGGAGCTGATCGGGATGGAGCTCGAGAGCGCCGGCGCCGGCGAGTGCGTGATGACGCTCGAGGCCACCGAACGGCACGAGAACCCGATGGGCACGCTGCACGGCGGCATCCTCTGCGACCTCGTCGACGGCGCGATGGGCATGGCGTTCTTCTCCACGCTCGACAAGGGCGAGTCCTTCACGACCCTCGAGCTGAAGATCAACTACCTCCGTCCGTTCTGGACGGGACGGCTCGTGGCGAAGGGCCGCGTGGTCAGTCGCGGCCGCACCGTCGGGCTCACCGAGTGCGACGTCGAGGACGTGGAGGGCCGCCTGATCGCCCGCGCGTCGAGCACGTGCATGGCGCTTCGGGGTGACTCGGCGCAGGGACGCTGATTCAATAGGCACGTGGACCTGCGCGATAGCCCCGACGAAGCGGCCTTCCGGACCGAGCTGCGCGACTGGCTCGCCGCGAACCTGCCGGCCGAGCCCGGACGCGAGTGGAGCCGAAAGCTCTACGACGCGGGCTACGTCGGGCTGACCTGGCCGCAGGAATACGGTGGGCAAGGTGCGCCCTACAGCAACCAGGCGATCGTCCTCGAGGAGATGGCGCGGGTTCAGGCGCCGCAGCACCTCGGCGTGATCGGGCTCGGGATGGCGGGGCCGACGATCATGGCCCACGGCACCGACGAGCAGAAGTCGCGCTACCTCGCGAACATCCTCAGCGCCGAGGAGATCTGGTGCCAGGGCTTCTCCGAGCCGGGCGCGGGATCCGACCTCGCAGGCGTGCGGACGCGCATCGAGGCGCGCGACGACATGTTCGTCGTGAACGGCCAGAAGGTCTGGTCGTCCTTCGCGCACATCGCGGACTTCTGCATCCTCCTCGGCCGCAGCGATCCCGATTCCGAGAAGCACTCGGGCCTGACGTACCTGATCGTGGACATGAAGGCGCCCGGCGTCGAGGTGCGGCCGCTCCGCCAGATCACCGGCGAGGCGGAGTTCAACGAGATCTTCCTCTCGGACGTCGAAGTGCCGCGCGAGAACCTGCTCGGCGAGATCGGCGGCGGCTGGCAGGTCGCGATGACGACGCTGCTGCACGAGCGCGGGACGCTCGGCTTCGCGCTCGGCGGCGCGCTAGAGGCGCAGGTCGGCCGGCTCGTCGAGCTGACGAAGGAGCGACGGCGCGACGACCCGCTGATCCGCGACCGCGTGGCGACGGAGTGGATCGAGCTGCAGGCTCTCAAGTTCACGAACTACCGCTCGCTGACGAAGCTGATGCAGACCGGCATCCCCGGGCCTGAGGGGTCGGTCTCCAAGCTCCATTGGTCGGAGCAGAACCAGCGGCTCACGAAGCTCGCGATGGAGATGCTGGACGGCGAGGACGACGGTTATTGGGGCTACCAGCAGCTGCGCAGCCGCGGGAACACGATCGAAGCCGGGACGTCGGAAGTCCTCCGAAACATCATCGCCGAGCGCGTGCTCGGCCTCCCGAGGAGCCGCTGATGCAATTCGCGTTCACCGAGGAGCAGGAGCTGCTGCGGCGCGAGGCGCGGGACGCGCTCGCGAACGGCGGCGCGCCCTGGACGCGCGAGGAGCTCGGCAGCGAGCTCGGCTTCCTCGACCAGGCCGTCCTCTTCGAGGAGCTCGGGCGCGCGGGGCAGGGCGAATCGTTCTTCGACGCGGAGCGCCCTCGCGAGGAGCAGCTCGCGACGCTCGCGCTCGAAGCCGTGGGGATCGCCGGGAAGGCGCTCGAGCTTTCGATCGAGTACGCGAAGTCGCGCGAGCAGTTCGGGCGGCCGATCGGCGTCTACCAGGCGGTCTCGCACAAGCTCGTCGACACGTACGTCGAGACGGAGCTGGCACGCTCGCTGGCGTACTGGGCGGCGTGGACGGTCGACCAGCGAGACGATCAGGCGCCCGTAGCGGTCGCGGCGGCGAAGAGCTACGCGGGAGATGCGGCGGTGGCGGCCTGCGAGCGCGCGATCCAGGTGCACGGCGGCATCGGCTTCAGCTGGGAGCACGTTCTGCACACGTATTACAAGCGCGCCCTGGCGATTCAGGCCTTCGGCGGCTACGCGGCCGAGCACAGAGCGCAGGTCGCTGCGGCGCTGCTCGACTGAGTTTGTGGCTCTGAGCCACAAACTCGGTTTTAAGCTGCGCCCCGAACGCCGAACCGCCAGAACAAGCGGGGACGTGTGACGACTCCCGCGCAGGACCGTGACGTCTCACGAGATAGTGGCTCAGAGCCACAAACTCCCAGAGCCGTGCTCGTCACGGGCGCTTCGTCCGGGATCGGCGAGGCCACGGCGCGGCGGCTGGCGCGGAGTGGGTGGCGCGTCTACGCGGGCGTGCGGAACGTCGGCGACGCGCCCGCGGGGACGGAGGAGTTCGTCCTCGACGTCACGGACGGGGACCAGATCGCTGCCGCCGCGGCTCGGGTGGACGAGCTGCACGGGCTCGTCAACAACGCCGGCGTCGCCGTCGCCGCGCCGCTCGAGGTGATCCCGCTCGAGGAGCTGCGCCGGCAGCTCGAGATCAATGTCCTCGGACAGGTGGCCGTGACGCAGGCCTTCCTCCCGCAACTGCGGCTTGCGCGAGGGCGCATCGTCTTCATGGGCTCGATCGCCGGCCGGAGCTCGCTCCCGTTCCTCGGCCCGTACGCAGCCTCGAAGCACGCGCTCGAGGCGATCGCGGACGCTTTGCGCGTCGAGCTTGCTCCCTGGTCGATGCACGTGGCGATTGTCGAGCCCGGCACGATCGCGACGCCGATCTGGGCCAAGGGCGCCGCGACGGCGGACGCGATTCAGTCGAGGGTCTCCGCCGACTCGCTGGCCCTCTACCGGGACCGGGTCGAGGCCTTCCGGCGCGCCGCCGCAGAAAGAGGTCGGCGCGGACAGCCGGCGGACCGCGTCGCCCAGGCGGTCGAGCATGCGCTCACCGCGAGCCGGCCCAAGACGCGCTACCTCGTCGGCCGCGACGCGAAGCTCCGGGCGACCTTCGAACGGCTCCCTGATCGCCTCCGCGACCGCGTCTACGAGCGCCTACTGCTCCGGTCCTGAGTTGCCGCTCACCCAGAATTCCGCGACGATCCGCATACCTGCAAGCAAGGAGGGTCGATGGACGGGTTGATGATGGACTTCCAGCTGACGCTGCCGCCGCTGCTGCGCCGGGCCGAGACGTTCTTTGGCGAGCGCGAAGTCGTCACCCGCCTGCCGGACAAGAGCTTCCACCGCTACACGTACGCCGACATGGCGCGCCGCGCGAAGCAGCTCGCCGTGGGGCTCGCGGGGCTGGGACTCGAACCCGGCGACCGCGTCGGCACCCTCTGCTGGAACCACTATCAGCACCTCGAGGCGTACTTCGGGATCCCCTGCGGAGGGTTCGTCCTGCACACGCTCAACCTGCGCTTGCATCCGAGCGACATCGGCTACATCGCGAAGCACGGCGGCGACAAAGCCGTGATCGTCGACAAGTCGCTCCTCCCGCTGCTGGAGCAGTTCAAGGACGAGACCGACATCGAGCACATCCTCGTCGTCGAGGACTCCTACGAGGAGCTGCTCGCCGGCGCAGACGCGGCCGACTGGCAGGAGCCGGACCTCGACGAGCGCCAAGCCGCGGCCATGTGCTACACGAGCGGGACGACCGGCCGGCCGAAGGGCGTCGTCTACTCCCACCGCTCGACGATCCTGCACGCGCTCGGCGTCGCGACCACCTCGCCGCTCGGCAGGCGCATCTCCGAGGAGGACAC
>DHWI01000093.1:6076-6791 GCA_002413095.1 Thermoleophilia bacterium UBA5186
TCCACGCGAACGCGTGGGGCTATCCCTATCTCGGCGCGATGCTGGGGACGAAGCTCGTGTTCCCGGGCCAGTACCTCGACCCCGAGAGCCTGCTCGAAGACTTCGTCCAGGAGCAGGTCACCTGGACGGCGGGCGTCCCGACGATCTGGCTCGGGATGCTGCAGATGCTCGACGCGAACCCAGGCAAGTGGGATCTCTCGCACATGCAGGGCATGCTCGTCGGCGGCTCCGCCGTGCCGCGCGCGCTGATCGAGGCGTACGACCAGCGCCACGGCATGACCATCGTGCAGGGCTGGGGAATGACCGAGACGTCGCCCGTCGCGTCGGTCACCGACCTGATCGGCGACCTGCGCGGCTCGGACAAGGAGACACAGTACGACTACGTCGCCATGGCGGGCATCCCGCTGCCACTCGTCGAGATCCGCGCGCGGATCGGCGACGAGGACATTCCCTGGGACGAGGAGGCGATGGGCGAGCTCGAGGTCCGCGGGCCGTGGGTGGCGTCGTCCTACTACGACACGCCGGAGCAGGCCGACCGCTGGACCGACGACGGCTGGTTCAAGACCGGCGACATCGTCTCGATGCACCCGAAGGGCTTCATCCAGATCAAGGATCGCTCGAAGGACGTGATCAAGTCCGGCGGCGAGTGGATCTCATCCTGCGACCTCGAGAACGCGATCATGGCTCACCCGGCCGTGGCCGAGGCGGCCGTGAT
>DHWI01000093.1:6833-10647 GCA_002413095.1 Thermoleophilia bacterium UBA5186
ACGGCGGACGAGCTGCGCGAGTTCATCGCCGGGCAGTTCGCCAAGTGGTGGCTCCCGGACCGCTTCGAGTTCGTGGACGAGATCCCGAAGACGGCCGTCGGCAAGTTCCGCAAGACCGCGCTCCGCGAGCAGTTCGCGCAGGAACCGGCTCCCGCGCCGTGAGGATCGAGGGCCGGACGTTCCTCGTCACGGGCGGGCGCTCGGGGCTCGGCGAGGCGACCGCGCTAGCACTCGAGGAGGCAGGCGCGAAGGTCGTGATCGCCGACCTGCCCGAGACCGACGTGACCGACGAGGCAGGCGTCTCGAAGCTGATCGACTCGCTCGGCGAGCTGCACGGCGCCGTCAACTGTGCGGGCGTCGGCGGCGGCGCGCGTGTGGTCGGGAAGGGCAAGGAGGGGCCGTTCCCGCTCGACGGCTTCCGCCGCATCGTCGACATCAACCTGACCGGGACGTTCAACGTGATCCGGCTCGCGGCGACGAAGATGGCGGAGAACGAGCCGGACGAGAGCGGGTCGCGCGGCGTGATCGTCAACACCGCGTCGAACGCGGCCTATGACGGGCAGATCGGCCAGGCGGCTTACTCCGCGTCCAAGGGCGGCGTCGTCTCGATGACACTGCCGATCGCGCGCGAGCTCGGCCGCCACGGCATCCGGGTGATGACGATCGCGCCGGGGCCCGCGGACACGCCGATGCTGGCGCTGCTCAGGGAGGACATTCGCGAGTCGCTCGAAGCGTCGATCCCGTTTCCGTCCCGGCTCGGCCGGCCCGACGAGTTCGCCGCGCTCGTGAAGCACATCGTCGAGAACGACTATCTGAACGGCGAGGTGATCCGGCTGGACGGCGCGCTGCGGATGGCTCCCCGCTGAAGGCGGTCGTCCTCAGCGAGACCGGCGGGCCCGACCGGCTCACTATGGCCGACGTGCCGGAGCCCGCGGCGGAGGAAGGCGTGGCTCTCGTCCGCGTCCGCGCCGCGGGGATCAACTTCATGGACTGCCTCGTCCGCAAGGGCCAGTACCCGCAGCCGCCTGAGCTCCCGGCCGTGCTCGGCGTCGAGGTCGCAGGCGAGGTCGACGGGCGCCGCGTGATGGGGCTGCCGCGACACGACGGTGGCGGTTACGCGGAGGTTGCGGCCGTCGACGAGGACTGGCTCGTGCCGCTGCCGGAGGGCGCGTCGTTCGCCGAGGGCGCCTCGTTCCTGATGACGTTCCTGACCGCGTACGTCCCGCTGACCCGTCAGCTGCGCGTGGAGCCGGGCTCGACGGTGCTCGTCCACGCCGGCTCGGGCGGCGTCGGCTCGGCGGCGATCCAGCTCGCGCGACACTTCGGCGCCCGCGTCGTCGCGACGGCGAGCAGCGAAGAGAAGCAGACGTTCGCACGCGAGCTCGGCGCGGAGGAGGCGTACGCGTACGAGGACTTCGCCGAGCACGTGCGCGCCGACCTCGTAATCGACCCGGTCGGCGGCGAGCTCGTCCACCAGAGCCTCAAGGTGCTCAATCCGCTCGGGACGCTGCTCGCGCTCGGATATGCGGGTGGGATGTGGCCCCACGTCGACCCGGCCCTGATCGTCGGCCGAAACGTCGGCCTGGTCGGCTTCTATTTGGGGCGCCTGATGCGGCTGCGCCCGGACGTCGTGCGCGCCGCGATCGGCGAGCTCGTCGCACTCTGGGATGAGGGCGCGATCCGGCCCGTGGTCGGCGCGGAGTTCCCGCTCGCGGAGGCGCCTGCCGCGCACCGCCTGATCGAGGAGCGCAAGCACGTCGGGAAGGTCGTCCTTGTTCCCTAAGGCGTTCGCTTGCGACGCCGACCATAAGAGGCCGTGCCGGCTTTGCCGGTGCGGCCGCTCCTCAGGAAATCGTGCAACGATTTCCTGAGACGGCTCTCGTGACGGGCGGCGCGTCGGGGATTGGCCGCGCGATCGTCGAGCGGCTCGAGGCGGAGGGTGCCGAGGTCCGCGTGCTCGACCTGAGCGACGGCTTCGACGTGTCCGATCCGGCCGCTTGGGAGTCGGTCGAGCCCGCAGACCTCGCGTGCCTGAACGCCGGCGTGGTGACGCGCGCGGCGGAGCTGACCGAGTTGACCGACGAGGAGTACCGCCGCGTCGTGGGCGCGAACGTCGACGGTGTCGTCTACGGCGTGAGGCGCCTCGCCGCCACGATGGCTCCGGGAAGCGCGATCGTGGTCACAGCCTCGCTCGCCGGGCTGATCCCGGGGGATGGCGACGTGATCTACACGCTCACGAAGCACGCGGTCGTCGGCTTCGTCCGCGCGGTTGCCTCGCAGCTGGCGGCCCGGGGGATCCGGATCAACATGGTCAATCCCGGCTTCGTCGACACGCCGATGGTTGACGGACTGCGCAACGCATTCACCGAGGCCGGCTTCCCGCTCCTCCAGCCCGGCGACGTCGCCGACGCTGTCCTGCTCGCGGCCCGCGCCGAGGAGACCGGCCAAGCCTGGGTCGTCCAACCCGGCCGCAAGCCGCTCAAGTTCCGCTTCCCGAACGTCCCCGGCCCGCGCGTGGGCCGCCGCGGGATGACGCCGCCGGTCTAGCGCCTCGGCCCCCCGGAGTTTGTGGCTCAGAGCCACAAACCCTCTGTAAGGGACAGAGCAGATGCCGGTTTGCAGGGACTTTGTCAGCGAAAAGGACTTAGTGACAAAGAGCCACTAAGTCACGATGCTGCCACACGTACGAGCTGCTTGCCCTGGTTCTCGCCGCGGAGCATGCGGAGGAACGCTTCCGGGGCGTGCTCGATCCCGTCCACCACGTCCTCCTTGTAGCGGATCCGGCCCTCGGCGACCCACGCGGCCAGGCGCGGGATCGCCTCGCCGAAGCGATGGGAGTAGTCGTAGATCAGGAAGCCCTCCATCCGCGCCCGGTAGACGACCAGCAGGCCGGGGTGGAAGGTCGGCTCGGGACGCTCGAGGTTGTACTGCGAGACCTGTCCGCAGACAGCGATGCGCGCGCCGACGTTCAGGCGCGCGTACACCGCCGCCGAGATCACGCCGCCGACGTTGTCGAAGTACACGTCCACGCCGTCGGGGCACGCCTCCTTGAGCGCGGCGCCGACATCCTCGCCCTTGTAGTCGATCGCGGCGTCGTAGCCGTAGAAGTTAAGGAGATCCGCCTTCTTCTCGGGGCCTCCCGCGATCCCGACGGCGCGGCAGCCGGCGATCGTCGCGAGCTGCCCGACGACCTGACCAACCGCGCCTGCCGCTCCAGAGACGACCACCGTGTCGCCCGGCCGCGGCTGTCCGACGTCGAAGAGACCGAAGTAAGCGGTGAGGCCGTTCGTCCCGAGGACGTGCAGAGCCATCTGCGGTGGCATCCCGTTCGGAAGCTTGCGCAGCGTGCCTGCGCGCGCGACGGCGTATTCCTGCCAGCCGAGCGCCCCGACGACGAGATCGCCGGACTCGAAGCGCGGGTCGTTGCTCTCGACGACTTCGCCCACCGACTGCGCGGTCATCACCTCGCCGACCTCGACCGGCTTCGCGTAGGAGCGCGCGGTGCTCATGCGACCGCGTTGATATGGGTCGACCGACGTCCAGAGGACGCGGACGAGCACCTCGCCCGGGCCCGGCTCCGGCACCGGCGACTCGACGACCTCGAAGTTCTCCTCGCTCGGGAAGCCGGTCGGGCGCGACGCGAGCGTGACCGCTCGGTTTACTGAAACTGCCAGCCTTCCCCGCTTTCGAAGGCCTTGAGGATCCGCCGCGAGACGACCATCCGGTGCACCTCGTCGGGCCCGTCGTAGATCCGGGCCGCGCGCGCGGTCGCGTACATGGTCGCGAGCGGCGTCTCGTCGGTCAGCCCGCGCGC
>DHWI01000093.1:10674-11204 GCA_002413095.1 Thermoleophilia bacterium UBA5186
TAGAACTTGATCACCGAGACCTCGACGCGCGCTTCGTCGCCCTCGTCGATCTTCCGCGCGGCGTCGAGCGTCATCAGCCGGCACGCGTGGATCTCGGCCGCCGAATCGGCGATCCAGTTCTGGATCGTCTGCTTGTCGGCGAGCCGCGACCCGAACGCCTCGCGCTCGAGCGCATACGTGCACATGAGCTCGAACGCTCGCTGCATCTGGCCCAGCCAGCGCATGACGTGGTGGATCCGCCCGGGGCCCAGGCGCTTCTGGGCGATCCGGAAGCCGTCGCCGGGCTCGCCGAGGACGTTCTCCACCGGGACGCGCACGCCCGTGTAGCGCACCTCGCAGTGCGTGGACCAACCGTGGCCGACGTGGCCGAGCACCGGGGTCGGGCGGACGACCTCGAAGCCCGGACTGTCGGCCGGAACGATGATCTGGCTCATCCGGCTGTGCGGCGCTGCGTCCGGGTCGGTGACCGCCATCACGATCCCGAAAGCGGCTCCCTGCGCACTCGACGAGAACCACTTGTGCCCGTCGAT
>DHWI01000093.1:11292-14181 GCA_002413095.1 Thermoleophilia bacterium UBA5186
AACGACCGGATCTCGCCGGCGACGAGCGGACGCAGCCAGCGCTCCTTCTGCGCGTCCGTGCCGAACAGGTGCAGGATCTCGGCGTTCCCCGCATCGGGCGCCTGGCAGCCGAAAACGAGCTGGGCGGGGATCGAGCGGCCGATCTCCTCGTTCAGGTGAGCGTAGGCGAGGAAGCCGGTGCCGGTGCCGCCCGCCTCCGGAGGGACGTGCGGCGCCCACAGCCCTTCCGACTTGGCGCGCGCCTGCAGCTCGGCGACCAGTGCGTCGTCGGTCTCGAGCGCCTGCTCGTTCGGGTAGACGTGCTCCTCCATGAAGGCGCGGTACCGCGCGCGCAGATCGGCAAGCTCTGCCGTTGGCGCTAGGTCTGCGATCGCCACGCCTTTAGCATCGCATGAGTGAGGCTCGGCTACTACATGGGCTACGCGCCCCCGGGGAAGAATCCGCTGGAGTTGATCGAGCTCGCGCAGGAAGCGGAACGACTCGGCTTCCACTCCGCGTGGGCGGCTGAGGCGTGGGGCACCGACGCCGTGACCGTCCTCTCGTGGCTCGCGGCGACGACCTCGACTATCAACGTGGGCTCGGCGATCATGCAGCTCCCGGGCCGTTCGCCGGCGAACACGGCCATGACTGCCGCAACGTTGGACCTCCTCTCCGGTGGGCGCTTTCTGCTCGGGCTCGGTACGTCCGGCCCGCAGGTCGTCGAGGGCTGGCACGGCGAGGCGTGGGGGAAGCCGCTCGGCAAGACCCGCGAATACGTCGAGATCGTGCGGAAGGCGCTCGCGCGGGAGACGCTCGAGCACCACGGCGAGCACTACGACATCCCGTACAGCGGTCCGGGCGCGACCGGCCTCGGCAAGCCGCTGAAACTGATGATGCGGCCGCTGCGCGCGGACATCCCGATCTACATCGCCGCGCTCGGCCCGAAGAACGTCGACCTCGCGTTCGAGATCGCCGACGGTTGGATCCCGATCTTCTTCTCGCCCGAGCACGCGCGGGAAGCGTTCGGCTTCGACGCGCGGAACGGCTTCGACATCTCGCCTTCGGCGCACGTCGTCGTGACGGACGACGTGGAGGCTGGGCGCGACTTCGTCCGGCCGATTCTCGGCCTCTACATCGGCGGGATGGGCGCGCGCGGGAAGAACTTCTACAACTCGCTGGTGCGGCGCTACGGCTACGAGGCCGAGGCGGAGAAGATCCAGCAGCTCTACCTCGACGGGAAACAGCGGGAGGCGATCGCGGCCGTGCCCGATGCGCTCGTCGACGACGTGGCGCTCGTCGGCCCGCGTGAGCGGATCGCCGACCGGCTCGACGCGTGGCGGGAATCGGGCGCGACGACGCTCCTCTGCTCCACGCACGACGTGAACGCGCTGCGGACGATGGCGGAGCTCGTGCTGTGAGGTCGCTCGAGCTCTTCGGTCTGTTCGGGAAGACCGCGATCGTCACGGGAGGCGGTAGCGGGATCGGGCGGCAGATGGCCGAGGGCCTCGCCGAGGCCGGCGCCAATCTCGTCCTTTGCGCGCGGCGTGTCGAGCGCTGCGAGGCCGCGGCGGAGGAGCTGGCGAAGCTCGGCGTTCGGACGCTCGCACTCGCGTGCGACGTGCGTGACCCTGAGCAGATCTCGTCTGTTGTCGCGCGCGCGCGCGACGAGCTCGGCAGCGTCGACATCCTCGTGAACAACGCCGGCACGGTGTGGGGCGCGCCGCCCGAGGACATGCCCTTGGAGGGCTGGCAGAAGGTTGTCGACGTCAACCTGACCGGCGTCTTCCTCTTCGCGCAGGCGGCGGGGCGCGCGATGATCGACGCGGGGACGGGCGGCTCGATCGTGAACATCGCGTCGGTCGCGGGCCTGCACGGCGCACCGGCCGAGGTCACGAACACGGTCGTCTACCACGCGACGAAGGGCGGCGTCATCTCCTTCTCGCGCGACCTCGCGTGGAAGTGGGCCCGGCACGGGATCCGCGTCAACTCGATCGCCCCCGGCTGGTTCCCGTCGGACATGTCCAGCTTCGTCCTCGACAGCGTTCCCGATCTCGAGCAGCGCATCCCGCTCGGACGCTTCGGCGGGCCGGACGACCTGAAGGGAGCGGTCGTCTTCCTCGCCTCGCCCGCGTCGGGCTTCGTCACCGGGCACACGCTGGTCGTGGACGGCGGCCAGTCCGCGTAGTGGACATTCCCTGGGCGCCTGAGCTCGCCGAGCGTCTCGGCGCCGAGGTCGAGTCGATGCAGCTGCTGGCCGGCGGCGCATCGAAGGAGGCGTGGGGGGTCGACGCGGGCGGAGAGCGGTTGCTCGTGCGCCGCGCCGCCGGAGGCGTGATCCACGAGGCGACGCTGCCGCTCGAGCAGGAGTTCGAGGTGCTCCGGGCGGCCGAGGAGGCCGGTGTGAAGGTCCCGCATCCCGTCGCGTACCTAGGCGAGCTCGGCGGCCGCGAGGCGTTTGCGATGGAACGCGTGGAAGGAGAGACGATCGGCCGCCGGATCGTCCGGAACCCGCCCGCGGGCCTCGAGGTGCAGCTGGCGGAGGAGCTCGCGAAGATCCACGCGATCTCGCCCGAGCGACTCCCGTTCCTGACCGGCGGCGACATCCTGGCGCGCTTCGAGGCCGAGCTCGACTCGGTTGGGGAGCCGCATCCGGCGATCGAGTACGGCCTCGCGTGGCTGCGCGAGCGTGCGCCCGAGCCGCTGCCGAGCGTCGTCCTCCACGGCGATTTCCGGCTCGGGAACGTCGTGGTCTCGGAGCGCGGGCTCGCGTACCTGCTCGACTGGGAGTTCGCGCACCTCGGCGATCCGACGGAGGACGTCGCGTGGCCGATCGTCCGGGCGTGGCGCTTCGGCCGCGACGACCTGCGGCTCGGCGGCATCGGCGAGGGCGAGCCGTACCTCGAGCGCTAC
>DHWI01000093.1:14228-14483 GCA_002413095.1 Thermoleophilia bacterium UBA5186
ACGTCGAGCTGACCGGCCGCGAGATCGCGGTCGAGGACCTCCTCTGGTGGGAGGTGCTCGGGAACCTGAAGTGGGCGGTCGGGTCGCTGACGCAGTCGCGGCGGCACCTGAACGGACTCGAGCGCAGCGTGGAGCTGGCGGTGCTCGGCCGTCTTGCCGCCGAGAAAGAGTACGAGCTCTTGCATTTGATCGAGGCGCATGGCTGACCGTCCGGATGCAGGAGAGCTGCTGGAGGCCGTCCTGGAGTTCCTGGCC
>DHWI01000018.1:0-2056 GCA_002413095.1 Thermoleophilia bacterium UBA5186
GACATCTCGATGATGCTGAACGGCGTGCTCGCGGCCTTAGTGGCAATCACTGCCGCGTCGGGCTTCGTCGCGCCCTGGGCGGCGATCGCGATCGGGCTCGTGTCGGGGTTCATCGCGGTGGTCGGCGTGATCTTCGTCGAGCGGATCGGCATCGACGATCCGATCGGCGCCGTTGCGGTGCACGGGATGTCCGGTGTGTGGGGGACGCTCGCCACGGGGTTGTTCGCCGTCCCGCTCCTGGCGAAGAACCTGGCCACGGGCTCTGGCGGCCTCTTCTACACGGGCTCGTTCCATCAGGTCGGCATCCAGACGCTCGGCCTCCTGGCTGTCGGCGCCTGGACGTTCTCGGCCTCGTTCGCGATCCTCTGGACGCTGAACAAGCTCTGGGGCATCCGCGTCGAGCCGGAGACGGAGACGGCCGGCCTGGACGTGTCCGAGCACGGCATGTGGGGCTACCCCGAGTTCTACATCCCGGTTCCCGGCGGGTACGGGACCGAGAGCCACGGGCACCTCGGCCTCGCGCACGCGCGCCGCTCGGCGCCCGAACACGCGCATGTCGCGGCTCCGGTGCCCGAGCCGGGCTAGACGTTCAACCTGCGTCCGCCGCGGTTCCCGGGAGGGCCGCGGCGGACTCGGCCTTCGAGGCAATCCGCCAGAAGGACGGCGCCTCCTCGCCCCAGCGCTCGAGCAAAACGGTCGCGCGGTGCGAGCCCGTGTAGCGCACGTGGCGCTCGAGCAGCGCGAGGAGGCGGGCGAGCTCCTCAGGGTCGAGGCGCCGCGCGGCGACGAGCTCCTCGTTCAGCCGCTCGGTCGAGCGGACGAAGACCTCGCCGCCGGTCATTCCGGCACCCAGATTCGACCCGTGTTCGCCGAGGAGCACGACGGTCCCGGCGGTCATGTACTCGCACGCGTGCGCGCCGGCTCCCTCGACGACCGCGACCGCGCCGGAGTTGCGGACGGCGAACCGCTCGCCCGCGCGCCCGGCGCAGTAGAGCTCGCCGCCGGTCGCGCCGTACAGGACGGTGTTGCCGACGAGCACCGGATCGCCCGCGTCGTCGGCGGGCGGCCGGACGACGATACGCCCGCCGCTCATCCCTTTGCCGACGTAGTCATTCGCCTCGCCGGTCAGGGACAGCTCGACGCCCGCTGCGAGGAAGGCGCCGAAGCTCTGGCCGGCCGAGCCCTCGAAGCGCGCGCGGATGCGGCCGGGCGGGGCCGAAAGACCGAAGCGGCTTCCGATGCGCCCGCCGAGCGCCGCGCCGACAGCGCGATCGCGGGTGGAGATGAGATAGAGCTGCTCGATCAGGCGCGCCTCCTCGAGCGCGGGCTCGGCGTCGACAACGAGCTGCGCGCCTAGCTCGCCGCCCTCCGCCACGAGCTGCGGCTCGCCCGCGTAGCCGCCGCCCGCGGGCACGAGCATCGGTGCGAGGTCGAGCGCGGCGGCAGCCGGTCGGCGGCCGACCAGATCGGTTCGACCGATCGCCTCCGCGAAGCTCCGCAGGCCGAGGGAGGCGAGGTGGCGCCGGACCTCCTCGGCGACGTACAGGAGATACGACTCGATCATCTCGGGCGTCGCCGCGAACTTCGCGCGCAGCTCGGGACGCTGCGTGGCGATCCCGACCGGACACGTGTCGAGGTGGCACGAGCGCACCATCAGGCAGCCCTCGGCGAGCAACACGGCGGTGCCGAACGAGACCTCGTCCGCGCCGAGCAGGGCCGCGACCACCACGTCCCGCCCGGTCTTCATCCCGCCGTCCGCGCGTAACCGCACCCGGCCGCGCAGGCCGTTGGCGGCCAGCGCCTGCTGGGTCTCGGCGAGGCCGAGCTCCCAGGGCATGCCGGCGTTCTTGATCGACGAGAGCGGGCTCGCACCCGTGCCGCCGTCGCTACCCGCGACGTGGACGACGTCGGCGAGCGCCTTCACGACTCCGGCGGCGACGAGCCCGACGCCGGCCTCCGAGACCAGCTTGACCGAGACCGCGGCGGCCGGATTGACCTGCCTGAGGTCGAAGATCAGCTGGGCGAGATCCTCGATCGAGTAGATGTCGTGGTGCGG
>DHWI01000018.1:2084-15791 GCA_002413095.1 Thermoleophilia bacterium UBA5186
TGGCCGCCCTCGCCGGGCTTCGAGCCCTGGGCGATCTTGATCTGGAGCTCGTCGGCCGAAGTGAGGTACTCCGGTGTGACGCCGAAGCGCGCGGAGGCGACCTGCTTGATCCGCGAGTTCCGCTCGGTGCCAAAGCGCTCGCGTGCCTCGCCGCCCTCGCCGCAGTTCGAGCGCGCGCCGAGGCGGTTGAAGGCGATCGCGACCGTCTCGTGCGCCTCCGCCGACAGCGAGCCGTGCGACATGCCGCCGCTGGAGAAGCGCCGGGCGATCGACTCGACGGGCTCCACCTCGTCCAGGGCCGCCGGGGTCGAGGCCGGGACGAGCTCCAGCAGGTCGCGGGGCTCGAGCGGCTCCCGTCCGTTGACGAGCTCGGCGAACCGTTCGTAGCGTTCCCAGCCGGCGCCCTTCAGCGCCCGGCGCAGCTCGTGCGCGGCCTCGACGACGTCCGGCGTCGTCGCGTGCGGCTCGCCCCCTTTCCTGAACTTGACGTAGCCCGGGTTCTCGAGCTGCGGCTCGCGGGCCGCGCGCTCGAGCGTCTGCGTCTCCAGCTCGGCGAACCCGATCCCCGAGATCGGCGCGGGCGTGCCCGGGAAGCACGCGTCGACGACTTCCCGCCCGAGCCCGAGCGTGTCGAAGAGCTGGGCGCCCCGGTACGAGGCCACGTCGGCGATGCCGAGCTTCGAGAGGACCTTGAGCACGCCGTCCTCGATCGCGGTGCGGAAGCGCTGCTGGGCCAGGGCGGGCGAAGGCCGGTCTCCGCCGAGCTTGTCCGCGGCGGCCAGCGCGGCGAGCGTCTCGAGCGCGAGCCGCGGGCAGATCGCGTCGGCGCCGTAGCCGAGCAGGCAAGCGAAGTGGTGGCTCTCGCGCGGCTCGTCGCTCTCGACCAGGATCGAGGCGCGCGTGCGCAGCCCGGCGGCGAGCAGGCGCGCGTGCACAGCGCCGACCGCGAGCAGGGCGGGGATCGCGGTTCCGTCTCCGCGGTCGGTGACGAGCAGCAGCTCGGCTCCGTTCGCCACGGCTGCCTCGGCCTCGGCGCCGAGGCGCTCGCACGCCTCCCGGAGTCCCGTCGTGAAGGTCGCCCGCAGCGGGGTCGCGGGCAACGCCGTGAGCGCCGAGGGGAAGAGGAAGAAGCTCTCGAGCTCGCGCAGCGGCGCCGCGTCGGCCCGCTCTCGCAGCAGCGGCGCGCGCGCCCCGAGCAGCGTGCGCAGCGACATGACCCCGCGCTCGCGCTGATGGTCGATCGCCGGGTTCGTGACCTGGGCGAAGCGCTGGCGGAAGTAGGAGTAGAGCGGCCGCGCCCGCCCGGCGAGCGGGGGCAGGGCGGTGTCGTCGCCCATCGAGGAGACCGGCTCGTGGCCGTCGGCGGCGGCGGGGCGGAGCAGCAGCGAGAGCTCCTCGCGCGTGTACCCGGCCGCGACCTGGCGGCGGATCAGGTCCTCGGCGGGCGGCTCGACGGGCTCTCCGGCCGCCAAGAGCGTCCGGTTCTTCAGGAGCCGGCGGTAGGGGCGCCTGCCGGCGAGACGCCGCTTGATCTCGGCGCTCTCCTCGAACCCGGTCCCCGGGTCGACGGCGATCAACTCGCCCGGGCCGAGCTTGCCGCGCCGCACTCGCACCCCCTCGGGCAGCGGGATTGCGCCCGCCTCCGACGCGCAGGCGACGAGGCCGTCGTCGGTGACCGCGTAGCGGAGGGGCCGGAGGCCGTTGCGGTCGAGCGCGGCGCCGACGACGCGCCCGTCGGTGAAGACGACCGCGGCCGGCCCGTCCCACGGCTCGACCAGGCCGGCGTGGTAGCGATAGAACGCCGCGACGGGGTCGCGCGCCGGGCGGGTGTCGGGCGCCTCGGGGATCAGCATCGCGAGCGCGTGCCGCACGTCCCTGCCCCCGTGGACGAGCCCTTCGACGGCGTTGTCGAGCATGCCCGAGTCGGAGGTCTCAGGGTCGATCAGCCCGGGCTCCCGGGCGCGCATCCAGTTCGCGTTCCCGGCGATCGTGTTGATCTCGCCGTTGTGACAGAGGAGCCGGAACGGCTGCGCGCGCTCCCACGAGGGCTCGGTGTTCGTCGAGAAGCGCTGGTGGAAGATCCCGAACGGCACCGCGAGGCCGGGTTTGCGGAGGTCCGGGTAGAACGTCGCGAGCTCCGACGCGGCGCAGAGCGCCTTGTAGACCACGGTGCGGAACGAGAGCGAGGCGATGTACGCGCCGACGGCCTGCTCGGCCCGTCGGCGGGCGCGGTACGCGCGATCCTCCGCTTCGACCAGGCTGGCGCCGTAGGGACGAAGGAGGATGAGCTGCTCGATGCGCGGCGCGGTCGCCTGGGCGCGTGCTCCGAGCGCGTCCGCCTGCACCGGCACAGGCCGCCAGCCGCCGGTGTCGATTCCCTCGGCGCGGCACGCCTCCTCGATCGCCGTGCGAGCCGATTCGTCGCGGAGGAAGACCATCGCGAGCCCGCACCACGGCCCGGGGACGAGCGCGGCGGGAATCGGCAACAGGACGCCCGCTCCGTCGCCGGTGCGGCCATCCGCCGCGACTGCGCCGCGGTGCCCGACTCGGCGCAGACCCTCGAGCAGCGCTTCGACGACGGCTCGCGACGGCCGTCCTTGCACGTCGGCGACGAAGCCGATACCGCAAGAATCTCGCTCTGCGCATGGATCGTGGAGGCCGTGCTGGACGGCAACCATCCCCTTTGGTGTGCTGCTCGGAGGATCCGCCTGTGGGTATCGGCTAGCCGGCGAAGGCGGGAGGACGAAGGCGCCGGCTAGCTGGCGTCGAGGCGCGCAAGGCTCACAAAGACAAACCGCTTGGTGAACGCGCGACGCATGAAGGCGGCCACGTTAGTCGAAGCGTCGGACGGAGACAACCTTGGCTTACGATCGCGGCGTGGAACGGCGTTGAGGTCGCTCGTCGGGATCGCCGTCTTGGGCGCTGCGCTCGTCGTCGCCGTCCCCGCAGCACATCCCGATGCGGCGCGAACGCGGACGGAGCTTCTCGGCCGTTCCGTGCGCGGCGAGCCGATCCACGTGCTCGAGCGCGGCGACCCCGACTCGCCGCTGAAGATCCTCGTCGTCGGCTGCATCCACGGGAACGAGCCGGCCGGGATCGCCGTCGCGGAGCAGTTGGAGGCGCTGCCGCTACCGAAGGAGCTCGATTTGGTGGTGGTCGAGAGCGCCAATCCCGACGGCGTGCGGGCCGGGACCCGTACGAACGCCAACGGCGTCGACCTCAACCGCAACTTTCCCTGGCGGTGGGCGAAGCGCGGCGCTCGCGGCGACCTGACCTACTCGGGTCCGCGTGTCCTGTCCGAGCCCGAGAGCCGCTCGCTCGCCGCGCTGATCCGCCGCGTCCGGCCACAGATCACGATCTGGTTCCATCAGCATCTCGGGATCGTGGACGAGTCGGGCGGGAGTATCGCCGTCGAGCGGCGGTTCGCCACGCTCGTCGGCCTGCCACTGCGGCGGCTCCAGCGCAACCGCGGCAGCGTCGCGAGCTGGCAGAACCACTTGTTCCCCGGGACGACGTCCTTCGTGGTCGAGCTGCCGGCCGGGTCTTTGACCGGGCGTGAGGCGCGGAACTACGCCGACGCGGTCGCCGCACTCGCCGGATAGCTATTCCTCGCGGAGGATCGAGCCGAGCGGCAGGCGGCGGATCGCGCGCGCGGCGAGCCCGGTCGCCAGCGTCGCACCGACGAGCGTCGCTCCGGCGAGGCCGGCGAAATACGTCCAAGGCACCGCGAGGTGATCCGGGGGCGGATCGAAGGCGTGCTGCAGCATCGCCACGAGCATCACGGCCAGGAGCCAGCCGAGCAGTGCCGCGAGCGCCGCGGCGGCGCCGACGATCAGGGCAACCTCCGACCAGACGAACGAGAGGATCCGATTCGCCGTCGTCCCCAGTGCGGACATCGTGGCGAACTCCTGGCGGCGCTCGGCGACGGCGACGGCGACGTAGAGCGCGAGGGCGGCAGCGGCGAGGAGGAGCGCGAAGGCGCCCTCGATGCGGCTGATCCCGTGCAGGTCGACGGCGGTGATCGGGCTGACCTTGTCGACGCCCTGATTGCGGATGTTCTTGACGAGCGTTCCCTGGCGGGCAGTGGCCGCGGCGACGCGGAGTGCCGCGGTCGCCGGGTCGCCCGACGCCTTCGCGAACACGACGTTCGGGCCCGGATCGTGCGTCGCCTGCAGCACGTAGCCGCGGTTCGCGACCATGAACGAGTCGCGGGGCGCGGAGGGGAACTCCTGCACGACGCCGACGACGTGGAACGGGACGACGCGGAAGCCGCCGGTCCGGCGATCGAGCGTGCGCAGCTTGAGCAGATCGCCCTCGTGCAGCGAGTAGTCGGTGACAGTCTCCTTCGAGACGAGGATCCCGTCCGGCCGCGCGCGGAGCCGGTCGAGCATCTGCTGCGCGGTGCCGCCGATGAAGTACGAGTCGCGGAGCGAGGAGCCGTGCGTGAAGGTGGACGCGTCGATCCCGAACGTGTCCTGCAAGTCCGGGCCGACGTAAGCGTAGGTGTGGTCGAGCGCGGTCGTTCCCGCGACGCCTGGAACGCGGGCCACGGTGCGCTCCACGCCAATCTTCGCACCGGAAACCACGACGTCGGCGCCGAGCGTCAGCTGAGCGTCGACGCGGGCCTGCTGGTCGTACGTGGCCGCGAAGACGCCCAGGTTCACGGCGAAGGCGAGCAGGAGCGCGACGAGGACGAGTCCACGGTTGATCGCCGCCGTACGCCGGCCCGCGCTCGCAAGCAGGTAGCCCGACGGGGTCGTCGCCCGGCTCGGCACGAGACGCGCGAAGATGCGGCCGCGCAGCCGGACGAGAAGCAGCGTCGCGCCGATCCAGAGCAGCGCGGGCGCGAGGAACATGTAGACCGAGAGCGAGAGCGTCGGGTTCGAGTCGGGATTGACGACCGCCGAGAAGCCGGTGCGCGCGGTGAGCCAGTAGACGAGGCCGCTGATCCCCAGCGCGATCAGGTCGAGGTAAAGGCGCTGCCAGAGCGGCTTGCCCGGACGTCCGCCCTCGGCAAGCGCGCCACGGCCTGCGGCGACACGCGCGGCGAGCGCTCCCACGAAGCTGACGCCCACACAGGTTCCGAGCGCCCACGGCCATTCCCTGAGCGAGCCGCCGACGAGCGCCCGCGTGGCGAGCAAGGCACCCACGGCGCCGATCACCCCGGCGACGAGGCCGACGAGCAGGCTCTCGAGCCCGGCGAGGGCGAGCAGTCGTCGCCGCGAGGCGCCGCGGGCGCGTAGCAGCCGCAGCGTCCGCCGGTCCCGCTCGACCGCGCCGAGCGCCGCGAGATAGGCAAGGCCCAGGCCGACGAGCGCGCCAGGCACCGCGAGCATGATGTAGAGCGCCTCGGCGTAGAGGGCGTCTCCGGCCGCGTTCGAGAGACCGTCCGAGAGGTTGTCCACGAACTGGACGCGGCCCGTGAGCTGGCGCTCGGTGCGGTTGCGGATGCGGTTGGCGAGGTCGTAAGCGTGCCGTGGGCTGCCACTCAGCGTCGCCGGGTCGACCTGTGCCTGCACCTGCCACGACACGCCGAGGGCCACGCCGGGGACGGCCGCCGCGGCGGCGGTCGGTGCCGGAGCCGAAGCCAGGCGCGGAGCGATCTTCGTGGCGAACGTCTTGAACGGGACGATCGCGATGTCGGCCGGAGGCTGCGCGGCAGCGGGCCCGACGAGCGGATTCAGCGGCTGGAAGAGCACATCGGCGGCCGTGACGACCGCAACGCCGGACACGGGCAGACGGACCGGCGGCTGGCCGCGCCGCACCGTGACCGCGATCCTGTCGCCGACCTGAGCCTGCAGCGTCGCCGCGAGCTGCTGGTCGAGGACGACGGCGCCCTCTTGCAGCCGGCCGCGCAGCATCCGCAGCGTCTGGAAGTGGGCCAGGTAGTCGGGCGGCACCGCGAGGATCGATCCCGCGCCGGCCTGGACGGTTCCCGCGGAGGCGCGGTTCGTGACGCCGGCGAACGGGGCCGTTGCCGCGGGCGCGGCGGCCTGCACGCCGGGCTGGCGCGCAACGTCGCGCGCGACGCGCTCGGCGGCGGTCGCGGAGGCGACCGGCCCTTGCCAGTCGAGCGGGACGCTTCGCACGGCGCTGCCCGTCATCGTCCGCAGCGAATGGCCGACGAACAGCACCATGGCGCCGAGCAGCGCGGCCGAGGCGGCCAACACCAGGATCCGGATCGTCGTCTGGAGCGGCGAGCGCGCGAGCACGCGGACGACGAAGCGNNAGCGGCGGCCTACGTCAGGGTCGTGGGTGGCGATCACGAGGGCGAAGCCGAGCTCGTCCCGGAGCGCGGCGATCAGGTCGAGGACTCGGACGGCTGTATCTGAGTCGAGGTGACCGGTCGGCTCATCGCAGAGCAGCACGTCGGGCTGCTGGGCGAGCGCACGGGCGATCGCGACGCGCTGTGCCTCCCCGCCCGAGAGCTCGCCGGGGAGCTGGTCGAGCTGCCCGTCGAGTCCCACGAGCTCCAGTAGCCGTTCAGGACTCGCGCCGTTCCGCGCGGCGAAGCCGACGTTCTCGACCGCCGTGAACTGCGGCAGTAGATTCGCGCCCTGGAAGACGAGGGAGGTCGTCCCGCTGCGCTCAACCGTTCCGCGCGTGGGCGTGACGAGACCGGCTAGGACATGGAGCAGCGTCGTCTTCCCCGAGCCGGAGCGCCCGAGGAGCGCGAGGTTCTCGCCCGACTTCACGTCCACGTCGACGCCCGCCAGGGCGCGCACGTCACCGGGGTGGACGACCTCGACGTCGCGGCAGGAGAGGACGCTCACGCGACCCGCCCGTCTCGAATCTCGATGACGCGGTCGACCGCCTCGGCAACGCGCGGCGAGTGGGTGACCGTGACGACAGTGCTGCCGTGGTCGTCGCGGAGGCTGCGGAGCGCGTCCAGCACGAGCGCCTCGTTCTCCTCGTCGAGCTCGGCCGTGGGCTCGTCGGCGAGGACGAGGGGCGCCTCGCGCGCTGCAGCCGCGGCGATCGCCACGCGCTGCTGCTCGCCGCCTGACAGGATCCCCGCCCGTCGCCCGGCCGCATGCTCGAGGCCGAACGCGGCGAGCGCCGCCCCTGCGTCGCCCTTTCGTCCCGCCAGCCTGACGGCAAGCTCCACGTTCTCCCGCGCGGTCAGCTCGGGCCAGAGGTTCCCGCTCTGCAGGACGAGCGCGAGCCGGCCGGCGCGGTAGTCAGACAGGCCGGAATCGTCGAGCCGGCCCAGCGAGACGCCGAGCGCGCGAACCTCCCCGGCCGAGGGCTGCTCGAGTCCGGCCGCAAGCCGCAGCATCGTGCTCTTGCCGGAGCCCGAGGGTCCGAAGACGGCGACGAACTCGCGCGGCTCGATCCGCAGCTCGAGGCCGCGGAGCGCGACGGTCTCGGCGGGGCCCGAGCGGTAGATCCGAAAGACGTCGTGGAACTCCAGCGCGCCCCACGCCAGCTCCTCGCGGCGCTCGGGCTCGCGGTAGAGGGACTTCACCGCAGCCGGAAGCTCTCGATCATCAGCCGGTAGGCGTCGACGTTGTCGACACCGACGGGGGTACCGAGGTCGACCGTCGCGTGCTTGCCGTTGCGGCCGAGCTCGTACCGGTCGACGATCAGCTTCACGCTCTTCCCCGTCACGGGGTTCGGGGCGCTCTTCGTGGAGTAGACGGCCTTCACCGCGGGGAGGCCGCCGATCTTCCGCGACGCCGGCGGGCTCTCGAGGTGCGCGCCCTCGAGCGAGGCGAGCTCCTGCCTGACGGACGCGACGGTCGGCGCCGGGCCCTTGCCGATGACCACCCGAACGATGTTGTTCTTGTCCCGGAAGGTGACGTTCTTGCCGCTGCCCGACCGCGTCCAGCCTTCGGGCGTCTTCATCGAGAACGCCGCGCCGGTGAACGTCACGAACACCTGGCTGTCCGGGATGTCGCCCTGGGCAGCCGAGGCGGCCTCGGGCAAGAGCGCGCCCGGAGCGTTCGATCCAGTCGTGGTCTTGGCCGCGGCGTTCGTCGCGGGAGGCGCCGTGGCAGTAGGCGCCGCCGCGGTCTTCGACCCGCTCCCGCAGCCCGCCAGAGCCAGCAAAGCCAGCAGGACGAGTGCAGAGGACTGGGTGTGCCGCATGTCACGACGGTAGGCGGGACCGCATGAATGCACCCTGAATGCGTCGCTCCCGTTCGCCACCCGGGTCGCTAGGCTCAGCACGTGCTCGCAGCGAAGATCATGGTCGTCGAGGACGATCTCGATCTGCGCGGCGTGCTCCTCCGCGGGCTCCACGAGGAGGGCTTCGAGACGGCGGGCGCGCAGACCGGCAAGGAGCTGCTCGAGCGGTTCGAGCACGAAGCGCCGGACCTTCTGATCGTCGACATCGGCTTGCCTGACGCGGATGGCCGCGACGTGTGCCAGGCGCTGCGCGCTCAGGGGATCCAGACGCCCGTCCTCTTCCTCACCGCGCGCGATGCCCTGACCGACCGCGTCACCGGGTTCGCCGCGGGCGGCGACGACTACGTCACGAAGCCGTTCGCCTTCGCGGAGCTCGTCGCGCGGCTGCACGCGCTGCTGCGGAGGGCCGGGACGGACGTGACCGTCTCGAGCGGCTCGCTGCGGCTCGACCCCGTCGCTCACGCCGCATTCGTCGGCGACGCGAAGGTCGCGCTCACGCCGACCGAGTTCCGGCTGTTGGCGAAGCTCGTGTCCAGCACCGCCGAGACCGTCCGCCGGAGGGATCTCGTGCGAACGGCGTGGCCGCACGGTGCGTACGTCCGCGACAACACACTCGACGCGTATGTGGCGCGCCTGCGGCGGAAGCTCGCGCCGTTCCCCGAGGCTCCGAAGATCGGCACTGTCCACGGCGTCGGGTACGTGTTGGAATGAGGCGCTTCCGGGACGTCCGCAACCGGCTGCTGCTGATCGTCCTGCTCGCCCTCGCGTTCGCGCTCGCCGCCGCGACGCTGGGCTTCAACGTCCTCCTGGCGCACACGACCGCCCGGGACGCCGACGCCTTCTTGCGGCAGCGCGCGGACTCGGAGCTCGCGCTGCTCCAGGTGGTGAACGGGCGGATCCGTTTAGCGGAGACCGCGGACGACACCCTGAGCACGAGCAAGATCTGGATCTTCCACGGCGACCAGCCGATCGAGGCCCCGGCCTCGCGCCCGGAGACGGCGGCGACGGCGCGCTCGCTGGTCAACGGTCCGCCCGGCTTTCGGAATGTGCGGCACAGGGACGAGCGTCTCTACGCCGTGCCAATCACCGACGGCGGTCGCCGGGTCGGCACGCTCGTCGCCGGCATGTCGCTGGCTCCGTACGAGCGGACGCGCGAGCTCGCCCTTGTCGCCTCGCTGGCGTTCGCGCTGACGCTGCTCGCGATCGTCGGGTTCGCCGTGTGGTGGCTGCTGCGGTCTGCGCTTCGACCCGTCGCACAGATGACCGAGCAGGCGGCGGCGTGGAGCGAGACCGATCTGGACAGACGCTTCGACCTCGGCGAGCCACACGACGAGCTCAGCCGCCTCGGCGCGACGCTCGACGCGCTGCTCGACCGCATCGCCGCGAGCCTCCGCCATGAGCGGCTTTTCTCGAACGAGGTCTCGCACGAGCTGCGGACGCCGCTCGCGAAGCTGATCGCCGAGGCGGAGCTCTCGCTGCGGCGGAACCGCAGCGAGGACGACTACCGCGCGGCGCTCTCGGTCGTCCTCGCGAACGCTCAGCAGCTGGCAGGGATCGTCGACACGCTCGTCTCGGCGGCCCGCCACGAGAGCGAGCCGTCGGGCGTCGCGGACGCAGCCCGCGCCGCGCGGAGGGCCGCCGCCAGCTGCTCGGAGCTTGCCGCCGAGCGCTCGGTGGAGCTCACAGTCGCGGATCCGCCGCGTGCCCTGCGCGTCGGCGTCGACCTGGACTTCGCCGAGCGGATCCTCCACCCGGTGCTCGAAAACGCTTGCCTGTACGGACGGCGGCACGTGCACATGTCCGTCGCGCGGGCCGACCACAGCGTCCTCTTCACGGTCGACGACGATGGGCCCGGAATCGCGGAGGACGAGCAGGAGGCGATCTTCGAGCCCGCGGTGCGGGGACGCGCCGGGCGGGACGGGGGGACGGGCGCGGGACTCGGCCTGGCGCTCGCGCGGCGGCTCGCCCGTGCCGCGTCGGGCGACGTCGTCGCCTCGGCGTCGGCGCAAGGCGGCCGCTTCGTCATCCGCCTGCCCGCGGCATGATGTTCAGGCCACGTTCATCCCGACGCCTGAACGATGAGCCATCACGCGCGCGCCTTCGATGAATGCAGTGCGGATCGCATGATCCGCACGGCCCGCCCAGTGCTGCTGCACGCGGCCGCCGCCGCGATCGGGGCGGCGCTGCTCGTCTGGCTCGGGCCGCCGGGCACGGATCTCGCGGCGCACGTCTACCAGCGCGGCGTCTTCATCGCGCACGGCTTCACGTTCTGGAACAACTTCTGGTACGCGGGCCGCTACAGCTTCGTCACGTACAGCCTCCTCTACTACCCGCTCGCGGCGGTCATCGGGATCAAGCTGCTCGCCGTGCTCAGTACCGGGGTGGCGGCCGGCGCGTTCGCGCTCCTCGTCCGCCGGGAGTGGAGCGCGGTCGGCCCGTGGCCCGCCGTTGCGTTCACCGGGGTGTCGGCTCTGTGGGTCGAGTCCGCGGCGTTTCCCTACACGCTCGGTCTCGCCTGCGCGCTCCTCGCTCTCCTCGCGCTCAGCGCACGCAGGCTCCTGCCCTTCTCCGCCTGTGTGCTGCTGACGTTCGCGGCGAGCCCGCTCGCGTTCGTCCTCCTCGCGGTCGTCCTCGCCGGAGTCGCCGCCTCGAGGTCGAGCCGCGACATGCTTCGACCGGGCGCCGTCGTCCTCGCCACCGCGGCGGTCGGCGCTGTGCTCTGGCGCGCGTTCCCGGACCGCGGGCTGTTCCCGTACTCGCTGCCTCAGCTTGCGGCGAGCCTCGCGTTCTGTGCGGCGGGGCTCCTGTTCACGTGGCGCGTCGAGCGGGCACGCATGCTGCGCTTCTTCTTCGGGATCTACGCGGTGGCGTGCCTCGCGGCGTTCGCGATCCCCTCGGGTCTCGGCGAGAACGTCGGCCGCTTCCGTTTCGTCGCGATCCCGATCGCGGTGCTGGCGCTCTCGCTCAGGCGCTGGCAGCCCCTCGTTCCAGCGGTCATCGCGCTCGCACTCGCGACTTCTTGGAACCTGACGCCGATCGCCTACAGCTTCGTGCGCGGCTCGTCCGACCCGTCCGCCGAGGCCGCGTACTGGCAGCCGGTCGTCCACTATCTGCGCCGGGAGCTCCCCGCGTCGTACCGGGTCGAGGCCGTCGACACGACGGGACACTGGCCGGCCGTCTACCTTGCTCGCGCCGGCGTGCCGATCGTCCGCGGCTGGTTCCGCCAGGACGACTTCCCACAGAACCGGATCCTCTACGCGCCGCTGCGGGCGCCTGCCTACGTGTCGTGGCTACGGCGCATGGGCGTCGGTTACGTCGTGCTCACGGACGCGCCCGCCGACTACAGCTCGAAGGCGGAGGCTGCCTTGCTCCGCAGCGGCTCGTCAGGCCTCGCGACGGTGCTGCGGACCCGGCACACCACCGTCTACGCGGTCCCGCACCCCGTCTCGATGCTGACCGGGCCCGGTCGTCCGCGCGTGCTCGCGCTGCGCGCGGCGAGCGTCACCGTCGCCCTGAGCCAGCCGGGTCGATACCGACTTGCGCTCCGCTATTCGCCGTACTGGACGAGCCCTGGGATCTGCATCTCCGAGCGGCCTGACGGCATGGTGCAGCTCGTCTCGCCGCGGTCGGGCGTGGTCCGGCTGGCCTTCTCGGTCACCGCCACACGTGCGGTTGCCGCGGTGGCCGGGGTCGGCGCGCAATGCGCGTAGCGCAGCATCGTCATCGCCGCCGGCGTCGGGCCGCCATCGCCGTCGCAGGCGTGCTCGTGGCGGCCGTCGGTGTGCTCATCGTGCTGAATGCGCAGACCGATCAGACCGGCTCGCCCGCCGCGAAACGTGCGGCCAGGGCTCCGCGCAGGGCCGCCGAGCCCGCCGCACGGCGCGTCCGTGCGCTCCTCCATCTCGTTGCGCAGAAGCGGGGAAGCCTGGGCGCTCCCCTGCAGGACGCCGCCGGCGCTAGCCTCGGCCGTGGCTTGGCCCTCCTGCTCGGCGGGCTGACCGCCGCCGACACGTCGACCAACGCCGTGCACAGGGTCTCCGTGACCCGTGACCGCGCGCTTGCCCGGCTGCCCGTCGCCGTCCACGACGCGGCGGCCGTCGCGCTCGGGCCGGCCGTCTACCTCTTCGGGGGCGGCGACGGCTTGACGCAGCACCGCGAGATCCTGCGCGTCGACTCCGCGACCGGACGGACGGCGCTCGCCGGTCAGCTCCCCGACGCGAGCTCGGATCAGGCGGCTGCCGCGATCGCGGGTACCGCGTACGTCGTCGGCGGCTACGACGGGCGCCGCTGGCTGGACACGATCGTCTCGTGGCGCCCCGGCGCGGCCTCCAAGGTCGTCGCGCACCTCCCGGCTCCCCTCCGCTACGCCGCGGTTGCCGCGGTCCGGGGCGCGCTGGTCGTCGCCGGCGGATCGCTCCCGGACGGGCGCGCGAGCGACTCCGTCTACGTCTTCCGTCCCGGCGATCTGCGGCCCGTGCGCCTCGGCCGGCTCCCGGCCCCGACGACGCATGCCGCTGCTGCCGCCGTCGGCGATCAGGCGATCGTCGTGGGCGGCCGCGGGGCGCAAACAGGAACGCCGACCGCGCGGCTGGTCGCGATCGACGTCGCGCGACACAGGATTCGCGTGGTCGGGACGCTGCCGACGCCGCTCTCAGACGCGACCGCCGTCGCAGCCAGCAGCGGCATCCTCGTCGCCGGGGGGCGTTCCGCGGGCGGAACCGTCTCGGACGTCTCGCAGCTCGTGCCGGGGACGCGCGTAGCGGCGCGAGCCGTCGCGCGACACGTTCTGTCGAGGGCGAACGTCTATGCGGCCGACGGCGCGAACATGCTGAGCGGCGCGGCGAACCTCGCGCTCCCGCGCATCTACGTCCCGAACAGCCAGAGCAACACGGTCGACGTGATCGACCCGGCCACCCGCAAGGTCGTCGAGCACTTCGCGGTGGGGAGCCTGCCGCAGCACGTGACGCCCTCGTACGACCTGAAGACCCTGTATGTGCTGAACGACGTGGGAAACAGCGTCACGCCGATCGACCCGCAGACCGGCAAGCCCGGGAACCCGATCCCGGTCGACGACCCGTACAACATGTACTTCACGCCCGACGGCCGCTTCGCGATCGTCGTCGCCGAGCGGCTCCACCGCCTGGACTTTCGCGACGCGCACACGTTCCGGCTCCACCATTCTCTGCCCGTCCCGTGCGCGGGCATCGACCATATGGATTTCTCCGCCGACGAGACGTATGCGATCGCGAGCTGTGAGTTCTCGGGCCAGCTCCTGAAGGTGGACGTCCGGACCCAGCGGGTGGTCGCGACACTGAGCCTGCCCCGCCAAGGCGGGATGCCGCAGGACGTGAAGCTCTCCCCCGATGGGCGCGTGTTCTACGTCGCCGACATGCGCGCGAACGGTCTGTGGGAGATCGACGGCGCGCACCTGAAGGTGATCGGGTTCCTTCCGACCGGACTCGGCGTGCACGGTCTCTACCCGAGCCGCGACGCGCGCTACCTCTACGCCACGAACCGCGGCGAGGGGTCGATCTCGGTGATCAGCTTCCGGACAAGGAAGGTCGTCAAGAAGTGGCG
>DHWI01000018.1:15895-16137 GCA_002413095.1 Thermoleophilia bacterium UBA5186
ATCCCCGGCGGCGGCAGCCCGGACATGGGCGGCGTCTCTGCTGACGGAAAGACACTCTGGCTGTCAGGCCGCTACAACAGCGAGGTCTACGCGCTCTCGACGCGAACCGGGCGGCTGCTGGCGCGGATCCCCGTCGGCAGCGGCCCGCACGGGCTCTGCGTCTGGCCCCAGCCGGGGCGGTACTCGCTCGGGCACACGGGCATCCTGCGCTAGAGGAGGCCTTGACGAAACGTAGCTGTGTC
>DHWI01000100.1:0-215 GCA_002413095.1 Thermoleophilia bacterium UBA5186
CAGTCGATCGCCGAGCAGCTGCAGAACCGCGTCAGCTTCCGCCGCGCCATGAAGCGCGCGCTGGCCTCGGGGATGCGCTCCGGCGCGAAGGGCGTCCGCATCCAGTGCGGTGGCCGCCTCGGGGGCACCGAGATGAGCCGCTCCGAGAGCTACTCGGAGGGCCGCGTCCCGCTGCACACGATTCGCGCGGACATCGACTACGGCTTCGTCGAGGC
>DHWI01000100.1:264-809 GCA_002413095.1 Thermoleophilia bacterium UBA5186
AAGGTCTGGATCAACAAGGGCGAGATCATGCCGGAGGGCTACTCCGGGATCTCCGAGGGCGACACCAGGCTCGGCGAGCAGGACCAGGCGCGTCGGCGACGTGGCAGCGCGGAGGGCCTCGGCGCCTCCCGCGAGTCCGGTCGCGGCCGCAGCCAGGACCGCGAGGGCCTCGGCCCGGTGCGCAAGCGCCGGCCGGGACCGGGCGGCGGCCGTGGACGCGCCGGTGCCGGTGGCGCGGGCCGTCCGCGGGGCCAGGACAACGTCGAGCGCCCGCGCACCGACGAGGACGCTGTGTCCGCCGAGGGCCGCGAGCAGCCTGTCGTGGAACCTCAGGTCGAGACGACCCCGGCTGCGGTCGCGGAGGCGCCCGATACGACCACGCCGAAGCAGCAGACCGAGGATCCAACGAAGCTCGATATCTCCGGCGAAAAACCATCTGGCGCCGCTCGCACCGGCGATCCCGCAGCCGAGGAAAAGCCTGCGGCCGAGAAGCCGAAGGCCGAGAAGAAGCCGGCAGCCGAGAAGCCGAAGCGCGCGCCGCGCAA
>DHWI01000100.1:845-2593 GCA_002413095.1 Thermoleophilia bacterium UBA5186
AAGAAGGCCGACACCTAAATGCTGCTCCCGAAGAAATCCAAGTACCGCAAGGTCCATCGCGGGCGGCGCCGCGGCATGTCCAAGGGCCAGACGACGGTCCAGTTCGGCGACTTCGGCCTGAAGGCGACCGAGCAGGCCTGGATCACGAATCGCCAGATCGAAGCGGCTCGTATCGCGATGACGCGCAAGATCAAGCGCGGCGGCAAGGTCTGGATCAACGTGTTCCCCGACAAGCCGGTCACTCAGAAGCCGGCCGAGACGCGCATGGGCAAGGGCAAAGGCTCGCCCGAGCACTGGGTTGCCGTGATCAAGCCCGGCCGCGTCATGTTCGAGCTCGCCGGCATCCCGGAGCCGCTCGCCAAGGAGGCGCTCCGCCTCGCGGGCAGCAAGCTCGCGGTGAAGACGAAGATCGTGAAGAGAGAGGCTGATCTCTTTGAGGCCTAAGGATCTGCGCGACCTGAGCGACGACGAGCTGGCCCGGAAGCTGCACGAGACGCGGCAGGAGCTGTTCAACCTGCGCTTCCAGTCGGCGACTGGCGCGCTCGAGAATCCGGCTCGGCTGAAGCATGCCAAGCGCGAGATCGCGCGCATCCTGACTGTTCGAACCGAGCGCGAGAGCGCAGTGGAGACGAGGTAATGAGCGAGCCTGAAAAGAAAAAGAAGCCGACCAAGAAAAACCAGAAGGTCGAGGAGACCCCCGAGGTGTTGGAGGAGACGCAGCCCGAGACGGTGAGCGAAGCCGAGGCTCCGGTCGCCCCTGCCGCAGAGGCGGATCCGCCGGTCGCCGAGGCAACCGAGGAAGCGCCCGCCGAGGAAACTCCCGAGGAGACCCCTGCCGAGGAGCCGGCCACCGAAGAGGCGACCGTCGCCGAGGTCGAGCCCGTAGCCGATGTCGAGGCTGAGGCTGCCGCGGCAGACGCTCCCGAGCCGGAGGCTGCCGTCGAGGAAGCTCCCGAGCCGGAGGCTGCCGTCGAGGAAACCCCCGAGCCGGAGGCTGCCGCCGACGAGACTCCCGAGCCCGAGGCTGCCGCCGAGGAAGCTGCCGAGCCCGAGGCGTCTGCTGAAGAGGCTCCTGAGGCCGAAGCTGCCGACGAGGAGGCGCCCGCCGCCGAGGCAGCTCCCCCTGCAGCTGAGCCGAAGCGCAAGAAGAAGCGCCTGCCCCGTCCCGAGCGCCGTCAGCGGTCGAAGCCGAAGCGTGAGAAGCCTGCCGAGCGCAAGCCGATCGTCCGGCTCGAGAAGCCTGAGCACGAGCGTGGCCGCCGCCAGGAGCGCCGCGGCGTCGTCGTCTCCGACGCGATGGACAAGACGATCGTCGTCAAGGTCGACACGATCCGGGCGCACCCGCGCTACAAGAAGGTGATCCGCCGCTCGCAGAAGTTCCACGCGCACGACGCGGAGAACCAGGCGAAGGTCGGCGACGTCGTCCGCATCATCGAGACACGGCCGCTGTCGAAGACGAAGAACTGGCGTCTGGCCGAGGTCGTGGAGGCGGCAAGGTGATCCTCCTGGCGACAGTTAGTGCATCTCTGACGCGCGATCCGCGGCGCATTGCCGCGTCCTCAACCGCGCCCGGGCCTGCTGGCCCGACCGCGGTCTGCGTCCTTGCACTGCTTGCGCCTCACACGTCAGAGACGCGAAACCGTCACCAGAAGGATCACCGCTAGTGATCCAGCAGGAATCCAGACTCCGCGTCGCCGACAACACCGGCGCCCGCGAGATCCTGTGCATCCGCGTGATGGGCGGGTCGA
>DHWI01000100.1:2683-4405 GCA_002413095.1 Thermoleophilia bacterium UBA5186
ACGCCGCAGGGCGCGGTCAAGAAGGGCGAGGTCGTGCGCGCCGTGGTCGTCCGGACGAAGAAGCCGTACGGCCGCGACGACGGCACGCTGATCGCCTTCGACGAGAACGCCGCGGTGATCATCGACGCCGCGCGGAATCCCCGCGGGACGCGCATCTTCGGGCCCGTCGCCCGCGAGCTGCGCGAGAAGAACTTCATGAAGATCGTTTCGCTTGCACCGGAGGTTTTGTAAGTGAGCAGCACGATGAAAGTGAAGAAGGGCGACCTCGTCCAGATCCTGAGCGGCAAGGACCGCGGCAAGCAAGGCCGGGTCATCGAGGCGTACCCGCGTGACGGACGCGTGATCGTCGAGAACCTCAACATCGTCAAGCGCCACACGCGTCCGAAGCCGATCCAGAGCTCGAGCCGCATGGGCGGCCCGCAGGTGACCCCCGGCGGCGTGATCGAGAAGGCAGCGCCGCTTCCGGTCGGGAACGTGATGCTCGTGTGCCCGGTCTGCAAGCGGCCGACCCGCATTGGTATGACGGTCAAGGAGAGCAAGGGCGGCGAGAAGGCACGCGTGCGGCACTGCAAGCGCGCCGACTGCGGCCAGGAGATCGACAAGTAATGCCTACTGCTACCAAGACGAAGACGTACGCGCCCCGCCTGAAGACCGAGTACCAGAGCGAGCTCCGCACCCAACTGAAGGAGGAGCTCGGCCTGTCGTCGATCATGCAGGCGCCGCGGATCAAGAAGATCACGCTGAACATGGGCGTCGGCGAGGCGAAGACCGACGCGAAGCAGCTCGACGCGGCGATCGAGGAGCTCACGATCATCGCGGGGCAGCGCGCGCAGGTGCGTCGCGCCCGCAAGTCGATCGCAAGCTTCAAGCTCCGCGAGGGGATGGCGATCGGCGCGCGCGTCACGCTGCGCGGCGACCGGATGTGGGAGTTCCTCGACCGGCTCGTCGCAATCGCGCTGCCGCGCATCCGCGACTTCCGCGGCCTCAGCGTGGGCTCGTTCGACGGGCGCGGCAACTACTCGCTGGGGATCCACGAGCAGATCATCTTTCCGGAGATCAACTACGACGACGTCAAAGACGTCCGGGGCCTGGACGTGGCGATCACGACCTCGGCCGAGAACGACGAGCAGGCGCTCGCGCTTCTGCGCGGGCTGGGCCTCCCGTTCGCCGGCGACGATGGACGAAGGGAGCAGTAGCACCACATGGCGAAGAAGTCNNAGGGCGTCATCCCGGTCGAGCACAAGCCGACCTTCTCCTTACGCTGAAAAATGCTGCGCATTTTCCACGGGTTGAGTTTGTCCCATCGCTTCGCTCGGGAGAGATGAAAAATGCTTACTGATCCCGTGGCAGACATGCTCACGCGCATCCGCAACGCCAACAAGGCGATGCAGGACACCGCGGCCATGCCCTCCTCGAAGCTCAAGGTCGAGATCGCGAAGCTCTTGAAGAACGAGGGCTACATCCGCGACTACCGCGTCGAGCAGGACGGCTCGTTCCCGAGCCTGGTCATCGAGCTCAAGTTCGGCCGCAACCGCGAGCGCGTCATCACGGACCTCAAGCGGGTCTCGCGCCCGGGCCGGCGCGTCTACGCGCGCAAGGACCGGCTGCCGCGCGTCCTCGGCGGCATGGGCACGGCTATCCTGTCCACCTCCGGAGGCCTGATCACGAGCCGCGACGCCGAGAAGGAGGGCGTCGGCGGCGAAGTGATCTGCTTCGTCTGGT
>DHWI01000100.1:4528-4783 GCA_002413095.1 Thermoleophilia bacterium UBA5186
ATGAGCCGAATCGGAAGACGCCCAATCGAAATCCCTGCCGGTGTATCGGTGTCGCTCGACCCTGGCCGCGTGCAGGTGAACGGGCCGCTCGGCGAGCTCAAGCAGCAGGTCCCCGCACGGATGAAGATCGCGCAGTCCGACGGGGAGATCACGGTGACGCGTCCGACCGAGCGCGGCGAGGATCGCGCGCTGCACGGCCTGACGCGCACGCTGATCGCGAACATGGTCGAGGGCGTCACGAAGGGCTTCGAGAAG
>DHWI01000222.1:0-3065 GCA_002413095.1 Thermoleophilia bacterium UBA5186
CGCGACCGCAACGACACCGTGCTCTACGTCGGACGGGCGCGTGATCTGCGCACCCGGCTCCGCTCGTACTTCACCTCCGACCGGCAGCGACCCGCGGTCGAGGCCGCCCTCGGCGCCCTGGAGCGGATCGAGTGGCGGGCGTGCGGCTCTGAAGTGGAGGCGGCGCTCGAGGAGCTGCGCCTCCTCCGCGAGCTGCGCCCTCCCGCGAACGCGCGCAGCGCGCGCCCGGATCGCTACGTCTACCTGCGGGCGCGCGGTCCGGACGTCGTTTGCTCCTCCAAGCCCTCGGCGCTCGGGCCGCTGCGGAGCCGCCGGCTCGCGCGCCTCGCCGCACGCGCGCTGCGTCCCGAAGAGCTCGACTCGCCGTCCGCGGCGCTTCCCCGGCTTCGTGCACGCGTGCACAAGCTCGCCGCGCAGCAGCGCTATGAGGACGCCGCGCGGATGCAGGAGCGCGTCGACGCGTTGGAGCAGGTTCTGCGCGCGCTCACGACGCTCGAGCGCCTGCGCGCGCTGGAGCGGTGTCTCGTCGTCCCGGCGCTCGAGGACGGCTGGCACCACGCCTTCTTCGTCGTCGCCGGGCAGGTGGCGGCGAAGCGCAAGCTACCGCCGGGTGCCGGCGCGGCACTCGAGGTCGCGTCAGGCCTCGCCAGCGCCCGCGCCGCGAGGACGGTGGGCGTGTCCTACGCTCCGGAGCTGGCCGACGAGCTGCTTGCACTCGGCACGTTCATCCGCCGTCCGCCCCCGGAGCTTTGTGTCGTCTCGCTCGACTCCGCCGCCATCCTCGCCGCCTGCAGGCCACGCCTGGCAGAAGCAGCGTGACCGTTTTCGGACGTTTCACGTTGTACCTCCAAGGCAACACCAAACCGTCTCCGATCGATGTGAAAGGAGGACCGGAATGAGCCTTCTCTGGATCATCCTGATCGTGATTCTGATCCTCGCGCTGCTGGGCTTCTTCTCGCGCGGCCGCTGGTAAATCCCGCGCGTTCCTAGGACCGAGGCTCGACCTATATAGGCCGCCCGGCACTTGCCGGGCGGCCTTCGAATGGCGATCCTCACTGGGTGGACGGATCCCAGACGACTCCGACTGTTCTGGCTCGCGCCGACGCGGAGTCGAAGCTGCCTCGCCTTGGGGGCATGGCCCGTCCCGACGGCGTAGTGATCGTTAGCGAGCGCTTCTGGGCGTTCGCCGGCCTCGACGGCACGGTGCGGACCGGTGACATGCCGGCCCCGCACGAGTTGCTCCAGCGCATCCCGCTGCTTCGCGGCCTCGTCCGCCTCGGCGCCTCGCTCTCACCGCTGTTCCGACGCAGCGGCGTCGCGCGTGCCCGCGAACGCTACCTCCTGCTTCTGGCCGTGCTCGCGCCGCTTGCGCTCGTGCTCGCCCCGGAGTGGTCGCGCACGCCCGCCGGCATCGTGCTCACGATCGGCCTGCTCGGCTGGATGCTGCGCGGCCGCACGCTCAACCTCCACGGCGCAGAGCACCGGGCGATCGGCGCCGCCGAAGCCCGAAGCCTTGCAACGACCTGGTCGGGCGAGACTCGCCCGAGCCGCTTCGCCCCGCGCTGCGGGACGAACTTCGCGGCCCTCGCGGCTCCCCTCACGTTTTTCGCCGAGCGGCTCTGGCCGTTCGCGCCTGCGCTCTACACGCCGCTCGCCGTCACGCTCGTTGCGCTCTCGCTGACGATGGAGCTGTGGCTGGCGATCCAGGATTCCTCCCGATCGCTCGCCCGCGGCCTGCTCCTTCCGGGCCTGGGCCTCCAGCGCCTGACCACGCGGGAGCCACGGCTCGACGAGACGCGCGTCGCGCTCACCGCGCTCGCGTCGGTCCTCGAGCGCGAGCTCGCCTAGGGCGCAAGCCGCTCGGCCAGGAACCGCAGCGAAACCGGGTAGCGGGAGTCGATGATCCCGGAGTGCGTGCCGTCGAAGAGCTCGAACTGCGACTCCACGCCAAGCGCCGCCAGTGCATCGTGCATGGCGATGGCGCCGAGATCGAGGGAGAACTCGTCGCCCTTGCCAGCGTCGAGGTAGATACCGCGCAGTCCCCGCAATGCGTCCGCGTAGCGCGGCGCCATCCGCACCGGATCCCACTCGAGCCACCGCGCCCAGACGTCCTCGCGTAGGCGTCCGCTGGGCAGCTCGAAGGGGAGCTCGTATGAGCCGTCGTCCTTCGGCGAGTAGCACGCGGCCATCGCGAGCACGTTCACGAGCGTCATGTCGCTCGGCTTGTCCTGCGGGCGGCGGCTCCAGAAGTCGTCCCAGAACCGCTGCGGCGAGCCGTTGTACTCGCGCGCGAGCGCGCGCGCGGCTGTCGGGAACTCCGGCAGGAAGCAGCACTCGAACAGCGCGTCGCCCGCGTGTGAGGCGAACGCGCCGAACAGGTCGGGGCGCAGCATGGGCGTGATCTGCGCGCCGTAGCCGCCGCTCGACTTCCCGTGGATGCCACGGTGCTCGGGAGCGGCCAGCGTCCGGTACTCGCGGTCGATCCAGGGCACGAGATCGTCGCAGAGGTAGGTGTGGTAGCGGCCCACGGCCGGCGAGTCGACGTACTGGCTTCCGCCGTACCGCGTCCACGCATCGACGAAGACCACGATGCACGGCGGGGTCTCGCTGGACGAGAAGAGCTCGTCCGTCAGCTCGGGAAAATTGCGCCCTCCCCAGCGCTTGCGGGCCAGCCACATGTCGACCTGACCGGACAGCCCCTGGATCACGTAGACCGACGGATAGCGCCGCTCCGGCTCGTCGTCGTATGCGGGTGGCATGTAGACGTAGACCGGCCGTACATGCGGATCGCCGAGCCGGTTGTCGCGCAGTGCCTCCGACTCGATCGTCCGCTGCTCGAGCCGACCGTGCCATTCCGAATCCCAAGGGAACACGGCCGCTAGGATATGGCCCATGGCTGAGCTCGGAACCATGCGCGTCAAGAGTGGCCTCGCCGAGATGCTGAAAGGCGGGGTGATCATGGACGTGACGACCGCCGATCAGGCGCGGATCGCCGAGGACGCGGGCGCGGTCGCGGTGATGGCGCTCGAGCGGGTGCCCTCCGACATCAGGCGCGACGGCGGCGT
>DHWI01000222.1:3131-3740 GCA_002413095.1 Thermoleophilia bacterium UBA5186
TCGACGAGTCGGAGGTGCTGACTCCGGCGGACACGGCCAACCACATCGACAAGTGGAAGTTCACGGTCCCGTTCGTCTGCGGCTGCACGAACATCGGGGAGGCCTTGCGCAGGATCAGCGAGGGCGCAGCGATGATCCGCACGAAGGGCGAGGCCGGAACCGGCGACATCGTCAACGCGGTCACGCACATGCGGGCCGTGTTCGGTGCGATCAAGCGGCTCGGCGCGCTCGACGAGACCGAGCTCTACAGCGAGGCGAAAAACCTTCAGGCTCCTGCCGAGCTCGTGCGCTGGGTGGCGGAGAACGGAAGGCTTCCCGTCGTGACCTTCACCGCCGGCGGCATCGCTACTCCGGCCGACGCGGCGCTCTGCATGCAGCTCGGCGCGGACGGCGTGTTCGTCGGCTCCGGGATCTTCAAGTCGGGGAACCCCGAGCAGCGCGCGAAGGCGATCGTCGAGGCGACGACGCACTACGCCGACGCCGACGTGCTCGCGCGCGTCTCCCAGGGCCTCGGCGATGCGATGAGCGGGCTCTCCACCGCGACGCTCGCTCCCGAAGAGCTGCTCGAGACCCGAGGCTGGTAAGAGCGCGGAGGAACCCATGGTTCCC
>DHWI01000222.1:3760-6277 GCA_002413095.1 Thermoleophilia bacterium UBA5186
CCCCTCCTTCACAATTCGCCCGGTCCAACACGCCTAGGCTCCCGCCGGGCGAAGCCCGGCTCCGCCGCCACCACTAGCTCGCAGTCCGGCAGGAGATCACGATGAACCCGTTGCGTTTCACCGATCGTCACATCGTCGTCACCGGTGCCGGGACCGGGATCGGGCGGGCGATTGCACAGCGGCTCTCTTCGGAGGGTGCGGCGCTGACGCTGCTCGCACGGGACCGTGGCCGGCTCGAGGAGACCGCGAAGACGCTCGCAGGCCCGGTTCAGTGCCTCTCGTGCGACATTCGCGACCGGAACGCCGTGGACGACGCCTTCGCACAGGCGGCTGCCCGGCTCGGTGCGATCCACGCCTTGATCGCGAACGCGGGCATCGGCGGCCCGAACCCGCCTGGGCCGGAGGATCGCTTCGACGATCTCGTCGCGACGAACCTCGTCGGGACCTACAGCTGCATCCGAGCGGCCCAGCGCCACCTCGCGCCAGGCCCCGCGACCCGCCACATCGTCGTCACGGCGTCGGTCCTCGCGCGCATCGCGGTTCCGGTCTACACCGGCTACAGCGCCTCCAAAGCGGGGCTGCTCGGGCTCGTGCGGTCACTCGCGGCCGAGCTTGCGGCGCAGAACGTCCAGGTGAACGCGGTCTGCCCTGGTTGGGTGAAGACAGAGATGACGTGGGAGGGGCTCGACGCGATGCCCGGCACCCGCGAGGAGGCCCACGAGCGTGCAATGCGGGAGGTGCCGCTGCGCCGGATGAGCGAGCCGGAGGAGATCGCGGGCACCGTCGCGTGGCTCCTCTCCGACGACGCTCGCGGCGTCACCGGGCAGGCGATCGACCAGAACAACGGGGCCTATATGGGCTAGGTGCTAGGGGGATGCCAGGCCACCCGAACCGGGCGGGTCCCTGACCCGGAACGGCGAACGACCCCCATGCCTCGCCGGTCGATAGTGAACACATGACCTATCTCCCCGACCTGCGACGACTGCTGCTTGCGGCGTCGGTTGCCGTCGCTTTCTCCCTGCTCGGCGTCGCGATCGCAAGCGCGTCGAACCCCCAGAGTACGTCGGAGCCGCACGGTCTTCCGTCTTCCCCCGGCGTCGCCATCGACCTGAGGCTCGCGCAGCGCGTGGCGCTCACTGTTGCCCCGGGCGAGGATGTTCGGCTCGTCGCCGAGGCGGCCGAAGGCCCTCTTGGGAGGGTCGTCGCAGCGGAGGCTCGACTGGTCGTCGTGCGGACGAGCGACGGCGCCCGGATCTTCGACGGCCGCCTCGCCGACTTCCGGCCGCTCGAGCTGGGTCGCGTCCCGGTCCGAGAGCGCTTCCGTTTCGCCGTGAGCGGAACCGCGGCCGGCCGCGTGGTCTTCCGCACCGACTGAGCCGCACGCCAGCGCGCCTCTAGAATCGAGGCATGGAGACGATCGGCGTCCTGGCCGTCCAGGGGAACTTTCGCGAGCACGCGGCAATGCTGCGGCGGCTCGGCGCCCGCGTGGTCGAAGTGCGCAAGCCCGAGCAGCTCGACGGTCTCGACGGGCTCGTCATCCCGGGTGGCGAGTCGACCGCGATCATGCGGCTGATCCGGCTCTACGGGTTGGAAGAGGCAATCGAGCGCTTCACGGCGCCGATCTTCGGGACCTGCGCGGGGATGATCCTGCTTGACCGCAACCACCTCGGGCTCGTCGATCTCGCCGTCGAGCGCAACGGTTACGGGCGGCAGGTGGCGAGCTTCGAGGCCGATCTGCGTCTCGAGGGCGACGAGGAGCCTCTGCGCGGCGTCTTCATCCGCGCGCCCCGGGTCGTCGACGAGGGCCCCGAGGTCCAGACGCTCGCAAGCTACGAGGGCGAGCCGGTTCTGCTGCGCGACGGGAGATTCCTCGTCGCCTCCTTCCATCCCGAGCTGACCGACGACACGCGCGTCCACGAACGGTTTCTGGAACTGGTACGACAGGAGGCGAATGTCAGGGCATAGCAAGTGGGCGTCGATCAAGCACAAGAAGGGCGCGGCGGACAAGAAGCGCGGCGTCCTCTTTTCCAAGCTCTCGCGCGCGATCATCGTCGCGGCGCGAGACGGGGGGCCCGACCCGTCCGCCAACCTCGCGCTCGCGAACGCGATCGAGAAGGCGAAGTCCTACTCCATGCCGAAGGACAACATCGATCGCGCGATCGCGCGCGGCTCGGGCGCGGACGCCGACGCAGCCGCCTACGAGACCGTGATCTACGAGGGGTACGGGCCCGAGGGCGTGGCCGTGCTCGTCGAGGCGCTGACCGACAACCGCAACCGCACGGCGGCCGACGTCCGGCATGTCTTCTCCAAGAACGACGGTAACCTCGGCACGACCGGCGCCGTGGCGTGGCTGTTCGAGCGGCGGGGCCGCGTGCTCGTCCCTGCCGAAGGCGTCGACGAGGACGAGTTGACGCTCGCGGCGGCCGACGGCGGGGCGGAGGACGTGTCGCGCGACGGCGACGTGTTCGAGATCGTCGCCGAGCCGGAGGCGCTCGTCAGCGTGCGCGAGGCCGTCGA
>DHWI01000222.1:6319-12676 GCA_002413095.1 Thermoleophilia bacterium UBA5186
ATCGACGACGAGTCCTCGGCGAAGAAGCTCGTCCGCCTGATCGAAGCGCTCGAGGAGAACGACGACGTCCAGGACGTGTACGCGAACTTCGACATCCCTGAGCGCGTGCTCGAGTCTGCGGCGAGCTGACTCGAAGGGCTACAAATTGCCCGACGTTGTCGCCGTCGGCATCACAAGGTCTAGCAGGCGAATCGGCTGTTTTAGCCCCCTGTGGAGACATGCTCTAAGGGAACGAAAAACTGCCTATTTGCAGCGCAAACAGAACATGAGTTTGCACAACCGACGGTTGTTCTGGTGGAAAACTAGCCCGCTATTTGCGGGAACTTTGGCCGGGCATCCACACCCCTCTGGATATCCTTGTGGATAGCCACGCAAATTGCGAATTTCCGTGCGGACTAGAAGCGTTCAAGCCATTCGTGATCGTGCTTCCGCTCCCAAGTCGCGAAGACAAACAGGGCGACGGTGGAAACCAAGCCGATTGCGAGCATCGCCCACCTGACCCAGATACCGGCGCTGTGTGCGCCGAGGATGAGCGTGACGAGCATGCCGCCGAAGAAGCCCCAAAGCACGGCAAGCATCGCGCCGCAGGCAGCGCAGGCCGCGAACAAGGCGAGCTTGCTCCCGAAGGCTGGCACGAGAAGATCGTCCCGCGTCACGTTCCGTTCGGAGCGGATCGGCCGCGTGTTCGCGACTATCGAGATGCGATCCCAGCCCTTTGCCACGACTGTCACGACCGTAGCAGCGAGGGCTCGTTTCGTAAAACCCTCCTAGCTTCGGATGACGTTGCCGATGCCGGCGACGTAGCAGGCGCCGACCTGAGTTTGCGGCATGAATGCCCGCACACGCAGGCGCGCTTTCACCTTGGACCGGAAGGTCGCCGACGTAACTACGAGCGGCGCGGTCCCGGTCGTCGTCTTCAGATAGACGCGCTTCACCGCCACCCAGCGGCTGAGCGAGGAGCTGTAGCGCTGGAAGATGACGTACTTACCGGTGAACGGCGTCGCCGCGGTCACCTTCGCCGAGAAGCGCCCCGCCGCGAGGCGGGCCAGGCGGACGCGAGGCCGCACTTTGACGGTGACAGTGGTGGCGGTGGCGGTCTTCCACTTGGCCTGGTAGTTCGTGTTCAGCGTCGGCTTGGCGACGTAGCTGAAGGCGCCGCCCGTCGTGGTCGAGAGACCGGTCAGCTGCGAGAACGCGGTCTGCCCGCATGGCTGGGCGAGGATCGCCACGTGCTCGCCCGTCTTGCCGCTCGAGACGGTCCCGGAGAGCGTCGCCGAGCCGCCGTAGATCAGGATCTTCTTCGACGACTGGAGCGTGACGGACGCGGGCGCAGCCTGGACGGTGACACTCCCGTTGAACTTGTTGCCCTTCTGTGTCGGGTCGCTGTAATTGAACTTGCCGGACTGTGTGAACGTGCAGGAGCCTTGCTGTCCGGGCTGGATCGTCAGGGTGCAGCTGTAGCTCTTGACCACGATCTGGTGTACGACCGTGTCGCTGTTGGTCCACGTCACAGCGTCGCCCTGCTTCACTGTCACGTTGGCCGGCACGATGCCTGCCTTCGAGATCACGACGGTGACCGTCGCGGTCACCGCCGGCGCGGCGGCTGTGAGCGCTACCGACGCAAGGAGCAAGAGCAGCAATCTACGCATCCCGCGACCTCTTCAGTTTGAAGTTCCGATGAGCAAAATCGTTCCTCCGATTGCAGATGCATTTTCGGACCGAGACTTGTGCGGTGCCGGGCCGCAGGTCTAAATCCACCCGCGCTGCCGCGCGACGCGGCAGAGCGCGCGGCGCTTCGCGTGCGGTGGGCCGTCGGTCAGGCCGGCCTTCGCGTAGGCGCGCCTGAGCGCTGCCTTCACGGTGTCGGCGGCGCCCGGAGTGCCGAGCTCCGCCGCGATCTCCTCGTTCGTCGGCAGCCGGTCGAGGCTCGCCCCGTCGAGCCAGGGCCGGCAAAGGGCGCCGACCACCTGCTGCTGGAAGGGCGAGAGCGCGGGCCCCGCCGCCGGGGGCAGGTTCTCCATTGCGTCGGTCTCGTCGGGGTCGGTCGACTGCGCGAGCCAGGAGAAGACGAGCGTCTCGGAGCCGACGTCGATGCGATCCGCGTGATGCAGGGAGTACGGCGCATGCGACGGGATCCGCTTCGTGTTCACGAAGGTGCCGTTACGGCTGCCGAGGTCCTCGACGAACCAGCGCCCTTCCTTGTGGCTCAGCCGTGCGTGGTCGCGGCTGACCGTCGTCGTCTTCAGGACTAGGTCGTTGTCCTCGCCCCGCCCGATCGTGACGTCGCAGCGCAGGGCGTGCTCGCTCCCGTCGGGCAGCATGAGCCAGATGTCGCCTGCGGTGCCGCGGTCTTCGGTCGTGGGCACGATACGCATCTTCCCAGGCTCCGCACTGGACTAACGGGGAAGCAGGAGCATCCGACCCTCTCCCTAATGTCTCCGTGTGAAAGTCGTAGGCATCGACCCAGGAACGGCTGCGTGCGGGTACGGGATCGTCCACGAAAGCGGAGGCCGCCTCAGGGCCATCGACCACGGGTGGTGGCAGACCGCTGCCGGGGAGCGCCCGGAGCTGCGGCTGAAGACGATCTACGAGGGCGTCGCGGGGCTCATCGAGCTGCACGCCCCGGATGCCGTCGCTCTCGAGGAGTCGTTCGTCGGCGCCGACGCCCGCACCGCGCTCTCCGTCGGCCAGGCCCGCGGAGCCGTGCTCGTCGCGGCGGCACGCGCCGGCGTCGAGTGCGCTGAGTACGCGCCCTCCCGGGTGAAGCACGCGGTCTGCGGCTACGGCCGCGCCGAGAAGGCGCAGGTGCAGCGGATGGTCAAGGCGATCCTCGGGATGAGCGAGGAGCCCAAGCCGACCCACGCCGCCGATGCGCTCGCCGTCGCGATCTGCCACGCGCTCGCACCCCCGCTGCTCAAGATGGTGAGCGCGTGATCGCGCAGCTCCGGGGTCGCCCGGTCGCGCGCACGCCCGACGGCCTCGTCCTCGACGTCGCGGGTGTGGGTTACCTCGTGCACGCGACGCCGAGCGCGATCCGCAAGGCTGACAAGGCCGAGGACGTGACGCTGCTCACGTACCTGAACGTCCGGGAGGACGCGCTGCAGCTGTTCGGCTTCGCGGAGCAGGCCGAGCGCGACCTGTTCGTCTCGCTGCTTTCGGTCAACGGCGTCGGTCCCAAGGTGGCCCTCGCGGTCGTCTCGGGCTCGCCCGCGGCGGAGCTGCGCCGAGCGATCGTGCTCGAGGACGCGGCCCGGTTCCAGGCGATCCCCGGCATCGGCAAGAAGACCGCAGAACGGATCGTGCTCGAGCTGAAGGAGAAGCTCGCCGACGAGCCCGTGCCAATCTCGTCCGCCGCGGGAACCAAGCCCGATCAGGTAGCGCGCGAGGCGCTCGTCGAGCTCGGCTACACGCTGCTCGAGGCCGAGCAGGCGCTCGCGGCCACCGATCCCGACCTGCCGCCGGAGGAGCGCGTCCGGCAGGCTTTGCGAGCCGCATGACAGAGATCTTCGTCGCGCCGGTCGCGCCCGGGGAGGAAGAGCTCGAGCAGACGCTCCGCCCGCGCCGGCTCGACGAGTTCGTCGGCCAAGAGCGCGTCAAGGAGCAACTCGCAATCGCGCTCGACGCGACGCGCGCACGCGGCGAGGCGCTCGACCACGTTCTCCTCGTCGGCCCGCCCGGGCTCGGCAAGACGAGTCTCGCGTACATCGTCCGCGAGGAGCTCGGCGTCGGAATTCGCTCGGTCGCCGGACCGGCGCTCGAACGGAAGGGAGACATGGCGGCGATCCTCACCGCCATGGAGGAGCGCGACGTCCTCTTCATCGACGAGATCCACCGGCTGAACCGCGCGATCGAGGAGATCCTCTACCCGGCGCTCGAGGACTTCCGGCTCGACATCATCGTCGGGCAGGGCCCCGCAGCGCGCACCCTCACGCTTGACCTGCCGCCGTTCACGCTCATCGGCGCCACGACGCGCACCGGGCTGCTCACCACGCCGCTCCGGGACCGCTTCGGGATGACCTTTCGCCTCGAGTACTACGACCCGCCGGAGCTCGCGCAGATCGTCAGGCGCTCGGCCGGGATCATGGGCGTCGAGATCGCCGACGAGGCTGCCGTGGAGATAAGCGGCCGCTCGCGGGGCACGCCGCGGATCGCGAACAGGATCCTTCGGCGAGTGCGCGACGTCGCCGAGGTGCGGCACGCGGGCGCGATCACGAACGACGTCGCGCGCGAGGCGCTCCACCTGATGGAGATCGACGAGGCTGGGCTCGAGCGCACCGATCGCGAGCTGCTGCGCGCCGTCGTCGAGCGCTTCTCCGGCGGGCCGGTCGGGCTCTCCACGCTGGCCGTCGCCCTCGGCGAGGAGCCGGACACGATCGAGGACGTCTACGAGCCGTATCTGCTGCAGCTCGGGTTCCTGCAGCGCACGCCGCGCGGGCGCATCGTGACGAAGCTCGGGCGCGCCCACATCGGCGCGACCGCCGAGCCCGAGGCCAAGCTCTTCTGAGTCTCGTTCCAGACGACTTCGACGTGCCTGCGGGCCTCGAGCACGAGCGCTTCAGGCTGCGGATGCTCACGATTCACGACGTCGTGAAGGATTTCGCCGCGATCCTCGAGCGCGTCGAGCCGGATGGCTCGCCGGTTCCCTCGGACGGGTTGACGCTGGAGCAGAACCTCGTCGATCTCGGCTGGCACCAGAAGGAGTTCGAGCTCCGCCGCTCGTTCGCGTACACGGTGATGAGCCCCGACGAGAGCGTCTGCCTCGGCTGCGTCTACCTCTACGCGACCGACGGCGCGGCCGCCCGCGTGCACATGTGGGTGCGCAGGAGCGCATGGGAGGAGGGGCTGGATCCCGTGCTCGAGCAGGCGGTGCGGGCCTGGGTCGCCGAAACGTGGCCGTTCGAGACCGTCGCCTACCCGGGCCGCGAATAGTCTTTAGCGAGTCTTTGCCCGGTTGCAGGCGCCGTCGGCCACGGTGCGGGCATGAAACGACTCCTTCTCATCAGCACACCATTCGTCCTCGCTGCGTGCCTCGCCGCGCCGGTACTCGCCTGCGGCGACGAGCCCATGGCGGAGAACCTCGTCATCGCGCCGCAGGTCAAGGTCGCGCTGCGCTCGGCTTACTCCGTCAGCCATCCGGGCGCTCGAGGCCCGCTGCCGGGAACGTTCTACGGACGCTGGAACGGAAACAGCTACGCGGTTGCCCGATTCGAGTTGGCCGGCCGGGAACGAACGGTGACGTTCTTCCGGCAGCCGAGTCAGAAATGGCGCGCCGTGCACGAGACCGCCGACACGGTCTGCACGGACCACGTACCCGTCGACTTGATCCGCGCGTGGTGGCTCGTCCACACCGGCGGTCGGTGCTTCGCAGTGCCGTCCTAGAATTCCTGCGGGGTGCGCTGTGGGAACCCGTAGCGGACGGCGAGCGGGTTCCACGCGCGGACAAAGGCGGTCTTGAGCCTGGTCGACCGGGCGTCCCCCGCGACGACCGTCGCTGGGCGCGTCGCCCCGCGCGGGCATGCCTTCAGTCCGGCGAGCCAGTCGCGGTAGCGCCAGTCGGCGTCGATCGACGCTGCCAGCGCGCGCTGGAGCAGGGCAGAGACTCGGAGCGCCTGCGGGTCGTCGGGGACCCGCAGAGCGGCAACCTGCTGGAGCAGGCTCTGGCGGTTCCGCTCCGCTGCGGTGATCTGCCGCGCGCCTGCCCCCGGCGGGAGCCGGCACCCAAGCGCCGCGCCGATGGTCGACTTGATCGACGCTCGGCCGTCGCTCGACTGTCGGACGAGATTGTCGACCTTCACGACGAAGCCGCCGAGCTCGCGCGACCCGGCCGTGTCGCCCCGGTTGACGACCGTCAGGATGACCGAGACGAGCGCGACGGTCGCCAGGAGAGCAGCGACCGCGATGACGATCGGGTCGCGCGGCGACGTCCCTTCGGGTTTGACGGGCGTTGGCTCCGAACGCCTGGCTGCGAGCTCCGGGGACTGCGCCAGGATCGCACGGTGCAGCTCCTGGAGCTCCGGTCCGGGCTCGACACCGAGCGCATCCACGAGCTCTGCACGGGTGCGCCGGAAGACATCCAGTGCCTCGGCCTGGCGCCCCGAGCGGTAGAGCGCGAGCATGAGCTGGCCGCGGAGCCTTTCCCGCAGTGGATGCTCGGCTACGAGCCGCTCGAGATCCGCGACGACCTGCGCGGAGCGCCCGGCCGCGAGCTCCTCCTCGATCCGGCCCTCCTCGGCGCCGAGCCGCAGCTCCTCGAGCCGCGCGGCCGCATCGCGCGCGAAGCGCTCCTCCCGAAAGTCGGCGAGCGCCGGCCCCCGCCAGAGCGCAAGCGCCTCGTCGAAGCGGCCCTCGCCGGTGAGC
>DHWI01000222.1:12709-15773 GCA_002413095.1 Thermoleophilia bacterium UBA5186
CGCAGCTGCGAGACGTAGACCTGAAGCGTCTTCGTCGCGGTCTCCGGCGGCGCTTCATCCCACAACCCGTCCACGAGCCGGTCGAGCGGGACCACGCGATTCGCGTCAAGCAGGAGGAGTGCCAGCACGGCGCGGGTCTTCGGGCCTGGAAGCGGGATCGAATGTCCCTCTTCGAGGACCTCGAGCGGCCCGAGCACGCGAAACTCCACTCACCGAGCGTACAACGCGAAATCGGGACGGAACCCGCCGCATCGGTTCCGTCCCGGTGACGCTGATGTCGGTGAAAGGCGCCCGCCGCATCGGCGCCTTTCTTTTGGTCTTCGCGAGCCCCGCCGCATCGGGGCTCAGCAACGACTTTCGACGCTTCGTACTCTGCGGGATCGGAACCCGTTGATTCCTCCCCCAAGGGGTGGTTCACCGCTTCACTTCACCTCCCCTTTTGGGGGCATGCGCGGATTTTCGGCGCGATCAAGCTGTGTGCGGAGGATCGGCAGGCCGCAGCCCGATCCTCCGAACGATCGGGTCCTTGCGGCGTTGCGGACCCGCCCTACACCGTGACGCCGCAGGCCCGGTTCGTTCGCCGGAGGCCGGCGAGGACCCACGGAGTGAGCGTGAGCGCGACGACGTCGAAGCAGACGTACCCGCTCGCCGCGCCGCTCGGCGGATTGCCGTCGGGGATTCCGAGCCCGGGAAGCGTGGCGTGCCATTGCCAGGTGCCGACGGCCGTTCCGTAGAGCTCGAGCGCCGCCACGGCGAGGAAGACGCCCGCGTAGACGCCGCGTGACCCCGAGCGCCAGAGAAACAGCACGAGCAGCGGCACGCCGAAGGCGCCGGCGACATCGAGTCGAGGAAGGACGGTGAGCCCCGCGAGGCCCCAGCCGAGGGCGCCCGCTGCCGCTGCCGCGACGAACGCTCGCTCTCGCCCGGCGAGGATCCTGCTGATCGAGAGGCCGGTCATGTAGACCAGGCCGTGGGCCGGGGGCACGAAGCTGGGGAGGTTCCCGAGCCGGTAGGAGTAGACGCCCCAGATGATCGAGCCGGTCAGCTCGGCGCAGGTCGCGGCCACGACGACGATCGCGACCTGGGCGCGACGCTCGGGCGGCAGGCTCCGGGCGACGGCGAGCAGGAAGACCCATGTCGCCGCTCCGAGGAGCAGCTGGCTACGTTGGTCGACAGAGCGGTCGAGCCAGAGGAGCGTGGCGGTGTACGCCACCATCGCCGCGACGAAGCGCCGGTCGTTCACCGGCGAAACTGCAGCTCGTGCCAGGACGGGACGGGTGCGAGCTCGAGGAGTGCGCGCCCGCCGCGCGGGTCGCGGTAGCCGAAATCCGCCACGTCCTCGTCCCACGCCACCTCGAGCAGGCCTTCCTTGACCCGGTGGTCGAGCCATGCGCCTCGGAAGACGAGCTTGCGCACCCAGTAGACGAGCGACTCGCCGTCGAGGAGCGACAACCGCTCCCAGTGGCGGACGAGGTAGCGCCCGAGCGGGCTGCGCGGCTCGTCGATCCGTCCGTCCGCGGCGAGCTCGACGAGATCGGCGGTCTCGTCCTCGTCCAGCTCGTTGCCGCTGATCAGCCCCAGCTTTACGGCGGCCGCCGTCACGCGCTGCTCGAAGTCGTAGGCGTTGAAGCCGAAGCGATAGCCCAGGAACTCGACCACGTAGTCCTCGCCGGACGTGTAGTTCGCCTCGACCACTACGCGATTGCCTTCTCTTGTTGGCACACGCGCCGATGTCCCTGGGCGGAGCCGGGCTTAGCCCGGCGGGAGCTCAAGCCGATGTGGGCTGGGACGCTTCGAAGAAGGAGGGGGTTCGTGGGGGAACCCTGGGTTCCCCCACGTCGGGACGTGTAGTTCGCCTCGACCACGGACGTCAGGATACCCTCGGGCTCGTGAGCGCCCGGGTCGTTTTGGTGTCCTTCGCGGTGACCGCGCTCGTGCTGCTCGCGTCGTGGGTGCTGCGCTGGCCGCTCGAGAAGGCGGCGCTACTTGCGCCCGTGATCGTCGTCTTCGTGGCGGTTGCGCTCGGCATCTTCGTGTTCTGGGGCCGGGTGGCCTGGGACGCTCTCCGCACGAGTCGGCACCAGCGCTGGATCGTGGCCGCCGCGCTCTCGCTCGTCGCGCTCGTCGCGGTTCTGACGCTGCTCGGGGTCCAGTTGCCGCGCGAGTAACAAGCATTGGTCTTAGGCACGAAGTTGTGACGTTTTCGCGCGTGTTCTAGGGGAAAACGAGCCCGGCTCCGTCCGACCCTGCTCTTACCGTGAGTGGACATGCACGAGGGCACCTGGACACTCAGTCCGTGCCCGCCCCGGGCGTCGAGCGCCCTCGCAAAGGAGCTCGACATCAGCGAGATCACGGCCAGCGTTCTCGTCCGGCGCGGGTATGGCGACCCTGGGGAGGCACGCGCCTTCCTCGCCGGCGAGCAGCCGTTGCACGACCCGTTCCTGCTCGGAGACATGGTGGTTGCGGTCGAGCGGATCCACGCCGCGATCGCGGCCGGCAAGCGCATCTGCGTGCACGGCGACTACGACGTCGACGGCATCTGTGCGACGGCGCTGGCGGTGCTGACCCTGCGCGCCCTCGGCGCTGACGTCGAGTGGCACCTCCCAAGCCGGTTCGAGGAGGGCTACGGCGTCGCCGGCCAGACGCTCGAGCGGCTCGCCGACGAGGGCTGCGGTCTCGTCCTGACCGTCGACTGCGGGATCACCGCCGCCGCCGAGGTTGCGGAAGCGCAGGCGCGCGGGCTCGAGGTGATCGTGACCGACCACCATCGGCCGGGCGAGATCCTCCCGAACTGTCCGATTGTCGCGACGCGCCCGTCCGACTACCCCTTCCCCGAGTTGTGCGGGACCGGCGTCGTCTTCAAGCTGGCGCAGGCGCTCCTCGGCGCCGACTCCGACGAGCTGAAGCGGCACCTGGACCTCGTCGCGCTCGCGACGATCGCCGACGTCGTGCCGCTCGTCGGCGAGAACCGCTCGCTCGCGATCGCGGGCCTGCGCGGGCTCGCTCGCACGCAGAAGCCAGGCCTGCGCGCGCTGATGCAGGTCGCACGGGTCGACCCGGCCGC
>DHWI01000222.1:15779-17273 GCA_002413095.1 Thermoleophilia bacterium UBA5186
GAGCTGCTCCTGACGGATGACCCGGAGGTCGCGCGCACGCTCGCGCGCGAGCTCGAGGAGCTGAACCGCGAGCGCCAGGCGGTCGAGGAGCGCATCGCGCGCGAGGCGACCGCGAAGGTCGACGAGTGGCCCGAGGCGCAGCAGCGCCGGCGCGGCTACGTGCTCGCCGACGAGAACTGGCACGAAGGCGTGATCGGCATCGTCGCGTCGCGGCTCGCCGAGCGCTTCAACCGGCCCGTCGTGCTCATCGCCGGCGGCGACGACGAGTGGAAGGGCTCGGGCCGCTCGATCGCCACGTTCGACCTCCACGCGGCGCTCGGCGCCTGCGCGTCGCATCTCGAGCGTTTCGGCGGCCACCGCGCGGCTGCCGGTCTGTCGATCCGCCCCGACCGCGTCGAGGCATTCGCCCAGGCCTTCGCCGCGCAGGCCGAGCTCGCGCTCGGCGACGAGGATCTGAGTCCGGTCACGCGCGTCGACGCGGTGCTTCCGCCCGGCACACGGCTGACGCTCGACCTCTGCGAGGAGCTGCGCCGGCTCGCGCCCTTCGGCGTCGGCAATCCCGACGTGACTCTGCTCGCCGGCGACTGCGAGCTAGGCGACCTGGCCACGGTCGGGGAGGGTAAGCACCTGCGATTCCGCGTGCGGCAGGACGGGCGCGACGCGGGCAGCGCGATCGCGTTCCGCTTCGGCAGCCAGGTCGACCGCTTNNCTCGTCGTCCGCCGGGTCTTCGACGCGCCCGACGGCTTCGCGGACCTGCGCGAGTGGCTCAAAGAGGAGTTCCGAAAGGACGAAGCGGAGCGCCACGCCGACGCCGCCGCGATCTTCACGGAGCTCGAGCTGGCCGAGACCGGCGGCAAGCGCCACCTGCTCGAATCGGAGACGTTCAGAGAGTTGCTGGCCGGTGGTCGGCTAGCGCGCGCTGCCTAGCGAGAGCCGAACGCGCCGGGCCCTGACGGGGCGCTCGGCCGCGATCGAATCGAGCGCGACCAGCAGGCGGGCCAGCTCGGCTGTCTTGCGCTTCTCTCGGCGCCGGAATCTCAACACGGACGTCATCATTTCTCCGTCGGAGGGTGCGCTCCTTCGCTCGATCGGTCGTCCCCCCGCAGAGGGGTATGAAGGGCCCGCGCGTACAATTGGGGTATGTCGGTCGTCGAGTCAGCTGAGAAACATCAGGACCTCGTCGACGAGCTGCTCGAAGCGGTCGCCGCCTACAACCCGCAGGTTGACCGCGATCTCTTGATCCGCGCGTTCCGGTACGCGGAGAAGGCGCACGAGGGCCAGCTCCGCGGCTCGGGCGAGGACTTCATCATCCATCCGTGGGGCGCCGCCAAGATCTGCGCGGAGCTCCGGCTCGACGAGCAGACGATCGCCGCCGCGCTCCTGCACGACGTGGTCGAGGACACGGACACGTCTCCCGAGGAGATCCGCGCCGAGTTCGGCGACGACGTCGCTCGGCTCGTCGAAGGCGTCACCAAGCTGACGCGAATCCAGTT
>DHWI01000222.1:17414-17660 GCA_002413095.1 Thermoleophilia bacterium UBA5186
ATCGAGTACCTCGGCAAGCAGACGCAGATCCGCAAGGCCAAGGAGACGCTCGAGGTCTACGCGCCGCTCGCACACCGCCTCGGGATCCATGCGCTGAAGTGGGAACTCGAGGATCTCGCGTTCGAGACGCTTCACCCGCGCAAGTACGAGGAGATCAAGGCGATGGTGAGCGAGCGCCGCGCCGATCGTGAGGAGCACGTCGCCGAGGCCTCGCGCGTCCTCCAGCTCGAGCTCGACAAGGTCGAC
>DHWI01000222.1:17858-18505 GCA_002413095.1 Thermoleophilia bacterium UBA5186
GTGATCGGACCCGAGGGGCGGCCGCTCGAGATCCAGGTCCGGACGCGCGAGATGCACGAGGAGGCCGAGCTCGGGATCGCCGCGCACTGGATCTACAAGCGCGGCAAGGCGTCAGGCCCCGACGAGGAATGGCTCGCCTGGGTGAAGCAGCTGATGGACAACCAGGCCGACGAGGCCGACCCGCGCGAGTTCATGCGCAGCTTCCGCACCGACCTCTTCGACGACGAGGTCTTCGTCTTCACGCCGAAGGGAGCGGTCAAGACGCTACCGACCGGCGCGACGCCGATCGACTTCGCCTACGCGATCCACACCGACGTCGGGCACCGCACGGTCGGGGCGAAGGTGAACGGGCGGATCGTCCCGCTGCACTACCGCCTGCGTAGCGGCGAGATCGTCGAGATCCTGACGTCGAAGTCGGGGCGCGGCCCTTCGCGCGACTGGATGAAGGTCGCCGCCTCGTCGCGGGCGCGCAACAAGATCCGCCAGTGGTTCTCGCGCGAGACGCGCGAGGAGTCCGAGCAGAAGGGCCGCGTCGCGCTGGAGCAAGCCTTGAAGGGACAGAACCTCCCGTACCGGAAGCTCGCCGGCTCGCCGCTGCTCGCACAGGTGATCCGCGACTCGGGCTACAAGAAGGCCGAGGACTTCTA
>DHWI01000177.1 GCA_002413095.1 Thermoleophilia bacterium UBA5186
TGTCGCCGCGGCGGTGGCTGTGTTCGTGCCTGTCGGCCTGGTCGGCACGGCTCGCTACCTAAACAACTTCTGGCTCTACCGGGGCTACCCGCCGCCGAAGGACCCGTCCTTCGTCACTCAGCCGGGGACGACCCAGGCGATCGCGGTCTCGAGCCCCGCGCTCGGTGGCCGGCGCCAGCAAGTGATCGTCTACCTGCCGTCCGGCTACGCCAGCCAGCCCGGCCGGCGCTATCCCGTCTTCTATCTCCTTCACGGCTTCCCCGGCCGACCGGCCGCGTTCCTGCTCACCGTCCGGGCCGGCGTCGTCGAGGACATCCTCCTGGCGAAAAAGAGAATCCGTCCGTTCATCCTCGTGATGCCGTGGGGCTCGACCGGCACGTTCACCGACAAGGAGTGGGCGAACGGGGTGAAGCCGGGGAGCGGCTGGGAGACGTTCGTCGCGCGAGACCTCGTCCGTGCGATCGACGCCCGCTACCGGACCATTCCGACGAGTAGGGGCCGGGTGCTCGGCGGGCTCTCGGAGGGCGGCTACGGAGCGCTGAACATCGGGCTCCATCATCCGGGGACGTTCAGAGTGCTCGAGAGCTGGTCGGGCTACGAGCTCGCCGACAAGGTCCGTTCGATCTTCGGCGGCGACCCTTCCCGGCTCGCGCTCAACAGCCCGCTGGACCAGCTTCCACGCCGAGCAGCGGCGCTGCGCCGCGACGGCACCTTCATCTGGTTCTACTCGGGGCGCACGGACCGGCTACGCCACCAGAACGCCGTGTTCGCTGCCGAGCTCGCGCGGACGGGCATCGCCCACCGCTACTTCGTCGTCCGCGGCGGGCACGACTGGTCGCTCTGGCGCGGGAACGCGTCGCTCGCGCTGCTCGCCGCGTCGAAGCACCTCGGCCATGCGTAGGCTCGTGCGCGTCGCAGGGCTCGGCCTCGTCGGTCTGACGGCGCTGGCGGTCCTGCTTGCCGCGACGGGCTGGCTGTACGTCGTCCATCCGCGGCTTGCGCTCGGGCCGCCGCTTCCGAACGCGCTGCCGCTCGATGAGCTCTCCAAGCGCTCGACGGCTCCGGTGCTCGTCTTCGTCGCGGTCTGGGGAGTGGCGGGCCTCCTGCTCGGGCTGTTGGCGCGGCTCGTCGGTGTCGAGCGGCTTGCGGCTGCGCTCTTCCTCGCGCTCGGCGTCGGGTCCTGGACGTTCCTCACGACCGGGGTCTCGATCCTCGTCGTGCGCCAGATCCCGGCACTCGAGGCGTTCCACGCCGCAGGGCGCATGCCCGCCGTCTACCTGCCCGCGGCGCTGGCCGGCCTCGGCGGCGCCGTCGCCGGTCGCGGGCGCGGGCGAACGTGGGCTCTCGCGCCGTCTCTGCTCGCCGTCGCAGTTGCGCTCGCCGGCGTCACGGACATGTTCGTCGCAGCCTTCCCCGAGGCCGAGCGGGGCCTCCTCGAGGAGTGGGCGCCACATGCCGTGAAGGGGGTCGCCGCTGCGCTCGTGGCGCCGCTCGGACTCGGACTCGTCGTGATCGCGCGCGGGCTCTTCCGGCGAAAGCATCGGGCCTGGCAGCTTGCCGTCGCTCTGCTCGGCGGCTCGGCGGCCCTGCACCTCTTGCACAGGATCGACTACGGCGCGACCGCCACGGCCCTCGTCGCGCTCGCGCTCGTCGCACGCCGCCAGGACTTCCCGCTGCGAGGCGACCCGCAGCGCGAGTCGCGAGTGCTCCTCCGTGCGATTGCATTCGCGAGCGGGATCTTCGGCTACGGGGCGGCGGCCCTGTGGGTGCACCGGGCGCTCGCCGACCAGCCCTACTCGGCTGGATTCGCACTCCGCGAGACGGCGGCGGCGCTGCTCGGACTCCGGCTGCGGGGTTCGGAGCACCTGGCGGGCGACTTCGGCAACTGGTTCCCGCTCTCGGTCTTGCTCCTCGGCCTGGCCTGCGCGGTCGTCGTGCTCGTCGGCTGGCTCGGACCCTGGCGCTACCGGCTGCGGCAGGAGTCGGGCGAGCGCGCGATCGCGCGGGCACTCGTGGCAGCCTGGGGCGCCGACACGCTCGCACCCTTCGTGCTGCGCGCCGACAAGTCGTACTTCTTCAGCGAGGACGAGCGGGCGTTCCTCGCGTACAAAGTGGTCGGCGGCGTGGCGATCGTCTCGGGAGATCCCGTCGGCCCCGAGCAGGCGCTCGATGAGCTCGTGCGTCGGTTCATCGCCTTCGCGCACGAGCGCGACTGGCGGGTCGCCATCCTCGGCGCTTCGGAGGCGCGCCTCGGGCTCTATCGTGCCCACGGGCTCCACGCGCTCTACCACGGCGACGAGGCGATCGTGGAGACCGGATCTTTCTCGCTCGAGGGCCGCGCGATCCGGAAGGTGCGCCAGTCGGTTCACCGCCTCGAGGCCGCCGGATACCGGGCCGAGGTCAGGCAGCCGAGCGAGCTCGACCGGGAGCTCCGTGCGGCGCTGGCCTTGATCGCACGCACCTGGCGCGGGGATCAACCGGAGCGCGGGTTCGTGATGGCGCTGGACGCCCTCTTCGCGCACGAGGACGCGGTCTTCGTGATCGGGCGCGGGCCCGACGATCGCCCGGCAGGCTTCCTCCACTTCGCGGTCTCGCGGCCCGGCTCCGCGCTTTCCCTCTCCTCGATGCCACGACTCCGGACAACTCCGAACGGCTTCAACGAGTGGCTCGTCTGCGAGACGATCGCGTGGGCGCGCGAACACGGCGTCGAGCGCGTGTCGCTCAACTTCGCGCCCTTCGCGGCGTTGCTCGCACCCGAGGTGGAGCTGTCGCGCCTCCAGCAGGTCGAGCGGAAGGCCCTGTTCGCCCTGAAGGGACACTTTCAGCTCGACAACCTGCTGCTGTTCAACCGCAAGTTCTTCCCCGGCTGGGAACGGCGCTTCGTCGTCTACGAGCGCCGGCGGGACCTTCCTCGCGTGGGCATCGCTGCGCTCGCGGCGGAGGCGTATCTCCCGTTCACCGGCCGCGGGCGGCGATGACGTTTCGCTTGACGCTCGGCCTCGTGCTCGCCCTCGGCTCGACACTGGCGCTGAACTGGGCGTTCGTCGTGCAGCACGGCGAGGCAGCTCGCCTCCCGCCACTCGCGCTGCGCCGGCCGATCCGCTCGCTGCGCTTGCTGTTCGGGGCTCCGCGCTGGCTGCTCGGATTCGGAACCGGGATCGTCGGCTGGGCGCTCTACGTCGGCGCACTCGCGTTCGCGCCGCTCTCGCTCGTGCAGGCCGTCTCGGCAGGAGGGATCGGGCTGCTCGCCCTGCTCGTGTCGCGGACGACCGACGCCGTCCTGTCGCGGCGCGAGTGGCTCGGGGTGGGGACTGCGGTCGGAGGGCTCGCGCTGCTCGGGATCTCGCTCGCCGGGCAACGGACCGGTGGAGACCACGCGTCCTGGCAGGCAGTTACCGCGTGGGTCGTGACGTCGGGCGCAGTTGCTGCGGTCGCCGCCGGGCCGGGAGCACGCGTCGTCGCCGCGGGGGCGGGTCTCGGTGTCGCCGCCGGGGTGCTCTACGCGGCCGGAGACGTCGGGACGAAGGCGGCTGTCGGCGGCGGCTCGGCGCTCCTGTTCGTCCCGGTGGTGCTCGCGTGCCACGGGCTTGCGTTCGCGGCGCTGCAACTCGGCTTCCAGCGCGGCGGCGCGCTCGCAACTGCGGGGGTCGCGACGCTGTTCACCAACGCGTTGCCGATCCTGGCCGGCCTCGTCCTCTACCGCGAGCCATTACCGGCGGGGGGGCTCGGGATCGTGCGTCTCGCCGCGTTCGCGGTGGTCGTCGTCGGCGCGGCGATCCTCGCTCGTGGAGGCCCCGTCGCGCCCGTGAAGACCCACGCCGCGCGACCGTACCCGGATCCGAGCGGGGCGTAGCCGGTTTCAGGCGGCGAGCGCCCGCATTCGGCGGGTCGCCACCATTCCCGGGGCCCCGCGTGGGCGGCGCCTCCGACGCAGCCGAACGCTAGGCCAAGGTTCCAAGAGTCAACGATCCGGTCGGAGCGCACTCAGCGCTGCTACAGTCCGCAGCGCAGCGCCTCACTGATCGGCGCAGCGATTCGACGGCGGAGGCCATAGTGATCGGCCTCCGCGAAACGGTCCGCCCTCAGCAGAGCAGGTCGGAGCGGATCGGCCGGCGCATGTCGTGTCGGCGACGAAGCTCAAGCTGAAGGAGACCCATGTCGTTTTCACTCTTCAAGCCCGGGCTGGGCGCGCGACGTCTCCGCTCCCGCGCCGCAATGGCGACTGCGCTGTTCGCGCTGTTCGGGCTCGGGATGCTCGTGACGCTCGTCGGCGGCGCCGCGGCGGCGGCGACACCAGTCGGGCTGGGAACCGCGGACAGTTTCGCCGTCCTGGCCGGCGCCGGCATCACCAACACCGGCCCGACCACCGTCAACGGCGATCTCGGGACCTATCCGACCACGACGGAGACCGGCACTGCGTCGATCACCGTGAACGGCACAAACCACGCCGGCGACTCCGTCACACAAGGGGCGAAGTCCGATCTGACCACCGCCTACGGCACTGCGGCCGGCGAGGGACCGACCTCCCCGATCGCGGCCGACCTCGCTGGGCAAACGCTGTCGCCGGGTGTCTACAACTCCGGCTCGTCGATCGGACTGTCAGGAGCGCTCACGCTCGACGCCGGGGGCGACGGGAACGCGGTCTTCGTATTCCAGGCGGGCTCAACGCTCACCACGGGATCGGGGAGCCAGGTGAACCTGATCAACGGCGCCCAGGCGTGCAACGTCTTCTGGCAGGTCGGTAGCTCCGCGACGCTCGGCACCGGCTCCACCTTCCGGGGAACCATCCTCGCCCTGACGAGCATCACCGTCACCACCGGCGTCACGGTCGAGGGCCGTGTGCTGGCCCGAAACGGCGCAGTCACGCTCGACACCGACACGATCAGCAGACCGTCCTGCACGACGCAGACCACCACGGCAACGACTACAACCGCGGCAACGACCACCACTGCGGCAACGACCACCGCGGCAACGACCACCGCGGCAACGACCACCACGGCGGCTACGACCACCACGACGACTACGACCACGCCGAAGCCGAAGCCGAAGGCGCCGGCGAAGAAGAAGAAGGCGAGCTCGAAGGCCCGACCGGCCCGCCACCACGTCGGCTTTACAGGTTGAGCGACGTCCCGCTGGACCCCGACCGGCTCCAGCGACCACGAGCGGGCGGCGTTGCCGCCCGCTCGTCCTGTTCCTAGCGCCAGCAGGTGGGAAGAGCGGTGACCATGCGCACCTACCGTTTCCGGCTCACACTCCTGGCGACGCTCGTGCTGTTCGCCGCGGTGTGGACGGGGGCGGCACCGGCACATTCCGTCACACCGGCCGCTGTGAAGCCGACCCAGGAGCTGGCGGCGCTGCTCAGCGCGCACCAGGCGTTCTCGAAACCCGCGCGAGATTCAGCGCCGCTCAGGATGATCCAGGCGCGGCGGCCGCTCACGGGCGAGCGGACCGTGCTTCCGGTTCTCGGTCACACGACCGGCGCCGACGGCCTCGTGTGGCTGCACGTAAGGCTTCCCGGGCGCCCTAACGGACGTATGGGCTGGATCAGACAACGCGCTACGGTCGCCTCGACGACGAGCTGGCATATCGTCGTCGACACCTCCAGGCGCCGCGTGATCGTCTACCGGAATGGCCGCCCGGTGCGAATCGTCAAGGCGGTCGTCGGCAAGCCCTCGACGCCCACGCCGCGCGGCGAGTTCTTCGTCGAAGAAGCGATCCAGTTGCGAGCCGCCGATGTCGGCGCGCCGTTCGCGCTCGCATTGAGCGCCCGCTC
>DHWI01000209.1:0-3064 GCA_002413095.1 Thermoleophilia bacterium UBA5186
AGCCGCGCTACGCGGGCGACTCGGTGGTCGAGCCGCACAACCTGGCGCTGCAGGATCTCGCCGAGACGGGGCTCGTGGGGTTCGCGCTCGCGATCGGCGCGGCGTTCTTCGCGGTGCTCGCGATTCGCTCGGCCCTGCGGCGGCTCGAGGGGGATGACCGCGCGGCCGCGGCGGCGCTCGCCGTGGGCGTCGTCGCGTATCTCTTGCACGCTTTGATCGACTTCGACTGGGACTTCGTCGCCGTGACCGCGCCCGTCCTCCTGGCGATCGGTGCGCTCGCGGCGGCGGGCCGACCGCTGCCTCGGGCGGAGCGGCCGACGCTGACGGACGGCGTCGTTGCGGTCGCCGCTTTGGCCCTGTCGCTCGGAATCGTGTACTCCCTGGCGGCGCCGTGGCTTGCGGACCGGCGCGTGGGCGCGGCGATCTCGGCGGCCGAGAAGGGGGACATCGCCGGGTGGATCGCAGACGCGAAGCAGGCGCATTCGCTCGATCCGCTCTCGGTCGATGCGCTCTTCTATTGGGCGTCCGGGGAGACGACGAAGCAGACGCGCGCGTCGCGGATTCAGGCTGGGCGGCTCTATCAGCAGGCGACGCAGCTCGAGCCGCGGAATCCTGACCCGTGGTACCAGCTAGGCCTGTTCGAGCTGAACACCCTCGACGCTCCGCAGGCGGCCTTCCGCGATCTGAATCACTCGTACACGTTGGACCCGTTCGGGCCGCTGGGACAGCCGTGCAGTCCGCTCGACCTCGCTCGGCGGAAGGCGGAGGGGAAGACGTTCAGCTGCCGATCACCACAGCCAGGTGGGCGCCCATGAGGTCGCTCGGATGGAGGCCGTCGAGCGGTCCGACTGCGCGGATCCCGAGGTCGCGGCCGAGCCGTAGGCCCTCCGCCCGGTAGCCGCGGCGGTACATGACGACGCTGCGGGTGTAGTCGGCCCGCGCGGCGTTCCCAACGTTGCCGACGACGTAGCCGAGCCCGCGGACCGTGCTGGCCTCGGCAGCGGCGGATCCCTGGCGTCCGTTCCCGTTCAGGATCTCGACCTCGAGGTCGGCGCGGGCGAGCCTCGGCTTCGTGGGAGCGGGCGCGACGATCGTGTGCGCGGGGGCGGCCGACGCGGCCGTGCGGGCGGCGGCCGCGTGGTGGGCGAGCGGACGCCCGAGTGCGACGACGGCGATCGCGAGGAGGATGACGAGCTCGACGGCGGCGAACCCGGTCGCGACGAGCGTGGCGGTGCGCCAGGGCCTGACGGCGTCGGGTGCGGGAAACGAGTGGTCCACGGCGGACGCCTATGTTCGATTCGACGGGCGCGGCTCCTGCCCGGCCCGGCATGTCCGGGGTCAGACCCCGGACGTGGCGCGACGCGCCACGTCCGGCGAATCGTTTGCGCGTGCGTTGGTGCGCCCGCGACCTGCGGCCGCGGGCGAGGGGTCAGACCCCGGACGTGGGGGCCCGGGACATGGCTACGCCGAGCTGGTCATCGAGGCCCACGTCTCGCGGAGCCCGGAGTCCAGATCGTGCTCGGCTCGCCAGCCGAGCTCGCGTCCGGCGAGGCTGGGGTCGATCACGCTGCGGAGGACGTCGCCGGCGCGGGCGGGTCCGTACTCCGGCTCGCGGTCGTCCCCGGTCACACGGCGGCACGCCTCGTGCACCTCGTTGATCGACTTCTCGACGCCTGTCCCCACGTTGTAGACGCCGCCCTCGTGCCCGCCCGCTGCCAACACAGCGCGCACGACGTCGCCCACGTAGATGAAGTCCCGCGTCTGCTCGCCGTCACCGAAGATCGTCGTTGACTCGCCCGCCTGCATCCGGTCGAGGAAGATCGCGACGACGCCGCCCTCGAGGCTCGGCTCCTGGCGCGCCCCGAAGACGTTGGCGAAGCGCAGCACGACGTGGTGTGAGCCGAAGAGCCGGTTCCAGCCGAAGATGTACTCCTCCCCGGCGAGCTTCGAGATCCCGTACGGCGAGATCGGCTGCCGCGGATGCGTCTCCGGCGCCGGCCCGTCGCACTCGCCGTAGATCGCCCCGCCCGTCGAGCTGAAGACGAGATGCGCCCCGTGCTCCCGCGCCGCCTCGAGCACCCGCACCATGCCGAGCACGTTCACGTCGGCGTCGTAGTCGGGCCGCTCGACGGAGGTGCCCACATCGGCCTGCGCGGCGAGGTGGAAGCACACCTCCGGCCGCACCTCCTCGAAGAGCCGTGCCGCGTCCTTGCGGATGTCTCCTTCGTGCAGATCCGCGCCGTCCGGCACCTTCTCGAGGCTGCCCGTAGCGAGCGAATCGAGGATGTGCACCTCGTCGCCGCGCGCGAGCAGCGCGTCCGCGACGTGCGAGCCGATGAAGCCCGCTCCCCCTGTGACCAGCGCGCGCAAGACGGCGCATACTACGGCACCTGTGTTCGTGACCTTCGAAGGGCTCGACGGCTCCGGCAAGACGACCCAGGCCGAGCTCTTGCGGGCCTCTCTGGCCGCCGAGGGACGGTCGGTCGTCGCGACGCGGGAACCCGGCGGGACGCCGCTCGGCGAGGAGATCCGCAAGCTCGTCCTGGGCGGGACGGCCATGTCCGCATGGGCGGAATGCACGCTCTTCGCGGCCGCCCGCGCGGAGCTTGTCGAGCGAGTGATCGCGCCCGCGCTCGACGGCGGCTCGGACGTCGTCTGCGACCGCTACATCGACTCGTCGCTCGCCTACCAGGGGATCGCGCGCGGGCTCGGCGTCGACCGCGTCCTCGAGCTGAACCTGCGCGTCACGCGCGGCCTGCTCCCGGATCTGACCTTTCTCGTGCTCGTGGATCCCGAGGAGGCGCTCAGCCGCAGCAGCCCGTCCGACCGGATCGAGCGCGAGGCGGCCGAGTTTCACATCGCCGTCGACGCCGCGTACCGTTCGCTTGCTGAGATGTTTCCCCGGCGCGTGCTCGCCGTCGACGGCTCGCGCGCGCCCGACGAGATCGCAGAGGAGGTTCGTGGACGGCTTCGACAACTTGCCTGAGCAGGACGAGGCGAAGCGCCTATTGCGCTCCGCCCTCGCCGAAGGGCCGGCGCACGCCTACCTCTTCCACGGCCCCGC
>DHWI01000209.1:3074-4794 GCA_002413095.1 Thermoleophilia bacterium UBA5186
CGAGGGTCGAGCGCAAGATCCATCCCGACCTCTACCTGCTCGAGCCGGTCGGCGACCAGATTCGCATCGACGATATCCGCTCGCTTCGCCGCGACCTCCACATGCGCCCGTTCGAGGCCGACCGCCGCGTCTACCTCCTCTTCTCCGCCGAGACGATGAACGAGGACGCCGCGGACGCCCTGCTGAAGGACCTGGAGGAACCGCCCCCGTACGTCGTGGTCGTGCTCGTCGCGGATGAGCTCGGCCCCTTGCCGGAGACGATCCGCTCGCGCTGCCAGCTCGTGCCGTTCCGCCGGCTCTCGGAGCGCGCGGTACGGGCCGCCATCGCCGACCGCGCGCCCGGCCTCGCACCCGACGAGGTGACCGCGCTCGCCCGAGTCGCGGCGGGCAGGATCGACCGAGCCGAGCGCCTGCTCGACGCAGAGGCGGTCGACCGGCGGCAGCGACTGCTCCAGACCGCCAGGAGCGTCTACCTCGACGCCGACTTCGATCCGGGCGCGGCCGCCGACGCGATCCTGCAGAGCATGCGCGAGCGAGGCGACGACGCGCAGACCGGCGCGGAGGAGGAGTGCGAGCCGCTCGGGCTGCCGCCGAAGGAGGCCGAGCAGCGCGTGAAGCGCGCGCGCCGCGGCGCCGAGCGGGACGAGCTGCTCGCCTCGCTCGACGAGCTGGCCGCGTGGTACCGCGATCTCCTCGTGGTCGCTGCCGGCGCCGAGAGCGCGGTGATCCACTTCGACCGGCTCGCGGAGCTCATGGACGATGCGTCGCGCGAGCGGATGCTCGGCGCGGAGCGGGCCGCGGAGGCCGTCCGCGCGAGCTGGCGGAGCTTCGAGGAGTTCAACATCTCGCCGGGTCTCGCGCTCGAGGCGCTGTTCGTGCACCTGCGGCGTGAGCTCGCCTCGCCCGCCCTCGCGGCTTGACGGCGCTGCGAGTCCGGCTCCCGCCGCGCGTCCTGCTCTTCCGGCTTCGCGCGATCGCGCTCGCGCGGCGGACCGCGGATCGCAGCAGGCGCTCGCCGCTCAGCATCTGGCGGCTCTCGCGCCTGCTCGCCTTCGCGCGCGGGCGCGACCGGATCGTCGAGCTCGGCACCGCGGCCGGGTGGACTGCGTATTCGCTCGCGCTCGCCAACTCGCGCGCACGTGTGACGACCTACGACCGTGAGCCGCGCGCGGGTCGCGACCGCTATCGGCGCCTGGTGCCCGCCCGCGCGCTCGAGCGGGTCGAGCTCGTCCTGCGCCGCGGCGAGGAAGGGCCAGAGCAGCCGACGAGCTGCGACCTCCTGCTGATCGACGCGGATCACTGGCACCCCGCGGTGCGCGAGATGTTCGACGCTTGGTACGGCAGCGTCGTCCCCGGCGGGCTCGTGATCTTCGACGACGTCGCGCCGGAGTTCCCCGACGTCGCGCAGACGATCGCCGACCTCGGTCTCTCCGGCAAGCGGCTCGGGCGCCTGTTCGTGCACCAAAAACCGGCTGCCTAGTCGGCATTTCAGGGGCCCAGCTGTACCCCCAATAAGGGAATTGCCCGCGGCGGAATGCGCCTTCACACTCCGTAGGGTCTTTCGCGCGGGCGGCGCGGCGTCCCTTCCGCAACCAAGAAGGAGCTCCTTGGCCGCAGCCCCCGATCTGCGTCGCGCGACCGCAATCGAGCGACAGCCGACCGCCCCCGAGGCGCGGACGACGCACGCCATGTACGAGGAGTACGCGGGGCAGATCTTCGG
>DHWI01000209.1:4978-9788 GCA_002413095.1 Thermoleophilia bacterium UBA5186
GTCCTCGCGACGATGCCCGAGAACCAGCGGAAGGCGATCCTCCTGCGCGAGTGGCAAGGCCTCTCCTACCACGAGATCTGCCAGGAGATGGAGCTCTCGCAGTCAGCGGTCGAGACGCTGATCTTCCGCGCGCGCCGCTCGCTCGCGGCCGGGCTCGAGGCCGCCCAGCCTGCGAAGAAGGGCCTGCATCGCCTGCGCCAGGGATCGAACCTCGGGACGGCGCTCGTCGCGCTCAAGTCGCTCCTCGCCGGGAGCGCTGCCGTCGTCGCGGCCGGCTCGGTTGCCGCCGCCGGCCCGGTCGAGCCGCTCCAGCACCATTTCGGAAGGCCATCCGCGTCTCCGGCCGGCGCGCCTCACACGCGCGCGCACGCGAAGAAGATCTCAGCCTCGTCACTGCGAGCGCAGACCGTCGCCTCGTCGAGCGCGAGTCAGGCCCGAAGCCGCCTGAGTCTCGTGCCCCGCCACTCGCCGCCGCCCGCCGCCGCTCCGAGAGCGACGCGTCACACTCCGGCCTCGGTGTCCGCTCCTCCGCCGGCCGCCGCCCCGCCCGCTCCGGCTCCGCCCCCGCCCGCGGCCGAGCCTCCGAAGCAGCCGGAGGAGCACGCTGCGCCTTCCGATCCCGCTCCATCCGCGCCGGCCTCCGAGTCCGAGCGGAAGCCCGCTGTCGCTGCACCGCCGACGCCTGACCCGCCTGCAACGACGCCCGCCGTCGTCGAGCCACCGCCGCCCGCCGCAGGTCAAAGCGACGAGAGCGGCAAAGACCACGGCGGCAAGGGCAAGAGCAAGGACGAAGGCAAAGGCCACGGCAAGGGCGGCGACGGCGACCACGGCAAGTCCGGCGGCAAGGGCGACTAGGCTCTCAGCTCGCCCCTCAGGGTCTTACAGACTTCTTAACCTTGTTTCAGGTCGTTCTTAGGGCCTGTTGATCCCATGGGTCGCATCAATTTCGAATCGAAAGGACGATCCATGGCCACGACCCGCAGAACAATCGCCGCGACCGCCCTCGCTGCGAGCGCCCTGGCCGGCGCCGGCGTGGGGGTCGGAACCTATGCCGCTCTCAACAACGGCGGCGGCACGACGACCGTTCGACAGGTCGCCGCGCCGGCCGCGTCGTCCCAGCAGGTCTCGAGCTCCAGCGCGCTGAGCGTCGCCGAGATCTTCCGCCGCGCGTCGCGGGGCGTCGTCGAGATCTCCGTGACCACCCAGGGCTCGGGCACCACCTTTCCCTTCGGGCAGGGCGGCGGGACACAGACCGCGCAGGGATCAGGCTTTGTCTACGACACGAACGGCCACGTGATCACGAACGACCACGTCGTCGCCGGCGCGACCGGCATCTCCGTCAAGTTCGAGGGCGGCGCGACGTACAAGGCAACCGTGGTCGGAACCGACCCGTCCACCGACCTCGCCGTCGTGAAGATCGACGCTCCGAGCTCGATCCTCCATCCGCTGACGCTGGGCGACTCCGGAGCGCTGCAGGTCGGCGACGGTGTCGTCGCGATCGGCTCGCCGTTCGGGCTGCAGGAGACGGTGACGTCCGGGATCGTCAGCGCGCTCCATCGCGAGATCACCTCCCCGAACCGGTTCGCGATCGAGGACGGGATCCAGACCGACGCTGCGATCAACCACGGCAACTCGGGCGGCCCGCTGCTGAACCTGCAGGGCCAGGTGATCGGCGTGAACGCCCAGATCCAGAGCGAGGGCGGCGGCAACGACGGCGTCGGCTTCGCGGTTCCGTCGGCGACGGTGAACAAGATCGTGGGCAAGCTGCTCGCGAACGGGAAGGTCGAGCACGCCTACCTCGGCGTCGGGATCCAGACGATCCCGAGCGCGCTCGCCGGCCAGCTCGGCGAGGCCGCGGGAGCCGCGGTCACCGACGTCCGCGCGGGAACCCCGGCCGAGCGCGCCGGCCTGCACAAGGCGACGGGCCAGAAGACGGTCCAGGGCGTGCAGTACGCGACCGGGGGCGACGTGATCACGAAGATCGACGGGACTACGATCGCTACGGACGACGCGCTCAGGCGCGCGGTCGACGCGCACCAGCCCGGCGACAGCGTGACGCTCACGTTCGTTCGCGGCGGGAAGACGATGACGGCACAGCTCAAGCTCGGCACGAGGCCGTCGAGCTAGGCCACTCTCGGGCCGGAGCATGGGCCGGCCTCGAGACAGCGGGGGCGCCGCGCGGGAGTCGCAGCGGCGCCCCCGATTCTTGTTCAGGGCGCGGCTACAATCAGCGTCCCCGCCGACGTAGCTCAGCTGGTAGAGCACTTCACTCGTAATGAAGGGGTCCCCGGTTCGAGTCCGGGCGTCGGCTTCCCGCCGTTCGACTTGCTACTTGCGGCGCCCGAAGATCCGCAGCAGGTAAAGGAAGAGGTTGACGAAGTCGAGGTACAGCGCGAGCGCGCCGACGATCGCGTCCTTCTGGACGACCGCGTCGCCTGAGCCCGGCGGAGGCTCGTAGCGCTTCAGTTTCTGGACGTCGTACGCCGTGTAGGCGGAGAAGATGATGACGCCCGTCGCGGTGGTGACCCAGTACAGAGTGTCGTTCAGCCAGAAGATGTTCACGAAGACTCCGATCACCTGCCCGACGAGGGCCATGAAGAGGAAGCTCCCCCAGCTGGTCAGGTCGGCGTTCGTCGTGTACCCCAAGAGGGCAAGGGCGCCGAACATCGCCGCCGTGACGAGCAGCGTGGCGAAGATCGACTTCGTCGTGAACGCGGCGAAGATGAACGACAGCGTCAGCCCGTTCAGCGCCGAATACGCGACGAAGATGAGCGCGGTCTCGAACAGGTCCATGTGGCGCACGAGCGTTACGAGGCTGCCGACGAGCAGTAACTCGACGACGAGCGCCACGATGATCACCATGCGTCCGTTGCCTTCGAAGAGCGCGTGCAGCCTGGCCTGGCTGCGGCCGATCAGATACGCGACGCCGCCGGTGATCGCGAGCCCTACGCCCATCCACGTGAACGCACGCCGGAAGTAGACGTGCTCGTCCTGGGTGGGAGCGATCGTCTCGCTGGCGAGGGCTCTCAGGGCAGCGCCTCCAGGCCTTGACGGGCGAGCATGAGCTCGAAGGCCAGCACGCGGAAAATCGTAGTCCGTGGACCAGTGGCGCGTAAGGCGCGTCCGCTAGCGTCACCTCGGTGCTGGCGCTGATCTCGCTCTCGAAGGTTCCGCGCTGGCTCGCCTACCTGATTCTCTTCCTCGTTGTCGGGGGCGAGTCGTCGGGCGTGCCGCTTCCCGGGGAGACGAGCCTCGTGGCGGGCGGGGTGCTCGCGTCGAAAGGGCACCTCTCGATCTACCTCGTCATCGTCGCCGCTGCGGCCGGCGCGATCGTGGGGGACAACATCGGCTACGTGATCGGGCGTCGTGGCGGACGCTGGCTACTCAACCGGGGCGGGCCGCGGCGGCGGCGTCTGCTCGCGCGCGGCGAGGAGTTCTTCGAAAAGCACGGGGCGAAGGCGGTCTTCTTCGGGCGCTGGCTGCCGGGCCTGCGGATCACCGCTTCGTGGCTGGCCGGCATCCACAAGATGAAGTGGCAGAGGTTCGCCTTCTGGAACGCAGCGGGGGGGATCGGGTGGGCCATCTCGGTGGGCACGGCCGCATACCTGCTCGGCCAGGCGGCGGCGACGGCTTTCCGGACGTTCGGGCTCATCGGCGCCGGGATCGTCGTCCTTGCGGTGGCCGGGCTGCTCGTCTGGCACCGCTTGCGAATTCGTACAAGGACTGAGGGGCGCGGCTAGGCTCCTCGTGTGAAGCTCTCGCACAAGGTCGCGAACTTCGTCGGCGTCGTCGTCCCGTTCGCGTCCTTCGTGGCTGCGATCGCGTTCTTCTGGGGGCGCGGCGTCCAGGCTCGCGATCTCGTGATCCTCGGCGTGGCCTACGTCCTCACGTGCCTCGGGATCTCGATCGGGTTCCACCGGCTGCTGACGCACCGCTCGTATCAGACCTATCCCGCGATCCGTTACACGCTGGCCGTGCTCGGGTCGCTCGCGGTGCAGGGGCCGGCGATCCGCTGGGTGGCCGACCACCGCAAGCACCACAATTTCGCGGACAAGGAGGGCGATCCGCATTCGCCCCACGTCGGGCGCGGCGCGGGCGTCGTGGGCGCGATCGGCGGGCTCTGGCACGCGCACGTGGGCTGGCTCTTCGAGAACGTTGGCGGCGCGGACGAGCGGCGCTATACGAAGGATCTCCTTGGGGATCGCGGGCTCGTCTGGATTTCGCGGCTCTTCGTCCCGCTGATCGGGCTCTCGCTCGCGCTGCCGTTCGCGGCGGGGTGGATCTGGGGCGGGACGCTCGGCGCCGGGCTCGAGGCGCTCCTCTGGGGCGGGCTCGTGCGGATCTTCCTCCTGCACCACGTCACCTGGTCGGTGAACTCGATCTGCCATTTCGTGGGCCGGCGGCGCTTCGACGTCGCGGACGAGTCTCGGAACGTCTGGTGGCTCGCCGCGTTTTCCCTCGGGGAGGCCTGGCATCACAACCACCACGCGTTCCCGAGCTCTGCGTTTCACGGCTTGAAGCGCTCCGAGATCGACGTGTCGGCGTGGGTGATTCGTGGGCTCGAGCGGCTCGGACTCGTCTGGAAAGTCGTGCGCGTCAGCCCTGAGCTGCAGGCGCGCAAGCTCGCCGGCTGACGCCGCTGCGACACTTCGCGGGTCATGAACGGACGCGTCCCCTCGAGCCCAACCCGGGGTCAGACCCCGGACGTGGCGCCCAGGGCCATGTGCGTGCGGCCGGAGGCCGGCGAGAGCCCGCGGTGCCTGCGTTGCTCAACGCGCATGAACTGGATCCACAGCTCGTGGCAATGTCC
>DHWI01000209.1:9933-11036 GCA_002413095.1 Thermoleophilia bacterium UBA5186
GGCTACTGCGCCCGGGTCCGATGCGCCTAGCTAGCCTGCAAGCCAGATGACGAGCGTCGAGATCCCGTACTCGATCGCGTGCGCGCTGCCGACGCTCGCCGCGCTCGACATCACCAACGAGATCCAGCACGAGCTCCGCACTTCCGGCCGTGGGGCCGGAATCGCCTACGTGTCTCCCGAGGACGGGCCGTCGCTCGTGCGCGTGTGCGAGCGCGAGTCCGGCTTCTTCGAGGACGTCGAGGTGCTCCTCGCGCGCATGATCCCCGCCGAAGTAGACGAGCGAGAGCGCCTCGTCTGCGCCCTCCTCGGCCCTCGCACCGAGCAGGTTCCCTTCCGGGACGGAACCCTTTGCCTTGGACAGTGGCAGCGAGTCCTGCTCGTAAGCTTCGAGGGAGCGTGCCGGGATCGCTGGACGCTGACGGTCGTCGGCTGAGCTCGAATTGACCTGAGACCACCCGCGGCGCAACACTGCAGGAGATGGAGCGGGCGCGTCGCCATCAGGTGGCACTCGGGCGAGGCGCGTTCGGCCTGCTCGCATTCGTCGCCGAGCTAGCTGGACGCAGCCTCACCCATCGGCTCGAGGTGGGCCAGCACATCGGCTCGCCGAGCTACGCGCGCACCGACTACTACCCCTTCCTGCTCGCGATCGTGAAGGGCGGGGTCGCGCTCATGCTGGCCCTACTCGCCTGGCGCATCGTCAAGGCTCACGCCGCCGGGCGCGCCGCCCGCCGCCTGATCGCGCGCCTCGGTGCGCATCCATACGCCCGTCCGCCGCGGATTCGGATCGAGCTGTCGCCCCGGCTCTGCGCGGCGATCTTCGGCGCGACGTCGCTGCTCTTCCTCGTCCAGAACGACCTGGAGCGGATCTCGACGGGACGCTGGCCGCTGCTCGCGCCGTGGCTGTACAGCTCGGCTCTGCCCGTCTTTGCCGTCCTCTCCGTGCTGGCCGCGCTCGTGTACCGCGTCAGCGAGCGCTGGCTTGCCGACTACGAGCGCTACTCGCGTGAGACCGTCGCGTTCGCGTACCGGCTCCCCCCGCACGTTCGCGGGCCTCCGCCCCCCCCCGCCACCCCCCCCTCCCCCCCCCCCCCGCGCCCCCCCCC
>DHWI01000021.1:0-471 GCA_002413095.1 Thermoleophilia bacterium UBA5186
ACGCTCGAGCGGCTGCGCGACCTGGGCAACACCGTCATCGTTGTCGAGCACGACGAGCAGATGATGCGGGAGGCCGACTGGCTCGTCGACATGGGGCCGGGCGCGGGCGAGCACGGTGGGCACGTTGTCGCGGAAGGGACGGCCGCGAAGATCGAAAGGAATCGCAAGTCGGTCACAGGGCAGTTCCTCTCCGGCGAGCGCGCGATCGCGATCCCTGAGCGGCGCGAGGGAGACACGGGCTCGTTCTGGGTGCGCGGCGCGTCGATGCACAACCTGAAGGGAATCGACGTCGAGTTCCCGGTCGGGAAGTTCGTCTGCGTGACGGGCGTGTCCGGCTCGGGCAAGTCCACGCTGGTGAACGAGATCGTCTACAAGGCGCTCGCGAACAAGCTGCACCGGATGCGGATGAAGCCCGGCGAGCACGCGAGCTGCGAGGGGATCGAGTGCTACGACAAGGTGATCGACATCGAC
>DHWI01000021.1:528-17345 GCA_002413095.1 Thermoleophilia bacterium UBA5186
CCGATCGGGCGGACGCCGCGGTCGAACCCGGCGACGTACACGAAGCTCTTCGACCACATCCGCGAGCTGTACTCGATGACGCCCGAGGCGAAGGTGCGCGGGTACAAGCCCGGCCGGTTCTCCTTCAACGTGCGCGGCGGGCGTTGCGAGACGTGCAAAGGCGACGGGACGATCAAGATCGAGATGCATTTCCTGCCGGACGTCTACGTCCCATGCGAGACCTGCCACGGGCGGCGGTACAACCGCGAGACGCTCGAGGTGCGCTTCAAGGGCAAGTCGATCGCGGACGTGCTGGACATGTCCGTCGAGGAGGCGCTCCAGTTCTTCGCGAAGATCCCGAAGCTGCGGCGGCGCTTGCAGACGCTGCACGACGTGGGGCTCGACTACATCAAGCTCGGGCAGCCGGCGACGACGCTCTCCGGTGGTGAGGCCCAGCGCGTGAAGCTCTCCGCGGAGCTGTCCAAGATCGCCACAGGCCGGACGCTGTACATCCTCGACGAGCCGACCACGGGCCTGCACTTCGCCGACATCGAGAAGCTGCTCGACGTTCTGCAACGGCTCGTCGACAACGGGAACACGGTGCTCGTGATCGAGCACAACCTCGATGTGATCAAGCAGGCGGACTGGATCGTCGACCTGGGACCCGAGGGCGGTGAGGCCGGCGGCGAGATCGTCGCCGTGGGGACTCCGGAGCAGGTCGCCGACGTCGAGGAATCGTTCACCGGGCAGTTCCTGCGGCACGTACTGCCGCAAAAGGCCGCCGCGGCCGCCTGACCAGGTCCGCACCTGGGCAGCCATGTCCGCCGCAGCCATTGTCCGTGGGTCTGGCCCCGGGACATTGTCCGCAAGGGACGCGGCCGGTCAGAACGGGAGCTTGAAACGCGTCTTTCGTCCGGCCCGCGCGCTCTTGTTCGTCGCCTTCTCCGACGTCCCGAACGGCTTCGCGAGCCACTTCCCGAGCCTGCCGGGCGCCCGCGCGACCTCCCCCTGCAGCGTCGCGAGGCCCTTGTTGACCGCGCGCTGGGCCTGTCGCGAGCTCCGTGGCGCGACGACCCCGATGACGAAGAGCACCACGCAGGCGACGACGCCGGCCACGACGAGGACGATCGCGAGCACCTGCCGAACGTACCCAACGTCGCCCGTCGTTACGCTGGCGACGCGATGACGAGCTCAGTACACGAGGACGTGTCCGGTCACGCCGACCGGGCGTGGTGGCGGCGGACGCCCGCCGTCCTGACCGCGCCGCGCCGCGTCTTCGCCGCGCTCGACGACGACGCGAAGGGCGAGCTCGACGCGCGCCAGGAGCCGCTCACGGCGATCGTCTTCCTCGCCGCCGTCGCTGCGGTGCTCTCGACGCCCGCGACCGGCCGTCTGCTCGACGATCCGGTCATCGACGGCATCCTGATCCCCGTCCTCGCGGTCTTCACCGGCGGGATCTACGCCGTATTCGGCTATTTCGTCCTCGGCGGGGCCGTTTACCTCGGCGCCCGTGCGGCTGGATCGCAAGGAAGCTACCGGCGCGGCCGCCACATCTTCGGCTTCTCGCTCGTCCCCCTCGCGCTGTCGCTGGTCGTCCTCTGGCCGATCCGACTCGCGCTCTACGGAAGCGACTCTTTCCGAAGCGGCGGTTCCGACTCTCCCACGGGCGATCGGATCTTCGACCTAGTCCAGCTCGGATTCGTGCTCTGGACGGTTGTGCTGCTCGTCGTCGGGCTCCGCACCGTCGAGCGTTGGGGCTGGGGACGCGCGCTCGCCGCCCTCACCGCGGCGCTCGCGGTCGTTGCCGCGCTTGTGGCGCTATTTCGGCTCTAGCTGCAGCGAGCTCCACCTCGAACGCCTCGAGCTCCTCGGCGGGCATGGAATAGGTGTGCTGCTCCTCCGGAAACGTCCCTCCCCTGACGTCGGCGACGTACTCCTCGAGCGCGCGCCGTGTCTCCGCGGCGAGGTCGGCGTACTGCTTGACGAAGCGAGGAGACCGCCCCTCGTAAAGCCCGAGCATGTCGTGGTAGACGAGCACCTGACCGTCGGTGTCGGCTCCCGCGCCGATCCCGATCGTCGGGATCTCGAGCGCCTCGGTGATCCGCGCCGCCACGGGCGCGGGCACCGCCTCCAGCACGAGCGCAAAACAGCCGGCCTGCTCGAGTGCGAGCGCGTCTTCGAGCATCCGCCGCGCCTTCTCGGCCGTTCGGCCCTGCGCCTTGAACCCGCCGAGCGCGGTTGCCGATTGCGGCGTCAGCCCGAGATGGCCCATGACCGGAATCCCCGCCTCGACGATCGCGCGCGCGCGCGACACCATCGGGCCGGCGCCCTCGAGCTTGACGACGTCCGCGCCCGCCTCCTTGACGAATCGGATCGAGTTCTCGAGCGCGCTTTCGTCAGACACCTGGTATGACCCGAACGGCAGGTCGCCGACGACGAGCGGACGCCTCGCGGCGCGCGTCACGCTCTTCGTCAGGAAGAGCATCTCGTCCACCGTGACCGGGACGGTCGAGTCGTGACCGAGCACGACCATCGCGGCGGTGTCCCCGACGAGGATCAGGTCGACGCCCGCCGCGTCGGCGAGCCGCGCCCCGGGGGCATCGTAGGCCGTGACCATGACGATCTTCTCGCCGCGGCGCTTCATTTCGATGAGCTCGGGCACCGGCAGCTTCCCGGGCGCCGGGGTGTTCGGGGCTGGGGTACGCGGGCGGGTGCTCATTGCTTCGCTCCTTCGAGGGGGACGTTGTCGATCAGGCGAGTCGAGCCGACGCGGACCGCGCCTGCCAGCACGCGGGGGTCGAAGTCGGCGACGGCGACGTAGTCGACCTCGAGGCCGTCGAGGGCCGCCAGCGCCGTGCCAACGGGATCGTCGGCCGCCGCGCCGGCGTGCAGGGCGCGCGGCAGGGTCAGACCCCGGGCCCTGTCCTCGGGGGACAGGAGGACGTTGCGGGACGAGAGCGCGAGTCCGTCGGCGTCACGCACGGTCGGCAGGACGCGCAGCTCGAGGTCGAGGTCCAGGTCGGCCGCCATCCGCCGCAGAACCGCCGCCTGCTGCGCGTCCTTCTGGCCGAAGTACGCGCGCCTCGGCCGGACGATGTTGAACAGCTTGAGGCACACCGTCGCGACGCCGCGGAAGTGCCCGGGACGGAACGTGCCCTCGAGCCCACGCGAGAGCTCCTCCACCTCGACCCAGGTCTGGAAGCCGGGCGGATAGAGCTCGTCCGCGCTCGGGGCGAAGAGGACGTCCACGCCCTCGGCCTCGGCGAGCTGCGCGTCGCGTTCCTCGTCGCGCGGATAGCGCTCGAGGTCGGCCGTGTCCGCGAACTGGGCCGGATTGACGAACAGCGAGGCGACGACGGTCTCCGACTCGGCCCGAGCGGCACGGAAGAGCGAGAGATGCCCCTCGTGGAACGCGCCCATGGTCGGGACGAGTCCCACGTCGCCGCTGTCGCGCAACGCTTCGCGCAGCTCCAGGATCGTCCGGATCGTTCTCACCGCGCCGTCGCCTCCGCGAGCACCTCGTAGACCGGTTCCAGGTCAGGGCGGACGCGGCGGATCGCCCGCCGGTGCGCGTCGACCGTCCCCCAATCGCCACGCGCGATCGGGCCGGTGAGCTCGAAGCCGTTCTCGATCGTCCGGCGCATCAGCGGCACGAGCGCCTCGGGCGGCGCGCCCGCCTCCTCGAAGAGCTCGCTCGCAACGGCGTGGAGCGTGACGAGATAGTTCGACGCGATCGCGGCGCCCGCGTGGTAGAGCGGCCGGGCCTCGTCAGCGAGCGCGAACGGCTCGAGGCCGAGCGTCTCGGCGAGCGCGAACCCGTGCGCGCGGCCCTCGTCCGTCTCGGCGGTCACGGCTCCGTAGCTGCCGTCGAGCTGCGCCGCGCTCCCGCCCGCGACGAAGGTCTGGAGCGGATGCAGGCCGAAGCGCCGCTCATGGGGGTCGAGCGCGCTCAGCGGGTTCGCCCCGCTCGTGTGCGCGATCCACGGGCCTGGCTCGACGGAACGAGCGACTTCTGCGATCGCGCGGTCGGGCACGCAAAGGAGCACGAGCTCCGCGCCGGCCTCGAGGACGCTGACGCCGCGCTCGTGCAAGCGGGCGGCGATGGCCGAGCCAACACGGCCGCGACCTACGATCTGGATGCTCTCGAACATCTGTCTCGCTCCAGTTCCGTATCGGATACCGGGCAGCGAGAAGTCTATCCCGCTGAGGTCAGCTTTCGGTCGATCCGCGCCTCGAGCGCCGCTCGCACCTCGGGCCAGTCCTCGTCGATCAGGCTGTACCAGGCCGAATCGCGCCGCTCGCCGTCGCGCACGACCATGTGCCGGCGGTGGATGCCCTCGAACTGCGCCGGGATCGCGGCCAGCGCCCTCCGCGCCCGCTCGTTCTTCGCGTCCGTCTTGAACTCGACGCGGTAGAGGCCGAGCTCGTCGAACGCGTGTCGCAGGAGCAGGTACTTCGCCTCGACGTTCGCCCCCGTGTCCCAGGCCGCGCTCCCGAGCCACGTGTTGCCGATCTCGACCGAGCGATCGTGCTCCCGGAAGTTCATGTAGCTCGTGTGGCCGAGCGGAACGCCCCCGACGATCTGGGCGAACGGCGCAATGCGGCCGGCCCCTTGCTCCGCTCGCATGTAGCCAAACCACCGCGCCCACAGCTCGGGGCTGTCGCCGCCGCGAATCACCATCCAGTCCCACACCGCCCGATCGGCGCGCGCCGCCTCCCAGAGCGGCTCGTCGTGCCATGGGCCGAGCGGCTCGAGCGTGACGATTCGTCCCTCCAGCCGCGTCGACAGAGCGTCCATCACCTGCATATTTGCGACCCGTCCGGACACGTGCCTAGACTCTCGCAGCGATGCCGATCTACGAGTACGCGTGCATGGAGTGCGAATCGCACTTCGAGGAGCTCGTCCGGAACGGCGAGGAACCGCCCTGTCCCGAGTGCGGCGCCTCGAACGTCCTGAACCAGCTCTCCGTCTTCGCGCCTACTGCGGTCGGCAGCGCCGCACTCCGCGGCGGTTCCTCCGGCGGATGCTGCGGCGGAAGTTGTGGCTGCGGCTCCTGAGCTGACCCAGGCCGACCAGCTCGCCGCCCTCGAGGCGCAGGTCGCGACGTGCACGAAATGCAGGCTCCACGAGACTCGGAGCCGCACCGTCTTCGGCGTGGGTAGCCCGACTGCCGACCTGATGTTCGTCGGGGAGGCGCCCGGCTTCCACGAGGACCGGCAGGGCATACCCTTCGTGGGCCAAGCGGGGAAGCTCCTAGACAAGCTGCTTGGGGGGATCGGCCTCACGCGCGACGACGTCTACATCGCGAACGTCCTCAAGTCGCGCCCGCCCGGCAACCGCGACCCGCAGCTGGACGAGATCTCCGCCTGCGAGGGCTGGCTGTTCCGCCAGATCGCGATCATCCAGCCGACGATCGTGGCGACCCTCGGGAACTTCGCGACGAAGCTCCTCTCCGGAAAGCCGCTCGGGATCACGCGCGTGCACGGTGTCGAGCAGCCGACCACGGTCGGAGGCAGCCGAGTCCTGCTCTATCCGCTCTACCACCCGGCCGCCGCGCTCTACACGCCCGCGATGCTCAAGGTGCTCGAACAGGACTTCGCGCGCATCCCGGAGCTGCTCGGAGGCGACGAGCCGGCGATCGAGCCCGTCGTGGTCGAGGCCGTGCACGAGCCCGCGGTCCAGCTCAGCATCTTCTGATCACGGTCGAGTCGTTCTCGGCCGCGGAGACCGAGAAGATCGGGGCGGAGCTGGCCGGGGATCTTCGTCTCGGAGACGTCGTCACGGTCTCGGGTGACCTCGGCGCGGGGAAGACGCCCTTCGTCCGCGGCGCCTGCCGTGCGCTCGGCTTCGACGGTCCGGTCACGAGCCCGACGTTCACGATCGCCCACCGCTATGAGGGCGACGTCGCGATCTCGCATCTCGATCTCTACCGCTTCGAGGGAGTGTCGGCGGCGGAGTGGGGCGATGTCGAGCCGTACTTCGACGACGCGGTGGTGTTCGTCGAATGGCCCGAGGCGGGTGCCGGAGCGATCCCCCCGCCGCGCGTCGCGGTGCGGCTGCTCCATCGCGGGGGCGATTTGAGGACGATCGAGGTCGAGGATCTAGGCACGTCCGATCAAACCGCCTAGGGTTCGACTGGTGCGCGCGACGCTCGTAGGAATCCTCGTGGCTGTCGGCGTGCTTGCCGGGGGCGCCGCCGCGCCCGCGCAGACCCGCGTCAGCCCCGTGGATCAGATCATCGCGCGCTGCCCGACCTCTGCCGAGGTCGCCGGCATCCAGGCCCGAACGCCGGTCACCTTCGACGCCACGGTTCTCGGCGGCCCGCTCGTCTGCACCGCTGCCGCGGGCTCCGCCGACCTGAACGCCGTCCAGATGCGGACGTTCCAGTCGCTCCTCGTGCTCAACGAGTTGCGGTTCTCGCAGCCGCTCCCGTGGACGCCGCTCACGCTCGGCGACTGGTTCGCGCACGCGATCCGCGGCGTCAAGGTGAGCAACCTGCCGTTCGGTACCGGCGGTTTCTGCTGCGACCCGGCAGGCGTGATTGTCGTCGGCAACCCGGGCATCCTCGACATCTCCCGTTTCGTCGACCCGGCCCGGAACTGGAACGGTCCCGTGCAGGCGATGCTCGAGACTCTCGTGCACGAGGCGCGCCACGCGGAGGGCCCGGTCCACCAGTGTCCGCCGGACGACAACACGATCAGCGAGTACGGAGCCTGGGGCGTCCAGTACGCCTTCAACGCCTGGGTTGCGCTCTTCAGCGGCTCCTTCATGACGTCGCCGGACATCCACCCGGCGGCGTACCGCAACACCGCGCTCGCCCGCGCGGGCGTGTGGCGTCAGCACGGGTGCCTTTCCGAGTTCGCCGATCTCGAGATGCGCGCGACCGACTCACCCGATCCCGTCGTCACCGGTGGGACGCTTACGCACTCGGCGACGGTGACGAACCTGGGGCCCGGCCAGGCTGACGGCGTCCTGTTCTACGAAGACGTGCCGGCGGGGACGAGGGTGACGAGCGTCACGGCGGGACAGGGCGTGTGCACGCCGCCGGCAGAGGCCAACTTCGGGGCGGTGGGCTGCCGGCTCGGCTCGCTCGCGGTTGGCGCCTCGACGCGGGTGACGATCAAGTTCAAGGTAACCGCGCGGGCAGGCAGCGTGCTGCGGAACGCGACGCCCGAGACGCAAGGGATTCTCCCCGGAGCGGTCGCGATCAGCGAGGAGCGCGAGCCGCGAACGGACAGGGCCCGCGCGAACCACATCGTCGCGCTGGAGACAACAGTGAAGGCGAAGCCCAAGCCGAAGCCGAAGAAGAAAAAGAAGCCTCGGCGGTAACCTCCGCACGATGGGCCGAGGCCTCGTGCTCGCGTTCGACACGGCGACGGAGGTCGCTGCCAGCGCGCTCGTTGACGACGGGGAAGTGCTCGGCGAGCGCACGTCGCGGGCCGTGACGCTGCTCGAGGACGTCGATGCGCTTCTGCGGCAGGCGGGGGCCCGGCCCGCCGACCTCGGCGGTCTCGCGGTCGGGACGGGGCCCGGGAGCTTCACGGGTGTCCGGATCGGGCTCGCCACCGCGCGTGGCCTCGCGCTCGCGCTCGACCTCGGCGTCGCAGGCGTCTCCACGCTGGCCGCCCTCGCGGCCGGCGCCCCCGGCGCACTGCCTGTGATCGACGCGCGCCGCCGCGAGGTCTTCGTCGCCGACCCGGCGCCGAGGGCGCTTGCACCCGACGCGCTCGAGCTCGAGCCGGGGACGGTGTGCGTCGGCGACGGCGCGGTTCGCTACCGCGCGACGCTCGAGGCCGCAGGAGCCGAGATCCCGCCAGACGACGACGAGCGCCACGTTCTGCGCGCGCGCTTCCATGCAGCGCTCGCGACCGCGTTCGGCCCGGCGGAGCTCGTCGAGCCGATCTATGTCCGCATCCCCGACGCCGACCGGGCGCTGCGGTGACGATCGAGCTCCGGCGCCTCGAGATGCGCGATCTCGACCGGATCGAGGAGATCGAGCGCGAGTCCTATCCCACGCCCTGGTCGCGCTCGATGTTCGCAGGCGAGCTCGCCAAGCCGTCGTCGATCTGCCTGGGCGCCTTCGACACGGAGAGCGGAGCGCTCGTCGGGTACCTGATCATCTCCCGTTACGTCGACGCCTGGCACGTGATGAACGTCGCGGTTGCGCCGTCCGAGCGACGCCGTGGCATCGCTCAGTACTTGCTGGAACGGCTCTTCGAGCTGACGGCGAACGACAGCCGGCGCGGCTACACCCTCGAAGTTCGCGTCTCGAACGTCGATGCGATCCGCCTGTACGAGCGGCTCGGCTTCCAGGCCCGCGGACTCAGGCGCGGCTACTACACCGACAACCGCGAGGACGCCCTGATCATGTGGAAGGACCCGCTCCCGACGGCCCAGCCGGCAGGCGACGCACGCACGTGATCCTCGCGCTCGAGACGTCCTGCGACGAGACGGCCGCGGCGCTCGTCGAAGAGGACGGGACGATCCGGTCGAGCGTCGTCTCGTCCCAGGCGGACCTGCATGCGCGCTACGGCGGCGTCGTACCGGAGGTCGCCTCGCGCCGGCATCTGGAGCTTGTCGTGCCGGTGATCCGCGAGGCTCTCGAGCAGGGGAACGCCTCTCTCGACGACGTGACCCGGATCGGCGTGACCCGCGGTCCCGGCCTGATCGGCGCGCTCCTGGTCGGCCTTTCGGCCGCGAAGGCGCTCGCGTGGGCGCGGCGCCTCCCGCTCGCGCCCGTCGACCACCTGCACGGGCACGTCGCCTCCCTCTTCCTCGAGCCGGGGCCGGTTGACCCGCCCTTCCTCTGCCTGCTCGCGAGCGGCGGGCACACGCTGCTCCTCGACGTCCAGGCGCACGACGGCTTCCGCGTGCTCGGGACCACCCTCGACGACGCGGCCGGGGAAGCCTTCGACAAGGGAGCGCGGCTGCTCGGGCTCGGCTATCCAGGCGGCGCCGCGATCGACCGGCTGGCGCGTGAGGGCGAGCCCACCGCCTACGACTTCCCGCGGGCGCGCGTCCCCGGGCTCGACTTCTCGTTCTCCGGGGTGAAGACCGCGCTGCTCTACACGGTGCGCGACCTGACCCCGAAGGAGCTGGAGCGGCGGCGCGCCGACCTCGCGGCGAGCTATCAGCGTGCGATCGTCGGTGCGCTGGTCGACCGCACGCGCGCGGCAGCGGAGGAGACGGGCGCCGGCAGGATCGCGGTCGTGGGCGGCGTCGCCGCGAACTCCGAGCTCCGCGCGGCCCTTCCGGACGCGGCCCTCGCTCCGCTCGAGCTCTGCACGGACAACGCGGCGATGATCGGCTCGGCGGCCCGATTCGTCGAGCCCGTCGCCTATCCTCAGTACCTTGCGCTCGATGCCTACGCCACGTCGTCGTGAGCCGCGTCACGCGCTGAAGCTCGCGCTCGTTGCCGCGCTGACGTCCATCGTCGTGGTCGCCGCGGGCGGCCAGGGTGCTTCGGGCGTCGGCAACGGTCCGATCGTGCGCTGGCAGGGTCTCGTCGGCGGCCCGCGGCCTCGCGTCGCGAACGGGCAGCGCATGATCGTCGTCCTGAGCGCTCCCTCGCTTGCCGACCGCGTCGCGGCGGCAGGCGGGCGCGCGACCGACGCCCAGGAGCGGAACTGGACGCGGGCCGCGCTCGACTCGCAGCGCGCGCTTCTCTTCAAGCTCGGGGTACAGGGGGTCTCGGTTCGGCCGGACTTCCGGTTCGCCCGCGTCGTGAACGCGTTCTCCGCGACGCTCGACCCCCGCGCCGTGTCCCTGTTCGAGCGCGATCCCGGCGTCGCCGGCGTCTACCCGGTGCGGACGGCCTATCCGGCCTCCGATGGGACGAATCTGCTCGGGCGCTCCGAGTTCGGCCCCGGGACGGGCCACGGCCCCGAGGTCTCCTTCTCGGGCTTCGACGGCCGCGGCGTCACGATCGCGCTTCTCGACACCGGGGTCGACCGCACGCAGCCGCTGATCCGCGGCCGGATCCTCGACGGCGTCGACGTCGTCGGCGGCGATCCGCTGGCCACGGCAATGCAGAAGCCGGACTCGACCGGCGAGCTGGAGCGCCACGGCACTCAGATGGCGGGCATCCTCGTAGGCGCGGGCGGCCCGAACGGCCTGGCCGGGATCGCGCCCGGCGCGGCGATCGTGCCGATCCGCGTTGCGGGCTGGCAGCACGACACGGAGGGAGGCTGGGGCGTCTACGCGCGCACCGACCAGCTGATCGCCGGGCTCGAGCGCGCCGTCGATCCGAACGCCGACGGCGACGCCCACGACGCAGCGCGCATCGCGCTCGTCGCACTCGCCGAGCCGTACGGAGCGTTCGCCGAAGGGCCGTCGGCGCGTGCGGCCGAGGGCGCACTCGTGCTCGACACGCTCGTGGTGGCGCCGGCCGGGAACGACGGCGCGGGCGCGGTCGGGTACGGGAGCATCTCCGGCCCCGGTGGCGCTCCCGCGGCGCTGACTGTCGGCGCGGCCGACACGCGCAGCCAGACCGACGAGGTGCGGGTCGTCCTGCGGGCCGGGCTCAACATCGTCTTCGACCGCGTGGTCCCGCTTGGCGGCGCGGTCGCGCCGCAATCCGCCCTGACGCTGGCGATTGCGGTGCCGCCGGCCGCCGGGCCTGCGCACGCGACCCCCGGGGAGCCCGCCGCCTCCGCGGCGCTCGCGCGCTTCTTCGATGCAAATGGGTACAGCACAGTCGCGGGTCGGGCAGCGCTGATTGCGGTCAGCCGCGACGAGGATCCCTCCGCGACTGTCGTGAGCGCCGCGCAGGCCGGCGCTCGGGCGGTGATCCTCTACGGCGAGCAGCTTCCAGCCGGCGCGTTCGGCTTCGACGAGAGCGCCAGCGTTCCGGTAGTCGGCCTCCCACCGGCCGCGGGGCGCGCGTTGCGTGCCGCCGTGGCCAGCGGAGCGACCGCGGGCGTCGCGATCGGCGCGCCGCGCCGCGTGGCGAACGCAGGGCTGGGACACGTGGCGCCGTTCTCCTCGAGCGGGCTTGCCTTCGACGGTCGGGTCAAGCCGGAGCTCGTCGCGCCGGGTGTCGCCACCGCGACCTCGGACGCCGGCACCGACGACGGGGGCGCCGCCCGCTACGGCACCGTGAACGGGACGAGCGCCGCCGCGGCGACGGTCGCGGGAGCTGCGGCGCTCCTCGCCGAGGCGCGCCCTTCGCTCGACGCGCTCGCGCTCAAGAGCCTGCTGGTCTCGAGCGCGAGGCCGCTCTCCGACGACGCGGTGACCGCGCAGGGCGCCGGCATCGTGGACGTCGGAGCCGCCGCCGCGACGGAGATCGTGACCTCGCCGTCGACCCTGGCGCTCGGCCGCGCCACCCGCGCCGGCNNCGGACCGCCGAGGGCGCCGCGCCGGTCACCTTCGAGGCGCGGCCCCGGGCGATCACGCTCCTGCGCGGCCAGGGTACGCGCGTCCAGATCACAATGCGTGTGACCGGCGAGCCCGTCGGAACCGCTCCGGCCGAGGGTGCGATCGTGGTCCAGCCGATCGGCGGCTCTCCGCTTCGCATTCCGTGGGCGCTCCGCTTCGGGCGTGCGCGCAGCGACCTGGTCGGGACGCCCGTGCTCGCGGTGCCGCGCGGAGAGAGCGCCGGCCACACGTTCTCCCCGTCTGACGGCCCGGCCTTTCTCTACCTCCGCGTGGGCCGGGTGGACACGACGAGCAGCGGCCCGGCGGTGCACCCGCTGGCGCGGCTCGACATCGAGCTCTGGAACGACCAGGACAAGGACATGGGCCTCCTCGCGCGCGTCCGTGACGTGATCCCCGGTCAGCTCCAGTTCGCGCTCACCGGGCGGGACCCGTTCGGCAACAAGCTCGCGGCGGGCACCTATCAGCTCCGGATTGCGGGGTATCCAACCGAGCCGGGCCGGGTCAGCCGCAGGGCTCTGACCTTCACGATCAAGTAGCCGTATACTCGCGCGGCTCGCTAGAAAGTCGCTGCTATATCGAGGAAAGGAAGGCGCCCGTGTCGACAGCCGAGGCCCCGGCTTCTCACCTTCGCGAGAACCCGTTCGAGATCGCGAAGGATCAGCTGCGCCGCGTCGCAGACGTCTTCGACATCGACGACAACCTCGTCAATGTGCTCGGAGCGTGCAAGAAAGCGGTCTCGGTTTCGATCCCGGTCGCGATGGACGACGGCAGGACTCAGGTGTTCGAGGGTCACCGCGTCACCCACAACATCGCGCGCGGCCCGTCGAAGGGCGGCATCCGCTACCACCCGGACGTCACCGTCGACGAGGTCAAGGCGCTCGCGATGTGGATGACCTGGAAGTGCGCGCTGGCGGGGATCCCGTTCGGCGGCGCAAAGGGCGGCGTCGTCTGCAATCCGAAGCAGCTTTCGCGCGGCGAGCTCGAGCGGATGACCCGCCGGTTCACCACCGAGATCATCAACGAGATCGGGCCCGAGAAGGACATCCCGGCGCCGGACGTCGGAACCGACGGCAACGTGATGGCCTGGATCTTCGACACGTACTCGATGAACAAGGGCCACTCCGTGCTGGGCGTCGTGACCGGCAAGCCGCTCACGATCGGCGGCTCGCTGGGGCGCGAGGAAGCCACCGCGCGCGGGGCACTCTTCTGCATCCGGGAGGCCGTCGCGAAGAAGGAGCTGCGGCTCGACGGGATGTCCGTCGCCGTCCAGGGGTTCGGAAACGTCGGGAGCTACCTGTCGAAGTTCCTCGCGGAGGACGGGGCGAAGGTGATCGCGATCTCCGACTCGCAAACCGCGCTGCACAACCCGAACGGGATCGACGTGCAGGCGGCGCTCGCGCACAAGCGGCAGACCGGCTCGCTCGGTGGGTTGAAGGGCGCCGAGGAGATCACGAACGACGAGCTGCTGCTGCTCGATTGCGACGTCCTCGCGCCGTGCGCGCTCGAGCAGGTGATCACCGAGGCGAACGCCGGTCAGGTCAAGGCACGGATCATCTGCGAGGGCGCGAACGGCCCGCTGACGCCGTCCGCGGACGAGATCCTCGAGGACAAGGGCATCCTGATCCTCCCGGACATCCTCGCCAACGCCGGCGGCGTGATCGTCTCCTATTTCGAGTGGGTCCAGGGCCTCCAGGAATACTTCTGGAAGGAGGCCGAGGTGAACGCGCGCCTGAACGACATCATCACCAAGGCGTTCGACGAGACCTGGGACACCTACAAGGAGCGCGAGACCACCATGCGCTTCGCCGCGTACGGGCTGGCCGTGCAGCGCGTCGCCGAGGCCACGATCACGCGCGGTATCTACCCGTAACGCTCGTCCGGGTCTTCCACGCGGAGGGGTGCCATCTCTGCGAGCGGGCGCGGACGCAGGTGGCCGCCCTGCGCGAAGAGCTGGGATTCGAGCTCGAAGAGGTCGACGTCGGCGGCGACGCCGAGCTCGAGGCGCGCTATCGCGAGTGGCTCCCGGTGGTGGAGATCGACGGCGTTCGCGCCTTCGCCTACTACGTTCAGCCCGACGCGTTCCGGCGCAAGCTCGTCGCACAAAGTCGCCCTCCCGAGGGCGGTTTGTGACGGTCTGCCGCATGGAGGAACGCGGCACTGGCACAATCGCGCCGCACTGTCACAAACATCGACACAAGGAGCAGGTGTGGCGGATCGGCTGACGGTCGGCGTGGCCGCGCGACTGTCGCGGTATCTGCAGGTCCTGACCCAGGCCAAGAAGATGGGCAAGGACCGGATCTCCTCGCAGGAGATCTCGGACTACACGAACATCAACGCGACCCAGATCCGGCGGGATCTCTCGGCGTTCGGCAAGTTCGGCAAGCGCGGGGTGGGCTACAACATCGACTCGCTGCTCGGCGAGATCCGCAAGATCCTCCGGACACAGGGACAGCACAACATCGCGCTCGTCGGAGCGGGGCGGCTCGGGCAGGCAATCGCGAGCTCGTCGATCTTCGCGGAGCACGGGATCAACATCGCCGCCGTGTTCGACACCGACGAGAGCAAGGTCGGGAGCACAGTCGGGAACGTGCAGGTCAGCGAGTACGCGCAGCTGCCGGACATCATCCGCGACAAGAACATCATCGTGGGCGTGCTCGCCGTGCCGGCGCCGAGCGCCCAGGCGGCCACGTCCGACCTGGTGCGCGCGGGCGTGAAGATCCTCTTCAACTACTCCGAGGCCCTGCTCGACGTGCCGTCCGACGTCCAGGTGCACACGTCGAACCCCGCGGTCGAGCTGCTCTACGCGCTGTATTTCCATCTGACGTAGCGCCTAGGCGGACATGCCCAGGGACCTGACCCCGGGCCAGCGCTCGACGAGCCATGCCCAAACGACGAACGGACATGTCCGGCGTTCGCCGCGAATTCAGCGCGAGAGCAGAACATTTCCCTCATCGGACATGTCCTGGGGCCTGACCCCGGGGCGCGGCCCGCAGGGCCGCGCCCCGGAAGGCGGAAGCCCCGCCGTTCGGGGCGGGGCTTCCGGCTCCTACGCGAGGTGTCGTCGTTCGCGCTAGTGGCGCTGAACCGACTCGCAGTTCCGGACGACGTCGATGCGGTCGATGATCGCGACGTCGTTCCCGCTGCCGCAGTCGACGACGTCACGCTGTCCGTCGGCGCTGAGCAGCCGGTCGGCGCCGTCGCCGCCCATCAGCACGTCGCTGCCGGTGCCGCCGAACAGCTCGTCCGCGCCGGCGCCGCCGGTCAGGACGTCGCCGCCGGTGCCGCCGAACAGCTGGTCGTTGCCGCCGTCGCCGAAGAGCTTGTCGTTGCCGCCCTCGCCGAACAGCTTGTCGTTGCCCGCGCCGCCGTGGGCCACATCGTTGCCGCCGCCGAGATGCGCGTCGTCATTCCCGCCGGCGAGCTCGACGGAATCGTTCTTGTCACCAGTCTCGACCGAGTCCGGGCCGTTCGTGCCGTGCTCGTCCTGGCCCTTCTCGTCCTTGGGCTGATCACGCGGCTCGTCGCCGGCCGAGGTCGTCTCGGTTCCGGTCGTCGTCGTGACCGTGGAGGTCGTAGTCGTCTTGTGCTCGGAGTCGCCGGGACCCTTGTTGTCGTTCCCGCCACTCTCGTCGCCCGTAGTCGTGGTGACGGTAGTCGTCGCAGGATGCTCCTCTTCCTGCTGGGTCGTCGTGGTTTCGACTGTCGTAGTCGTGCCGGTGTGCTCCTCCTGGGAGGTGCTCACGGTCGTACTCGTTGTCGTCGGTGTTCCTTCAGCCCGGCTCGCAGGCGTGGCAAGAGCGGCTGCGGCGGCCGCAAGCGCCACGATCGCAAGCGCGAGGGCAAACTTCCCAAATCTCATTGAGTGCTCCTCGTCAGCGATGTCGGTGGGACTCATTCATCGGCGCACGACGGAAGGAACCTGCTGACCAAATCGCGTAAACCAATCGAGTGAAGATCGTCCTCTTTGAACACGGGGGAACCCAGGGTTCCCCCGTGGGCCCCCTCCTTCTGGGGGGCGCGCGGTCGAGCGACTGTGGGGCTCCCGCCGGACAGAGCCCGGCTCCGCCGGCGTGTGCGACGCCGAGGCGAACGTGAAGATCGTTCTTTGGCACGGCTACCTGCTCGCCGGGACGGGCTCGAACGTCTACACGCGCGCGCTCGCGCGCGAATGGGCGCGCGCGGGTCACGACGTGGTGGTCGTCAGTCAGGAACGAGACCCCGGGCGCTACGGCCTCGCGGGCGCTCGCGCGGTGCGGCCCGAGCTTCCCGGCGGCGTCCTGCCCGTGTTCGTCGTGGACGCGTACGAGGGTCTGACCCCGGTCCGACTGCAGGACATGTCCGTCGCCGACCGCGAGCGCTACGTCGAGGCCAACGCTGCTGCCGTCCGGGACCTCTTGCCGGCCGATCTCGTCTTCGCGAACCACGTCCTCATGGGCGGCCCGGTGGGGGCCGCGTCCGGGGCGCGCTACGCGGTCAAGGCGCACGGCTCGGAGCTCGAGTATTCGATGCGCGGGAACGCCGAGCTTGCGGCGTGGGGGCGGGAGTCGCTCGCGCGAGCCGAGGCCGTCTTCGTCGGCTCGGGCCACATCCGCTCCGTGCTCGAGGACGTCGTCGGCCACGTCGACCGCGTGCACGAGGTGCCCCCGGGGGTGGATGTAGACGAGTTCGTGCCCAAGCCACGCGCGCAGGCGCTCGAGGGGCTGCTCGCCGAGGCGCGGAACGACCCTCCGAATCCAGGGAACGCGAGCGAGCGGCTCCCGGACGAAGGGAACGCCGAGCGGCTCGCGGAGTTCCTCGACGGCGACGAGCCCACCGTCGTCTACTTCGGCAAGCTGCTCTACAACAAGGGCGTCCACGTGCTGCTGGACGCGCTCCGCCGCGTCGACGCGCGCGCGGTCATCGTCGGCTTCGGCGACTACCGCGCCCAGCTCGAGACCGCCGCACCGCCACGAACCCTCTTCACCGGCCCGCTGGAGCATCGCCACCTTGTCCACTTGCTCCCGCTCGCCGACGTGACGGTCGTTCCCTCGATCTTCCCCGAGGCATTCGGGATGGTCGCCGCCGAAGCCGCCGCCGCCGGAGCGCCGCCGCTCGTCGCGCGCCATTCGGGCCTCGCCGAGATCGCCGAGGGGCTCGAGGCCGAGTACCCGCCGGAGCACCGTGCCCTGGCGAGCTTTCGCACGGGCGACGTCGACGACCTCGCCGCCAAGCTCGACGCGCTGCTCGCGTTGAACCCGGCCGAACGCGCAGCGCTCGGTGCCGCAGCACGCCGCGCGACGGTCGCCCGCTGGAGCTGGGCCGGCGTCGCAGAGCGGCTGCTCGAACCCTTCAAATAAAATAGTCCGATGGGCGACGAGCAGCGGTTGTCGCCGGACGAGCAGCTCGCGTTCGCCCGCGAGGCGTTCGAGTCCGGGACCGACTTCACCCTCGCCGTCGAGGAGGAGTTCGCGCTCCTCGA
>DHWI01000021.1:17479-18076 GCA_002413095.1 Thermoleophilia bacterium UBA5186
CACTACCGCCGCAACGACGAGCTCCTCCGTTACGTGGTCTGGCGCAACAACACCTTCGGGCTGCACGTCCACGTGGGAATCCGGGGCGCCGACCGCGCGGTCGCGGTGACGAACGCGCTTCGCAACGTCCTCCCCGAGCTCCTCGCGCTCTCGGCCAGCTCGCCCTTCGTCGAGGACGTCGTGTCGGGCCTGCACTCGGCCCGCACTGAGATCTTCACGAAGATGTTCCCGCGCTGCGGGATCCCGGACGTCTACGAGGGCTGGGCCGGTTTCGAGGACTACGTGACTTTCCTCTACCGCACCGCCTCGATCACCGAGCACACCCAGCTCTGGTGGAGCGTGCGGCCGCACCTCAACTTCCCGACGGTCGAGATCCGGATCTGCGACGCCCAGCCCGAGCTGGGTGACGCGCAGGCGCTGAGCGCGCTCGCCTACGCGCTGACGGCGCGCTACGCCCGCGCGGTCGACGAGGGCGAGCCGATCCCCGCCTATCCGCACCGGTTGCTGGCGGAGAACCTGTGGCGCGCCATCCGCTGGGGACTCTCCGGCGAGCTGATCGACTTCGAGCGAGGCGAGGCGGTGCCGGCGCGGGCTCGG
>DHWI01000021.1:18120-19099 GCA_002413095.1 Thermoleophilia bacterium UBA5186
CTCACGCCGCGCGAGATCTACGCAGAGCTCGCCAGGCCACGCGAGGTCGTCGGGTGACGGACAAAGGCGCCGACTCGGCGGCGCCGTCTCCAGGCTCACAGGCTTCGCCTGGGAGCCGTCTGAACCGACCGGTCGACCCGACTTCCGGAGGAGAACCGTTGTCCGTCCCGACCGAGCAAGAGCTCAAAGAGGCGCTCGCCAAGATCAAGGTCTCCGACGTGCTCGTCGAGACGATGCAGGGGCTCGCGTCGCTCGGCTACCACCGCCTGAACGCCGAGACGCGTGACCTCGACCAGACCCGCGTCGCGATCGAAGCCCTGAAGGCGATTGGCGGCGTTCTGGACGGCGTCGTCCCGGCCGAGCTGATCCGCGACTTCAACCAGGTGGTCGCGAATCTCCAGCTCGCCTACGCGAGCGCCGCGGCCGAGTCTTCCTGACGCTCGCGGGCGGGACAGTGTGATAGAAAACCCCGCGCGCCGGGAGCCCTCGGCGCTGACTTTGTGCGGGGAGGCCAAGGGATGCTGGTAGCCGGATTCTTCAACGACCACGCGGTGGCTTTCGCACTCGCGTGCGGCGTGGTCGCCGTCGTCTACGGGCTCTACCTGACCTTCTGGATCATGAAGCAGCCGCAAGGGTCGGAACGCATGCGCGAGATCGCGAAGGCCGTGCAGGAAGGCGCCGCCGCGTACCTCAAGCGCCAGTACACGACCATCGCCGCCGTCTCGATCGTTCCCTTCCTGGTCCTCGGCCTCTACGACAAGCTCGGGTGGGGCGCCGCGTTCGGCTTCCTAGTTGGCGCGGTACTGTCGGCCGCAGCCGGCTTCATAGGGATGAACGTCGCCGTCCGCTCGAACGTACGCACCGCGGAAGCGGCGAAGAGCGGCCTGAAGCCCGCGCTCAACGTGGCGTTCCGCGCGGGCTCGGTGACGGGCCTGCTCGTGGTCGGGCTCGGCCTGCTCGGCGTCGCCGGCTACTACGG
>DHWI01000021.1:19256-19828 GCA_002413095.1 Thermoleophilia bacterium UBA5186
CGCCGGCATGGCGGCCGACCTCTTCGAGACCTACGCGGTCACGGCGGTCGCGGTGATGCTGCTCGGCTCGACCCGCTTCCCGGCGGGAGACCTCGTGCTCTACCCGCTCGCGCTCGGCGGGATCTCGATCCTCGCCTCCGTGATCGGGACGTTCTTCGCACGCGTCGGCCGCAGCGGCAACATCATGAACGCGCTGTACAAGGCCGTGATCGTCGCAACGGTGCTCTCCGCGATCGGCTTCATCCCGGTCACGCTCGCGTTCGACAACGGGAAGTTCAGCTTCAAGGACCTGTACCTCTCGGCCCTCGTCGGCCTCGTGGTCACGTTCCTGCTGGTCGCGATCACCGAGTTCTACACCGGGACCCGCTGGGGCCCGGTCAAGGCGATCTCGCGCGCCTCCCAGACTGGCCACGCGACGAACATCATCGAAGGGCTCGCGCAGGGCATGCAGGCGACCGCGGCGCCCGTGCTCGTGATCGCGACAGGGATCCTCGTCGCGCATCACTTCGCCGGGCTGTACGGAATCGGCGTGGCCGTGATGGCCCAGCTGTCGATGACCGGCCTGATCGTCG
>DHWI01000120.1:0-12372 GCA_002413095.1 Thermoleophilia bacterium UBA5186
TCCCGTCCTGCATGGCAGGGCTACCCGGGCTCTCGATTCCCTGCGGGCTCTCCGAGGGTCTGCCCGTCGGCCTCCAGCTCGTCGGCCCGCAGTTCTCCGAGAACACGCTGTTCGCGATCGGCCACGCGCTCGAGCGCGCGCTCGAGTTCGATTTCGTCCCGGAGCGGCTGCGCGGATGAGCGAGTGGGAACCGGTCATCGGCCTCGAGATCCACGTCCAGCTGAAAACGCGGACGAAGATGTTCTGCCGCTGCGCGAACGGCTTCGGAGGGGAACCCAACGCGCAGACGTGCCCCGTCTGCCTCGCGCACCCGGGCGCGCTGCCCGTCCCGAACAGACAGGCCGTCGAGTGGACGATCCGCCTCGGCCTCGCGCTCGGCTGCGAGATCGCCGACTCGGCCGTCTTCGCCCGCAAGAACTACTTCTATCCGGACAACCCGAAGGGCTACCAGATCTCCCAGTACGACCAGCCGCTCTGCGTCGCCGGGCGCTTCACCGTCCCTGGCGACGAACGCGACGTCGAGGTAGGGATCACCCGCGCACACCTCGAGGAGGACGCCGCGAAGACGATCCACGTCGGCGGCGAGGGCGGGCGCATCGTGGGCGCGGCGCACTCGAACGTCGACTTCAACCGCGGCGGGACACCGCTCGTCGAGATCGTCACCGAGCCCGATCTGCACGACGCCGACGACGCCAAGCGCTTCCTCCAGCTCCTGCGCCAGACGATCATCGAGCTCGGGATTTCGGACGCGGAGATGGAGAAGGGCACGCTGCGGGCCGACGCGAACGTCTCCGTCCGCAAGGTCGGCGAGGAAGGCTTCCGCACGCGCACCGAGCTGAAGAACATGAACTCGTTCAACTTCATCGCGCGCGGGATCGACGCCGAGGTCGCGCGGCAGATCGAGGTCTGGGAGTCGGGCGGCGAGGTGATCCAGCAGACGTACGACTTCCACGCGGCGACGGGCACTTTGTCGCCGCGCCGCCAGAAGGAGGAGGCGGACGACTACCGCTACTTCCCNNCCCGAGCACCCGGGCTCGCGGATCCGGCGCCTGGCGGAGCAGCTCGGGCTCGACAGCGCCCAGGTGCTCGTCACAGGCGGGCTCGACGATCTCTGGCGGCGCGTCGTCGACGCGGGCGCGGATCCGGTTGAGAGCGCCAAGGTGCTCGCGAACCAGTTCGTGGCGGCCGGCGTCGATCCGTCGGCAGTGAACGCCGGCGAGCTCGCGAAGCTGATCGAAGCACGCCGCGAAATCCCGCGAGCCGCCTTCACGGAGGCGCTGGCGGCGAGCGGCGAGCCGGGCTTCTCGGCGGAGCGCTACCTCGGCGAAGCGGCCGTGACGGACGCGTCCGAGCTGGAGCCGCTGATCGAGCGCATCCTCGCCGCGAACCCCGATCAGGTCGAGACGTACCGCGGCGGCAAGGAAGGCGTCCTCGGCTTCTTCGTCGGCCAGGTGATGAAGGAGACGCAGGGCAAGGCCGACGCGAAGGTCGTCAGCGAGCTGCTCCGAGAGAAACTGAAGGCTTAGATCAGGCCGCAGTACCGTGCCGTGTTCGGCCACGGATAGAACCCACGCCCGGAGTGGTACGCGCGCTCGGCGACCCACATCTGCTCGAGGGGCGTCCAGTGGTCCGCTGTCCCTTTGCGCCGCAGCAGCTCGCGCCCGTACGTGGCCATGAAGCCGTAGTCCATCTGGAGCCCGCCGTAGTACGGCGCGCCCGAATCCGTCCAGCGGCCCTCGTACCGGTGGATGCACAGCCACGCCCCCTTGTGCGGCGGCTTCTGGGCCAGAACCTGCATCCGGGTCGAGTGCGCCTTCCAGAGCGGCACACGCTGCTCGAGCGGCGGGCGGGGCGCGGGCAGCTGGATCGTCAGCGGACGGCCCATAAGACGCTGCCAGCGCCACGAGACCTTCCGGTACGTGTCGATCTGCGTCTGCAGGTCTTCAGGGTTGACCACGCCTGCCGACTCGGCGGCGACGGTGTGGACGTGGACGAGAGCGGCCGTGAGCGCGCACGCGCAGACCGCTGTGAGAACGAGTATGTGCCGCATGAGAAAGCCCCTGAGTTCGGTGAAACGCCAGCGTGCGCCCGGAGAGTTGCCGCAATCCGGACGCGCGTCAGGGGCTAGGACGCCCGACGACGCGGAAGGTTAGCAAAAGGATGAGGCTGCAAGGTTTGGCTACGTAACTGCTGTCCGCGCACGACGGAGCCGAAACGCCCCGGGACGGGCGACGAAGCCCGCATACAGCGCGCACGCGGCGAGGGCGATGAACACGGCGCTGCCGCCAACGCCGAGCCCTCCTGCCGCGGTGCCGACGGCGGCCAGCCCGACGCCGAGGAGGATCAGCGCGTTTCCGAGCGGCCTGTGTTTCAGGCTCGACAGGGCGACGGCCACGACCGCGAGCGTGCCGAGGGAGTTCCCGAGCACCGCCAGGAGACGGGCCGGCAGGAAGGCGAGCGCGTCCTGCGCGTGTGGGACGCCGGTCCCGCCGATCGCCCCGTGCAGCGGCACCGAGATCGCGACTCCCACGGCCAGGCCCGCGTAGAGCAACCCGAGCGGGAGCGCCCAGCGCCGCCCGGCGAGGAGCAGCGAGCCGACCCCGAGCAGCGGCGCCGTCAACAGGCCGCCGAACAGGTAGTAGACGCGGAAGGCGCGGCCGTCCCAGCCGTGAGCCGCGCCCCAGGCGAGCGCGCCGGATGCAATCGCGTAGCAGAGCAACGACGCGGCCCACGCGGCGAGCTCGGGGGCGCGGCGTGCGCGCCAGCGCGCGAGGAGCGCTCCCGTGAGCCGAAGCGTGAGCAGCGCGGCGGCGAAGGCGAGCAGAACGTCCATCGGCCGCCAGGGTAGTAGCCTGGGCGCGTGCGCACCGCCGCGCTCGTTCTCGCCACGCTGCTGCTCGCAGCCGGAACCGCAGCGTCGGCGCGCCAGCGCGACCACGCCGCGGTCGCGCTGAACATCCTTCCTCCCGGGGAGAACGGCGGCCTCGAGTTCAATCGCAACACGAACGACCAGGCGAAGCTCTATGACGCGCTGACGCCCCTCTGGGACACGGTCACGGACAGCGACCTGAAGCGTCTGTTCAAACCGGCCACGCTCGGGCTCGCCGGCGCGAAGCCGACCCGCGTCGAGACGCTGCCCCGGCCCGGCGCACGGATTCTCCGCGACAGCTTCGGGGTTCCGCACGTGCGGGGCCGGACGCAGGCCGACGTGATGTACGGAGCGGGTTGGGCGACCGCGGAGGATCGCGGCCTGCTCCTCGCGCTCATCCGAGGTCCATCGCGGGTCGCCGCGCTCGACATCCCGGGGATCGACCCGATCGGGCTCGCACTGAGCGGGAGATCGTTCGTCCCGAGCGCGCAGACCGAGGCATACCTCGCGAAGCAGGTCGACGACCTGCGCGCCTCGGGCCCGGACGGCCGGAGGATGGTCGCGCTCGTCGATGCCTACGTGGCCGGGATCAACGGCTATTACCGGAAGGCCGGAACGCCGGTCGCTCCGTTCACCGCGAACGACGTCGTCGCGGCGGCGGCACTGATCGCGGCACGGTTCGGCGCGAACGGCGGCGACGAACCCCGCCGGTCGGAGCTCCTCGGCGCGCTCCAGCGCGACTTCGGCGCTGCGAAGGGCCGGTCGATCTGGGACGACCTGCGGGAGGCGAACGACCCGGAGACGCCGGTTTCCGTGCCGGGGCGGTTCCCGTACGCGTTGCCCTCGGCCGACGCCCCCGGAGGTGTCGTGCTGGAGCCGGGCTCGGTCACGGCGGCGCCGACGCCGCCTGCGGGGGCGATGAGCAACGCGATCCTGATCGGCGCGAAGCGCTCCGCGACCGGCCACCCGATCTTCGTCGCAGGCCCGCAGGTCGGCTACTTCTTCCCGCAGTTCTTCCTCGAGGCCGACCTGCACGGCGGGGGCTTCGACACCCGCGGCGTGATCTTCCCGGGCGTGCCGTTCGTCGTGATCGGACGCGGCCTCGATTTCGTCTGGAGCGCCACCTCGTCCCGGGCCGACAACATCGACGTCTTCGCCGAGACGCTCTGCGGCGGGGACGACGCTCACTACCTGTTCCGCGGCGAGTGCCGCGCAATGACGGTGTTCAACGCGGGCGAGCTCGTGCGCTTCGACGAGCGGGCGCCGCTCCGTTTCCGCGAGACCGTCCACGGCCCGGTGATCGGCTACGCGACCGCGCGCGGAGGAGCACGCGTCGCGCTCGCGCTGCAGCGCTCGACCCGCGGACGCGAGCTGCGCTCGGCGCGCGCTTTCTACGCGCTGGACACGAACCGGGTGACCTCCGCTCGCGGCTTCCTCAAGACCATGTCCGGGATCGAGTTCTCGTTCGACTGGTTCTACGCGGACAACCGCGACATCGCAATGTTCTCGAGCGGCCGGCTCCCGGTGCGCGCGCCCGGCACGGATCCGTCGCTCCCGACAGTCGGCACCGGCGGATTCGAGTGGCGCGGGTTCCTGACGGCGGCGCAGCACGCGCAGGGCGTGAACCCGCCGAGCGGTGCGATCGTGAACTGGAACAACAAGCCCGCCGCCGACGTGGGCTCGGCCGACGAGAACTGGGCCTATGGCTCGGTCCAGCGCGTCCAGCTCCTGAATGCGGGAGTCGCCGCGCGCCGGAAGCACACCGTCGCGAGCGTGGCCTCGTTGATGAACAAGGCTGCGACGCAGGATCTGCGGGCTGTGGCGCTGGTCCCGACGCTCGCCCAGGTCCTGCAGGGCTCGGCGCCGACGAGCCCACGCGTGCAGCACATGCTCGAGCTGCTGCAGGCGTGGGCGGCCGCGGGCGCGAGCCGGCTCGACCGAAACGGGGACGGCACCGTCGACGACCCCGGCGCCGCGATCATGGACGCCGCTTATCCGGCGATCGCCGACAACGTCATGCGCCCCGTGCTCGGGCCAGATCTCGGATTGCTGCGGTCGCTCGAGGACGCGAGCGACGACGCGAACATCCAGGGCTCCTCGTACCTCGACGGCTGGTACGGGTACATCGACAAGGACCTCCGGACTTTGCTCGCCAAGCCGGTGCGAGGCGCGTTCGCGAACCGCTACTGCGGCGCGGGCAACCTTGCGGAGTGCCAGCGCTCGCTTTGGTCCGCGCTCGAGACGGCTGGGACCGAGCTCGCGGCGAAGCAAGGCCCGGATCCGGCCGCCTGGCGCGCCGACGCGACGGCGGAGCGGATCCACTTCACGTCGGGGATCCTCCCGGACACGATGCGCTGGACGAACCGGCCGACCTTCCAGCAGATCTTCAGCTTCCGAACGCATCGCCCGCGCTAGCGCTCCGAACGACCCAAGTAACAGGCTGTTACTAAGGCTCGTCGGCGTGAGCCGATTGGGGAGCTACGCTCCGGTTGGATGCCCGAGAAGCGCTATCTCTTCACCCCTGGGCCGACGCCGGTGCCGCCCGAGGTTCTCGCCGCGCTCGCCCAGCCGATCGTCCATCACCGCGGGCCCGACTTCCGCGTCGTCTACGAGCGCTGCCTCGCACGCTTGAGGGACGTCTTTCGCACCGAGCGCGAGGTACTGCTCTTCACCGCCTCCGGAACCGGCGCCTTCGAGTCGGCGATCGCGAACCTCGTCTCACCCGGCGATCGCGTCGTCGCCGTCACGGCCGGCGCGTTCGGCGAGCGCTGGGTGGCGATGGGAGAGGCCTTCGGCGCCGACGTCGTCCCGCTCCGGTACGAGTGGGGGGAGACGCCGTCGCCCGACGACCTCGCGCGCACATTGGCCGACGCAGGCGGGGCCAAAGCGGTCTTCCTCGTCCATTCCGAGACCTCGACCGGCGTCGTCGCAGATATCCAGGCGCTCGCCGCCGTGGCCCGAGAGGCCGGCGCGCTCTCGATCGTCGACGCGGTCTCCAGCCTCGGTGCCGTGCCGTTGGAGACCGACGAGTGGGAGCTCGACGTCGTGGCGACCGGCTCCCAGAAAGCGCTCATGTGCCCCCCGGGACTGGCGATGACGGCGGTATCCGAAGCTGCCTACGCCGCGCAGGGAACGGGCGCGCGCTTCTATTACGACTGGAATCGCGCGCTGAAGGCACAGGCGGCCTTCGACGCCGCGTTCACGCCCGCGGTCTCGCTGGTCGCGGCGCTCGACGTCGCGCTCGGCCTGCTCCTCGACGGCGGGCTCGAGTCGGCGTTCGAGCGACACGTGCGGCTCGGTCGCGCCTGCCGGGAGGGGATCAAGGCGATGGGCCTCGAGCTCTTTTCCCCCGATGAAGACCGCGCCGCGGTGGTCACCGCGATTCGCGTTCCGGAGGGCGTGGACGGGTCGGAGCTGCTGCTCCTGCTCCGCGATCGCTACGGCGTCACGCTCGCGCCGGGCCAGGGCGCGTTGAAGGGCAAGATCTTCCGCATCGGCCACATCGGCTGGTTCGACGTCTTCGACATCACGACGGCGCTCGCGGCGGTGGAGCTCGCGCTCACCGAGCTCGGCGCCGACGTCGAGCGCGGGCTCGCCGTGACGCGGGCGCTCGAAGCGTTCGAGCACACGCGCGTGTGAGGGTCCTCGTTCGGGAGCCGATCGCCGACGCGGGCGTCGAGCTGCTTCGCTCCAAGTTCGACGTCGACGTGGAGGCGAACGGCGACCTCGCCGAGACGATCGGCGGCTACGACGCAATCGTCATCCGCTCGGCGACCAAGCTCACAGCCGACCTGATCGCGCGCGCCGACCGGCTGAAGGTGATCGGGCGCGCCGGGGTCGGAGTCGACAACGTGGACGTCGAGGCGGCGACCCGGCGCGGCATCGTCGTCGCCAACGCGCCCGAGTCGACGGTCGTGTCAGCGGCGGAGCACACGATCGGCCTCCTCGTCGCGCTCGCCCGCAACATCCCGCAGGCGCACGCCGCGTTGAAGGAAGGCCGCTGGGAGCGCTCGAGCTACGGCGGCGTGGAGCTCGCCGGAAAGACGCTCGGCGTGCTCGGCTTCGGCCGCATCGGCCAGCAGGTTGCGAGCCGCGCGGTCGGGCTCGGGATGCGGGTCGTCGCTTTCGATCCCTTCGTCGCAGCCGACCGCTACCGCGAGCTCGGGGCCGAGCGCTTCGCGACGCCCGACGCGCTCTACGCCGAGGCCGACTTCGTCACGCTGCACCTGCCACTCACCGACGAGACGCGCGGCTCGGTCGGCGCGGAGGCATTCGCGCGGATGCGCGACGGCGCGCGGCTCATCAACGCTGCCCGGGGCGAGCTGGTCGACGAAGCGGCTCTCGTCGAGGCCGTGCAGTCGGGGAAAGTTGCCGGCGCCGCGCTCGACGTGTTCTCGTCCGAGCCGTACTCCGGCCCCCTGCTCGAGCTTCCGCAGGTCGTCGTGACGCCGCATCTCGCCGCCTCGACCGAGGAGGCGCAGGATCGCGCGGGCCTGATCGTCGCCGAGCAGGTGGCCGCCGCGCTCGAGGGCAAGCTCGTGCCCAACGCCGTGAACATCCCCTCGATCGGCGCGCAGGATCTGGAGGTGCTCGGGCCGTTCATCCCGCTGGCTGCGAAGCTCGGACGGCTGGCGATGGAGCTGGCGGAAGGCCGCGCTGAGCAGATCACCGTCGCCTGTTACGGAGCGCTGTCCGCCTACGACACGCGCTTGTTGACCGTGGCCGCGCTGAACGGCGCCTTCCAGGGCAGAACCGACGTTCCTGTCAACTACGTCAACGCGCCGCTGATCGCCGCCGAGCGCGGCATCGAGGTCAAGGAGGAGCGCCGCCGCTCGTCGCGCGACTTCACGAACCTGATCCGCGTCACGGTGCGCGCAGACGGCGACGACCTCGCGAGCGCGGGAACGACGATCGGGCGCGACAACAGGCTCTGGCTCGTGAGCGCGCTCGGCTTCGAGCTCGAGACCGAGTTGGCGCCGCTGATGGTCTTCTTCCGCTACGACGACGTGCCGGGGATGATCGGCCGCGTCGGGACGCTCTTCGGCGAGGCGGACGTGAACATTGCGAACATGGCCGTCTCGCGCACCAGGCGGGGAGGAAAGGCACTCATGGCGCTCTCGATCGACCAGCCCGCGCCGCCTGAGCTGGTCGACAAGCTGCGGGAAGGGTTCGACGACGCAAGGTTCATCGCCCTCGGCTGAGCAATCGCGCGGGACGCACTGGGTCGTTCTCCAGTTCGCGGCGATGGCGCTGGTGTTCCTCGTCTCCGGGTTCCCGCCGCGAACGCCGACCTGGGTCAGCCTCAGCGGGCTGATCGTCGTCACCGCGGGCGGAGCCTGGTTCGCGCTCGGCCTGCGAGCGCTGGGGTGGAATCTCACGGTCTTCCCGCGCCCAAAACCGCAAGGCGTGCTCGTCGAGCACGGGGCGTACCGCTACGCACGGCATCCGATCTACGGCGGCGGGCTGCTGATGTTCGTCGGGTTCGGAATGATCTCCAGCGTGCCGGCGCTCGCCGCTACCGCGTTACTGGCCTACATCTGGATCAGGAAGTCGCAGGAGGAAGAACGGCTGCTGGCCGAGCGCTTTCCCGCCTACGCCGAGTACCGCGAGCGCGTCCGCGGACGGTTTCTACCCTGGCTCTAGATCGGGCGCGCCGCTGCGCGGGTCGAGCTTCCGGACGACGGCCACTACTTTGCGGTTGACCTTCTCCACGATCTGGAAGCGGCGCCGCGTCTCGACGACCTTCTCGATCGAGCCTTCTTCGTGCCCGTTCGCGAGGATGAATGTCGTCGGCTCCGCGCGCACGCTCTCGTAGACCTCCAGCGGGACCCCGACCCGCTCCACGCACTTCGGGTCGGCGCACTCGCAAACGAACTCCGCTTCCTCGCTGCCGAACTGGTCGGCGGCTGTCGCGATCCGCTCGTTCACGTCGCGAAACAGCGATTCGGTCTTTGCCATCGACTCGGGCTCTCTCGCCACTTTCGTCTCCGTCCGCAGGTTGCTACGAAAACAACGTGCGACCTGCCCCAACGGTTGCGCGGCTAGGTTTCGCGCGTGGAGTGGCCCGAGTCCGTCGAGCGCGTCGCTGCGTACATCAGGGAGGCGGGCGCCGAGGCGCGGGTTGAGGAGTTCGCGGAGGGAACGCCGACCGCAGCCGACGCGGCCCGTGCGGTGGGCTGCGCCGAGTCGCAGATCGTGAAGTCGCTCGTCGTCGAATGCGACGGCCGTTCGCTCGTCGTGCTCGTTCCCGGCAACCGGCGGGCGGACACCGCCAAGATCGCGCGCGCGGCGGGATGCTCGCACGTGGCGGTCGCGGGCAGGGCGCAGGTGCGAGAGGCAACGGGATTCGAGCCGGGCGCCGTTGCGCCGTTCCCGCATCCCCGCGTCGACCGGGTCTTCGCGGAGCGCACGTTGCTCGCACACGACGTCGTCTGGATCGGCGCGGGCTCGCCGAATCACCTCGCAGCGCTCGCTCCCGGCGAGCTTTTGCGGCTCTCGCGGGCCGAGACCATCGACGCCGTGGAGGATTGACAGGGTTCCCCATCCGGGTTCTGGGGGTACCATGTGAGCTCCACCGCGGCGGGGCCGAAAGGAGCACGAGGTGCGAGAGACCGAGAAGATCTGGATGAACGGCGAGCTTGTGGACTGGGCGGACGCTCGCATCCACGTCGGCACGCACGGGCTGCACTACGGCTCCGGCGTCTTCGAAGGCATCCGGGCTTACGACACGCCCAAGGGCACCGCAGTCTTCCGCCTCGCCGACCACCTTCAGCGCCTGCACAACTCCGCGCGCCTGCTCTACATGGACCTCCCGTACTCGATCGAGGAGCTGCGCGACGCGCACTTCCAGCTGATCTCGGCGAACGGCCTGCCGGAGTGCTACCTCCGCCCGATCGCGTTCTACGGCTACGGCGAGCTCGGCGTCTCGGCGGTCGGGAATCCCGTCGACGTCGTGATCATGAGCTGGCCGTGGGGCGCCTACCTCGGCGAGGACGGCCTGTCCCAGGGCATTCGCGCGAAGATCTCGAGCTGGCAGCGCATTGGCCCGAACGTGATTCCGCACGTCGCCAAGGCGACCGGGGTTTACCTCAACTCCATGCTGGCCGTGATGGAGGCCAACCGCGCGGGCTATGACGAGGCGATCCTGCTCACCGACGAAGGCTTCATCGCGGACGGCTCGGGCGAGAACATCTTCGTCGTCAAGGACGGGACGATCTTCACGCCAGACCTCTCGGCTTCGATCCTCCCGGGGATCACGCGCGACACGATCATCCAGATCGCGTCCGATCTCGGCCACGAGGTCGTCGAGAAGAACCTGATCCGCTCCGACCTGTACCTCGCCGACGAGGTGTTCATGTCGGGCACGGCGGCCGAGGTGACGCCGCTTCGCGCTGTGGACGACCACGAGCTCGGCGTCGGGCCGGTCACGCTGGAGATCCAGAAGGCGTATCTGGACACGGCCCGGGGTCAGAGCGAGCGCTGGACCCACTGGCTCGACTACGCGACGCCGGCCCCAGCCGAAGCGTGACCCAGCCGACCACGCGCGAGATTCCGCTCGCTCGGCCCTTCCTGGACGAGCGCGAGGAGCAGCTCGTGCTCGAGGTTCTGCGTTCCGGACGCCTCTCGCTCGGCCCGACCATCGAGGAGTTCGAGCGACTCGTCGCCGAGCGGGTCGGCGCGCCGTACGCCGCAGCCGTCTCGAGCGGCACCGCGGGTCTCCACTTGCTGTGCCGGATCGCGGGAATCGAGCCCGGCGACGAGGTGATCACCTCCACGCTCTCGTTCGCGGCCTCCGCGAACTGCTTCATCTACGAGGGCGGCGTCCCGGTATTCGCCGACGTCGACCCGCGCACGCTGAACATGGATCCCGCTTCGGTCGAGGCGGCGATCACGGAGCGGACGAAGGCGATCGTCGCGGTCGACATCTTCGGCTACCCGTGCGAGCTCGACGAGCTGCGCGAGGTCGCGGAACGGCACGGGCTTGCGGTGATCCAGGACTCAGCGGAAGCGCTCGGGGCGGAGTACAAGGGCGTTCCCGTCGGCGGCCACGGCGTGGCCGCGATCTTCGGGTTCTATCCGAACAAGCAGCTCGCGACGGGAGAGGGCGGCGTCGTCACGACGCATGACGAGGAGACGTACCAGCTCGTCGTGAGCATGCGGAACCAGGGCCGGCAGTATGCGGGTGGCAGCTGGTTCGACCACGTCAGGCTCGGCTTCAACTACCGGTGGACGGACATCCAGGCCGCGGTCGGCATCGCCCAGCTCGAAAAGCTCGACCGGATGCTCGAGCTGCGCGCGCAGGCTGCGTCCCGGTACGGGGAGCTCCTCGCCGGCCTCGACGGCGTCGAGACCCTGATCCACGACGACGCGGATCACAAGCGATCGTGGTTCGTGTACGTGGTCAAGCTCGCGCCTGAGCTCGATCGCGACGCCGTGATGGCGGCGCTGCGGCGTGACGGTGTAGCGACGGCGGAGTACATCCCGTGCATCCACCTGCAGGAGTACATGCGGCACGAGTACGGCTTCCGCGAGGGGCAGTTTCCGGTCGCGGAGGAGACGTCGCGGCGGACGCTCGCGCTGCCGTTCTTCCCGCAGATCGAGGTCGAGGATCAGGNNGCGCGGAGCCGTTCGTCACCGCGGACGGGTCGACGATCCGCGAGCTGTTCGGCCTGCCGACTGGCGGAGTCGAGCAGCAGAGCATGGCCGAGGCAACGCTCGCCCCGGGTCAGGCGACGCAGCGCCATTACCATCGCGCAAGCGAGGAGATCTACTTCGTCTTCGACGGCGAGGGGGAGATGGAGCTCGACGGCGAGCGGCGGCGGGTCGGCGTGGGCGACGCGATCGCAATCCCGCCCGGCGCGTGGCACGAGCTGCGTGCAGGCGGCGACCGGCCGCTGCGGATCCTCTGCTGCTGCGCCCCGCCGTACCGGCACGAGGACACGTTCTTCGAGTAGCCATGTCCCCGCGAGCCGGGTGGGGACGAATCGTCACACAATCGGCACGAATTCCCGTCCCGGCGGCCTGGTCGCCGCGGTACGCTCACCGCGGGTGGCGGGTGGTTCGGTCCCCACCCAAGGGCGGGGCGACGGGATGAGGCCTGGCCGCAATCGACACGTGGCGGGCACAAGACATAATCCCGGCATGGCGGACCCGACACGCATGGTGTTCCTCGGCTTCGGCAAGTGGGCGCGCGCCGACAAGATCTACGCGCTCGAGCCTCTCCTCGGCGAGGAGAGAGGCGACGGGCGGCGCACGCGCGTCTGGATCGAGGGCGTGGCCGATCCGATCGTGGCCTCGCGCACCGAGCGGACGATCCTGCACGACATGGGCGAGGACGCCGCAGCCGGGGCACCGCTCCTCGACGAGGCGCTCGCGCTCGCCGAGCGCCTGGCCGAGCAGGTGGACACCGGCAAGGTCGACCTCACGGATCTCGGCCGCCGCGCCCGCAGGGTGCTCGAGTCGACGTCGCGTCCGTCCGAGACGTCGAAGCTCTTCTGAGCAAC
>DHWI01000120.1:12465-14883 GCA_002413095.1 Thermoleophilia bacterium UBA5186
CCCGGCCTCGCGAGCCCCGGCGTTCGCGAGCGCTTCGCGCGCCTCGCGATCGACACCAGCCCGCTCCGGATCTCGCGCACGTTCCGCATCTTCTGGGCCGGCCAGACCGTGAAGGACCTCGGCGGGAACTTCGTGCTCGTCGCGCTCCCGTACCAGGTCTACCTGCTGACCGGATCCACCCTCCTCGTCGGGATGCTCGCGTTCGTGGAGCTCGTCCCCTTGCTGACGCTGACCCTCGTCGGCGGAGCTCTCGCCGACGCGGTCGACCGCCGGCGCCTGCTGATCTGGACGCAGCTCGGGATGGCCGTCGTCGGCGTCGGGCTTGTCGTAAACGCCGCCCTCGACCACCCGTCCGTCACGGCGTGCTTCGTGCTCGGCTTCTTCGCCGCCTCCTTCTTCTGTCTCGGGGTCGGCGGGATGCGCTCGATTACTCCGCGCCTCGTGCCCGAGGACAAGGTCCCCTCTGCCATGGTGCTCGAGAGCGTCTCCGGCAGCTTCACCTCCGTTGCCGGACCGGCGCTCGCCGGAATCACGATCAAGCTCGTCGGGCTCACGGCCGCCTACACGATTGACCTCGGTACCTTCGCGATCGGGATCGCCAGCATCCTCGCGCTGCCCGCGATTGTGCCGGTGGCGGATGCCGACCGCCCGAGCCTCCGCTCGATCATCGAGGGCTTTCGCTACGTCCGGCGCCAGCCGGTGGTCCTGGGCTTCATGATCGTGGACATCAACGCGATGGTGTTCGGGATGCCGATGGCGCTCTTCCCGGCGATCGCAACGCACCGCTACGGCGACCCGACGCTCGTCGGCTATCTGTACGCCGCCCCCTACGGCGGCGCCCTCGCCTCGTCCCTCGCGTCCGGCTGGATCCCGCACGTGCGCCGCCAAGGGCTCGCAGTGGCGGTCGCAGCGATCGGCTGGGGGGTGGCGATCGCCGCATTCGGGTTCGCCGACTCCCTCTGGCTGGGTCTCCTCCTCCTCGCCGTCGCAGGCGCAGCCGACAACATCAGCGCCGTCTTCCGCTCGACGATCATGCTGACGGCGACGCCCGAGGCGATGCGCGGCCGCCTGACGGGGATCGAGTTCGCCCAGGTGGCGAGCGGCCCGACGCTCGGGAACATGGAAGCCGGCGTCGTCGCGTCCCTGACCAGCCTGCGCTTCTCGATCGTCTCGGGCGGGTTCATGTGCGTGATCGGCACCATCGCCACCTGCCTCGCGTTCCCGGCCCTCGTGCGCTACGACGCGAAGCGCGACAAGCTCACGTGAACCTCGATTTCTTTGCTCGCTCGGTTCACGAGGTCGCGCCCGAGCTGATCGGCGTCACGCTGCTCGTCGAAGGCGTCGGCGGCGAGATCGTCGAGGTCGAGGCCTACGACCGGGAGGATCCCGCGAGTCACGGCCACCGCGGTCTGACCGCTCGCAACGCCGCCATGTTCGGACCCCCAGGTCATGCGTACGTCTACCGCTCGTACGGCGTCCACTGGTGCCTCAACCTCGTCTGCGGCGAGGAGGGGGACCCGCAGGCGGCGCTCGTGCGCGCGCTCGCGCCGACGCATGGGCTCGAGGCGATGCGCGCGCGGCGCGGGGCGGAGGACGAGCGCTCGCTCTGCTCGGGGCCGGGCAAGCTCTGCCAGGCGCTCGCGATCACGCGCGACCACGACGGGCTCGCGCTCGACCGTGAGCCGTTCCGCCTCCTCCCGCGCGCGCGTGAACCAGACCTGATCGCGGGACCCCGGGTCGGCATCTCGCAGGCGGCCGACCTCCCGTGGCGCTACGGGCTCGCCGGCTCGCGCTTCCTCAGCCGCGCGCTACCGTCAATCTGATCTCGAGGCCCGGGGCCGCTGCGACGCCCGGGAGCGGCGCCTGCGAAACGACGTGTCCCGCCGGCCCGTCGACGAGACCCGCGACCACCGGGTGCAGACCGAGCCCGCGGAGCTTCGCGCGGGCGACGCGCATCGGGAGCCCGATGACCCTCGGCACGACGCCGTGCAGCGGGCGCGCGACGACGATCGTGACCTTGTCGTAGGAGGAGAGCCGCCCGGCCCGCGGGTACTGTGCGATCACGATGTCCGTCCGCTGCAGCGGAGCGGCAGGCTTGTAGACGACCACAGCCGTCAGCGGCTGCCGCTCGAGCCGCAGCTGCGCAGCCGCGATCTTCTGGCCGACGACGTGCGGGACGTCGACCTCGTTGGGCTTGCAGTTCGCCACGTGCTTCGGCCCGCGGTTCTCGACGAACAGGATGTCCGCGGCGAAATGGCAGTTCCCGTTGTCCACCTGCAGCCGGCCGTCGCGCCAGACCACGCGCTTCGGCGACGCGTAGAGCGCCGGCGGCGGCGTGAAGGACTCCGGCGGGAGGTTCTTCGCCTTGAGCGCGCTCTCCATGAAGCTCTTCCAGATCAGGGCGGGGAACGTGCCGCC
>DHWI01000120.1:14988-17513 GCA_002413095.1 Thermoleophilia bacterium UBA5186
TCGTCCCCGTCTTGCCGGCCGCGGGCCGCCCGTCGGACAGCGCCGCGTGCGTTCCCGTCCCTTCGCGGATCACGCCCTGGAGGATCGAGTTGACCTGCTCGGCGACCTCGGGGCGGACCGCCTGGTGGAGATCCGGGAGGTTCACGTCCGGCCGCTTGGAGCCCTCACCGACCGAAAGGATCGCGCGCGGCTCGTTGCCGAAGATCGACCCGTCCACACGCCGCCCGTCGTTCGCGAAGGCAGCGAACGCGCGGGCCATCTCCAGAGGGTTCACCGCCTGCGCGCCGAGCCCGATCGAGAAGTAGCTCCGCAGAGGGCTTCTGATCCCGAGCTCGTGCGCGGTCCGGGCGACGTTCGCCGGCCCCACGACCCGCGTCAGCTGCGCGTAGACCGAGTTGTCCGAATGGATCGTCGCTGTGGTGACGTCGATCGGGCCTAGGTAGGCGCCCTCGAAGTTGTGCACGACCCAGAATGTCCCGCCGGCGTACAGCGTCGTCGGCTGCGACACGAACGTCGATCCGGGGGAGATGCCCTGCTCGAGCGCGGTCGCGAGCACGAACGGCTTGAACGACGANNGGCTGCCGCTCACCCTGAACCGCAAGATTGAACTGGCTCCGCCGGTAGTTGTTCCCGCCGACCATCGCCACCACTCGCCCCGTGTCGGGCTCGATCGCGACGAGGGCGGCTGACGGCCCATTCGGGTTGGTCAACGTCTTTGCGATCGCCTCGCGGGCGCGACTCTGGAGGCCGAGATCGATCGTCGTCGTCACGCGCAGGCCGCCGCCGAAGACCTTCCGGGCGCCGTAGCGGTCGACGAGTTGCTGCTTGACGTAGTTGACGAAGTACTGCGCCGGGCCCTCCGTCCCGGGGAGGTGCACGTCCGCGGGCTTGGGGAGGGGGGCGCGCACCGCCGCGCGGAACTGCCCCGGCGTGATGTCGAGCTGCTGCAGCATGTCGCGCAGCACGACAAGTCGCCGCGCCCGGGACTCGCGCGGGTTCGTGACCGGGTCGTAGAGGGTCGGATCCTGCGGGATCCCCGCGAGAAGCGCCGCCTCCGGAAGCGTCAGCTTCTTCGCGCCGTGGCCGAAGTACGTCTTGGCCGCCTGCTGCACGCCGTAGGCGCCGTTCCCGAAGTAGATCGTGTTCAGGTAGGCCGTGAGGATCCGGTCCTTCCCCCATTTCTGCTCGAGCTGCCAGGCGAGCGCCGCCTCCTTCAGCTTGCGGCCGACCGAGCGCTGGTCGTGGACGTAAGCGTTCTTGACGAACTGCTGCGTGATCGTCGAGCCGCCCTGGACTACTGCCTTGTTCGAGACGTCCGCCCACAGCGCGCGAGCCATCCCGCGCAGATCGATGCCGCGGTGCTGTTCGAAACGGCGGTCCTCGACGTCGATGATCGCGTGCTTCATGTACGGCGCGATCTCCTGGGAGTCGACGATCACCCGGCTTTGCGAGCCGCGCAGCACCGCGAGGATGCGCTTGCCGTCGTTCGCGTAGATGTAGCCGTCCGCCTGGGACTGGTGCCGCGCGGGATCGAGCGGCGGGATCTGGCTGGCGATCGCCGTCACGAGCCCGTAGGTGAACGACGCGCCCGCGACAAGCAGCAGCAGCGCCACGACGACGAGGAGGCGGAGCTTGCGGATCCGGCGACGGCGCTTCTCCCGAGCGCCGTTCGAGCGACGACCAAATGCCACGAAGCGGGGAGTGTACGCCTTCCCTCCAGACGGTCCGAACCGATCGCCGAGGCGCGACGAACCTGGCGCGTTACCAGCGAGCGCTCGGCGCTCGAAAGGAGTGGTGGGAATGAAGAGGAAGCTCTTGCTCGCACTCGGCTTCGCCGGCGCGCTCCTCGCGGCTGTCGGCGTTGCGGTGGTCGCGGGCCCGACTCCCGGCGCCGGCAACGCGTCGAGTCACCGGGAGGCACCGCTGATCTCGGAAGATCCGACAGCGGATAACACGGATCTGTACGCGTTCCGGTCGCCCGACAAGCCGGACACCGTCACGATCATCTCGAACTGGATTCCCGGCGAGGATCCGGCGGCCGGTCCGAACTACTGGACCTTCTCGAAGAACGCCCGCTACAACATCTACATCGACAAGAACGGCGATGCCGTGCCGGACACGACGTACACGTATCGGTTCACGAACGGCCCGAACGTCGCGTTCTTGCAGAACACGCAGCAGGCGTACAGCGTTACGAAAACCGAAGCGGGAGTCTCCCGCGTCGTCGGCCAGGGTCTCCTGACCCCGCCGGACAACATCGGTCCCAAGTCGCTCGGCGGCGTGCCGTACGCGAAGTACCGAACCGACCAGACGCACGTCCTCTCGGACGGCGAGCTGACGTTCGCCGGCCAGCGGGACGACCCCTTCTTCGGCGACGTCGGGGCGATCTTCGACCTCGTGTCGATTCGTGCCGGGACCGGAGCGACCGGCGGGGGCAAGGACTTCCTTGCCGGCTATGCAGTGCACTCGATCTCGCTGCAGATCCCGATCTCGCAGCTCGACAACGGGACGAACCACACGATCGG
>DHWI01000120.1:17568-22405 GCA_002413095.1 Thermoleophilia bacterium UBA5186
TGGAACGCCACCAGGCCGATCGAGGACAGCCAGTTCGCGCAGTACTCGAGCACACCGATCCTGGCCGCGCTCCTGAACAAGCTGTACCCGCAGTTCGGTCCCTTCCAGGAGACCAATCGCGACGACCTCGTGGCCGTCACGCTCACCGGTGTCCCGGGGCTGAACTACACCGGCCCCACGCAGGCTGACCTGCTGCGGCTGAACATGTCGATTCCGGTCACGGCAAATCCGAACCGGCTCGGCGTGATCGGCGGCGACCTGGCCGGTTACCCGAACGGTCGACGTCTCGGCGACGATGTCATCGACATCGACGAGCGTGTCATCGCAGGCGAGCTGATCGGCCACAAGTTGCCGCTCGGCGACGGCGTGAACGCGGACGACAAGGCGTTCTTGCCGGTCTTCCCGTACACGGCGGACCCGGATTCGGGCTTCGCCAACACGAAGGGCGCACAGAAGCCGACCATCGCGGCTGCGATGGCGGTCCTCTGGCAGGCCAACAGGTAGGCAAACCGGCGTTGGGGAGCGCGGACAACTCCGCGCTCCCCAACTCGACGCCCGGAGGGTGGCATGAGAACACGACGGATGGCGATCGGATTTGCGACAGCGATAGTCGCTGTTGCGGCGGTGCTCCTCGGCGGCTCGCTTCGCGACGGCGGGGACGCAGGCGCCGCGCCTGCGCGGACGATCGGAGCCCAGCAGGCCGCGCTCGAGTCCGGCTTCTCGTCGGGCAACACGGTCTCGCTCGTGGAACATCTACAAGCCCGGCTTCGCACTCACCGGGACGAGGGCACGCTGTGGAGCCTGCTCGGGCTCGCGTACGAGCAGCGTGCTCGCGAGACGGGGGACCCGGCGTGGTACCCGAAGGCCGGCGGCGCCCTCGAGCAGGCGCTCGCGCTTGACTCGCGCGACCCGGTCGCGACGAGCGGCCTGGCGTCGCTGGAGCTCTCACGGCACCGGTTCCGGGAAGCCCTCGGACTCGGGCGCCGAGCGCGTGTCCTGGCGCCTGACTCGGCGCGGAACCTCGGGATCGTCGGGGACGCTCGGGTCGAGCTCGGACGCTATCCCGACGCGTTTGCCGCCTTCGACCAGATGGCGCGGACGAAGCCGAGCCTCGCCTCGTACGCGCGCTACTCGTACTCGCGCGAGCTGAAGGGCGATCGCGAAAGCGCGATCCGCTGGATGAGCGTTGCTGTGGACGCCGCGGGCGCTCAGCCGGAGCCGCGCGCGTGGGCGCAGGTGCAGCTCGGGAAGCTGTACTGGAACGGCGGTCGAAGCGAACGAGCCGCCGTCGAGTATCGGCGCGCCCTCCAGGCCTTCCCCGGCTACGTCTATGCCCTCGACGGACTCGCTCAGGTCTCGGCGGCACGCGGACGCCTCGACCAGGCGATCGCTCTCGAACGCCAGGCGGTGGCGAGCATTCCCCTCCCGCAGTTCGTCGGGACGCTCGGCGACCTGTACCGCGTCGCCGGCCAACCGTCCCACGCACGTGAGCAGTACGCGACGATCGGGGCGATCGAGCGGCTGCTGCGGGCGAACGGAGTCCGCACCGATCTCGAAGCGACGCTCTTCGACGTCGACCATGGCATTGCGCTTCGCTCGGTGGCGTCCCGCGCCCGTCGGGCGCGGCTCGAACGGCCCTCGATCGACGGTGACGACGTGCTCGCGTGGGCGCTCGCGCGAACAGGCCAGTGTGCCGAGGCCCGTACGTATTCCGAGCGGGCGCTCCGCCTTGGCACGAAGGACGCGACCAAGTACTTCCACCGCGGGATGATCGAACGTTGCCTGGGCCGCTCGGGCCCCGCACGAGCGTGGTTCGCGCGCGCGCTCGCGACGAACCCGCACTTCTCGCTGATCTGGGCACCGGTCGCGCGAAGGGCGCTGCGATGAGGCGGCTCGTCCTCCTCGCCTGCCTTGCCTGCGCCCTCGCGGCACCGGCCTCTGCGGTCGCGCATCCGCTCGGCAACTTCACGATCAACCGCCACAGCCGGATCGAGATCTCGGGCGACCACCTCTATGTGGTCTATGTGCTGGACCTCGCGGAGATCCCGACCTTCCAGGCACGGCAGACGGGAATCGACGCCAAGGTCTATGCGAGGCGGATCGCGGCAGGAACGACCTTGACCGTCGGAGGCCGCCTCGAGCACCTGCATCCGGTCAAGCAGGTGCTCGCCTTCCCCAAAGGCGCTGCGGGACTGCAAACGACGCGGCTCGAAGTGCTGCTCGCAGGCCCAAAGCTGGGCCGGATGAGCGAAGTTGTCTATCACGACAACAACTATAAGGACCGCATCGGCTGGAGCGAGGTCATCGCCCGCGCGGGCGGTGGGGCGCACTTGCTCGAGACGACGGTTCCGGCGGCGAGTCGCAGCGACGAGCTGCGCGCCTACCCGAAGGATCTGCTCCAGAGTCCACTCCGCGTCACCTCGGCAAGCATCCGGGTCGAGGCCGGCGGCAGCGGCGGTCCGATGCCCACGCTCTCGTCGGGGACGACGTTGCAAGCTCCCGACAGAGTCGCCGACTCGGGCTTCGCACGCCTCGTCGCACGTGATCGGCTCAGCGCCGGCGTCATCGTGGTGTCGCTCTTGCTCGCCCTGTTCTGGGGGGCAGCCCACGCGTTCAGTCCGGGACACGGCAAGTCGATCGTCGCCGCGTACCTCGTCGGCTCTCGGGGAACTCCGCGGCACGCGGTCATCCTCGGCCTGATCGTCACCGCCACGCACACGATCGGCGTATTCGCCCTCGGGTTCGTGACGCTGGCGTTGTCGCAGTTCATCGTCCCGGCAGACCTCTATCCCTGGCTCAACCTCGTCTCGGCCTTACTCGTCGTCGGAGTCGGGCTCGCCGTCCTGCGCGCACGGCTTCGATCCTGGTCGCATACAGGCGCGCACGCGCGAGGCCACGAGCACCACCACCAAGGGCACGACCACAGTCATGTCCCGCCGCCCGGAAGCGGAATGCGCGGCCTGGTGGGGGTCGGAATCTCCGGGGGGATCCTTCCGTGTCCAACCGCGCTCGTCGTTCTCCTCGCCGCGATCTCCCTCCACCGCGTCGGCTACGGACTCGTCCTGATTGTCGCCTTCAGCCTCGGGCTCGCGGCGTCGGTGACGGGGATCGGCCTGGTCGCAGTTTCCGCCAAGCGGTTCTTCGCGCGCACGAGCTTCGACGGCCGTCTGATCCGCGCGCTTCCGGCGATCAGCGCCTTCGTCGTCCTCGGGCTCGGCCTCGCGATGACTTTCCGCGCGCTACCCGGTCTGCCCTGAAAGGAGCTCCATGTTCGGCCTCGATGACAGGATTGCCAGCTTTTCCGACGGGACCACGTTGCTGGTCGTGATGGTCGTCGCGATCGTGCTCGGCTTGCGTCACGCGAGCGATCCCGACCACCTCGCCGCCGTGACCACGCTCATTGCGTCCGGGAAGGAACAGGCCGCGCGCAAGGCAGGGATCCTCGGACTCGTGTGGGGTCTCGGCCACGCGACGAGCCTCTTCGTCTTCGGGATTCCGATCGTGCTCTACCGCGCGTATCTGCCCGAAGTCGTCCAGCGCGGAGCGGAGACGACAGTCGGACTGCTCATCGTCTGTCTCGCCGGCTGGCTCCTCGTCCGCTGGCGGCGGGGGACTCTCGCAGTCCACGCGCACGGCGACAGAGAGCCGCGTCACGCTCACGGCCCGGCACATCCGCGGAAAGCACGTACGCGGCCTCAGGCGTACGCAATCGGGCTCATCCACGGCCTCGGAGGCAGCGCCGGCGTCGGCATCTTGTTGATCGCGTCGATCCCGAGCCATGCGCTCGCCGTCGTCGCGCTCGCGGTCTTCGCCGTGGGTACCGCGGTCTCGATGGCACTGCTCTCGAGTGGATTCGGGCTCACGCTTTCCAGCGCGCCCGTGCAGCGATCGTTTCAACGGCTTGCTCCGGTGCTAGGGATGGTGAGCCTCGCGTTCGGGATCTGGTACGCCCTCGGTGCTCAAGGGCTTCTGCCGTACTACTTCTAGAATCGTCGGCGATGGGAATCGCCGAGCTCACGACGAATGCGGTCGACGTCCTGCCCGAGGAAGGCCTGGAGCGCAAGCTCGCGCTCGGACGTCCGCTGCGGGTGAAGCTCGGAATCGACGTGACCGCGCCCGACGTCACGCTCGGCAACGGAATCCCGCTGCAACGCATGGCCGCGTTCGAGCGGGAAGGACACACCGGCGTCCTCATCGTGGGCGATTACACGACGCGAATCGGCGACCCTTCCGGCCGCAAGACCCTCCGGCCGATGATCGACCCCGAGGAGATCGACCGGAACGCCCAGAAGTTCTTCGACGACGCCTCGACGATCATCGACCCCGACCTGACCGAGCTCCGCTTCAACAGCGAGTGGCTCTCGAAGCTCGACTTCGCCGAGATCCTGCGCCTGACTCGGACGACCACCGTCGCGCGCATGCTCGAGCGCGACGACTTCGCCAAGCGCTTCGGCGCGAAGGAGCCGATCTCGGTTTCCGAGCTCCTCTATCCGCTGATGCAGGCTTACGACTCCGTCGCGGTCGAGGCCGACGTCGAGCTAGGCGGCACCGACCAGCTCTACAACCTGCTGATGGGCCGCGAGGTGATGGCCGAGTATGGGCTCGAGCCGCAGGTGGCGCTGACGGTCGAGTACCTCGACAGCTGGGACGGAACGGGCATGAGCGCCTCGCGCGGCAACTACATCGGGCTCAAGGAGGAGCCGGAGCAGCAGTTCGGGAAGGCGATGCGCATCCCGGACGACCTGCTGCCGCAGTGGTACCGCCTCGTGATGGAGTCGGACGATCCACTGCCGTCCGACCCGCTTGAGGCGAAGCTCGCGCTTGCCCGCTTCATCGT
>DHWI01000120.1:22483-23211 GCA_002413095.1 Thermoleophilia bacterium UBA5186
GTCGTGCGCGAAGGTCTACCTACCGAGCAGGACATCGAGGAAGTACGCCTGGCCGACGCGGACGACCCGTTCCAGCTGCCATCCTTCTTGGCGTTTCAGCTCGGCGAGTCTTCGAGCCATTGGCGTCGAGTCATCGATCAGGGGGGAGTGCGGCTGGACGGCAAGCCCGTGACGTCGTACGAGCTTCCCTGGGCCGATGTGAACGGTGCTCTGCTACAGGCGGGGAAAAGACGATTTTTGCGCCTCCGAGCCGCTTGACAAGCCAAGAGTTGCTGGTAATCTTCCTCGGCTGCCTGGACAGGGCCGCACGGAAAGAAGTCCCGTTCCCGACGACAACTGGAGCGCCTTCGGACGCAATCGGATACGAGCAACACCGATCGATCTGGAGGCCTCTGGCGCGAGTCGGAGGTCTTTTTTTCGGGCGACGCTCGAAAGCGGCGCCGGTCTTTGAAAACTCAACAGCGTGCGTTTACGTCGAGACCTCCTCGGCATGCTTCGGCTTGCCGGGCGAGGATCACGAACAACCTGTCAGCTCGACTTCGGTCGGGCGACTTTGAGCACAAGCTCAAGGTGACGAAAGCTGCGCCGGCACTGCCGGTGCTTCACTTCTTCACGGAGAGTTTGATCCTGGCTCAGGACGAACGCTGGCGGCGCGCTTAACACATGCAAGTCGAGCGAGAACCGGACCTTCGGGTCCGGGGACAGCGGCGAACGGGTGAGTAACACGT
>DHWI01000120.1:23300-23474 GCA_002413095.1 Thermoleophilia bacterium UBA5186
GAGTAACACGTGGGTAATTTGCCCTCGATTCTGGGATAGCCCGGGGAAACCCGGATTAATACCGGATAGCCTCTCGAGCTCTCGGGCTCGAGAGGAAAGGTAGCTTCGGCCTCCGATCGAGGAGAAGCCCGCGGCGGATTAGCTTGTTGGCGGGGTAATGGCCCACCAAGGCGA
>DHWI01000070.1:0-1430 GCA_002413095.1 Thermoleophilia bacterium UBA5186
GCGTCGCGGAGGCCGTCACCGAAGATGTTCAGCGACAGCACCGTCAGCACGATCGCGAAGCCGGGGGCGAGTGTCAGCCACGGCCGCGTGACCAGGAGGGCCGAGCCTTCGGAGATCAGCGTCCCCCAGGACGGGTTCGGCGGCTGGACGCCGGCGCCGAGGAACGAGAGGCCGGCCTCCGTGAGGATGTTGCCGGCGATGATCAGCGTGAAGAAGACCAGCACCGACGAGGCCACGTTCGGCATCAGCTCGCTGAACATGATCCGGATCGGGCCTCCTCCCTGCGCGGTCGCCGCCTCGACGAACTCCTTCTCGCGCAGCGCCAGAATCTGACCACGCAGCGGCCGCCCGACGTACGGCACGAGCACGTACGAGATGACAGCGGTCGGGATCCAGATGCTCCCCGTCTCGAGGTTCAGGCCGAAGTGGTGGAAGCCGTTGATCGACAGCGCGGAACCGAGCGCGATCGCGAGGAGGATGACCGGGAACGCGTAGCTCAGGTCGAAGAACCGCGTGATGATCCAGTCGACCCAGCCGCGGTAGTACCCGGCGAGCAGGGCGAGCACCACCGCCAGGAACGTGCAGATGAGCGACGAGACCACGCCGATGATGAGCGAGTTCCGCCCGCCGTAGAGGAGGCGTACGAAATCGTCGCGTCCGTTCTGATCGGCTCCTAGGACGAACTTTCCGCCGGCCGAGAACCAGGTCGGACCAATCGGAATGCTCGAGATAACGCGCAGCTGACCCTTGACCAGCTTCGTGCCGCCGGGGCTGACGACGTCCCGCTCCACGCCGCCCACCTTGATCTTGTCGGTGACGTGGTTCGCGTTCGGGCCGGTGTGCGCGACGTGATGCGCATAGAGCGGCGCGAAGGCGCACGCGAGCACGATGACGACGAACAGCGCGAGAGAGACGAAGGCGATCTTGTTGCGGCGCAGCCGACGCCAGGCGAGGTACCACGGGCTGCGCCCGATGATCGAGACCTCGCTCTCCTCCGCCGCCAGCAATGAGGCGGTGTCGAGCGTGAAATCGGCTGACGGTTCTCCCACTCCGCCCCCTCAGACGGTTGCGACAGGCAGAGCGCCCGTGAGGCGCCCTGCCCGGTCGCGAACGATGTTATGCGTCTACTTCTTGCAGATCCGGCTGAAGTCGAACTGGTACAGGACGTGCGAGATGTAACAGCTCGTATCGACGTCCTTGCCGAAGAAGTCGGTGAACTGCCGGTTCGCGTACGGAACCCAGAGCGCGTTCTCCGCCACCATCTTGTCCACGGCGGCCCATTGCTGGTTGACCGAGTCGGTGAGCTTCGGCTCCTTCTTCAGCGCGTCGATCTTCGCGTTGACCGCCGCGTTGTTGGCATTGGAGTAGTTGTTGTTGTGCGTCTGCGTGATCCGGTTGCCGTTCAGGAGCACGTCGAACCAGTCGAGCGG
>DHWI01000070.1:1496-6013 GCA_002413095.1 Thermoleophilia bacterium UBA5186
CCGATCGTCGTCCAGTAAACCGACCCGTTCACGATCTTCAGTTTGGCCTTCAGGCCGATCGAGTTGAGCACGTCCGCGAGGTACGCGACCGGCTTCTTCGACGTCTCTGCGTCGTTCCCCCAGACCGTGACCGCGGCGCCCGTGGCTCCGGCCGACTTGATCAGCGACTTGGCCTTCGCGAGGTCGTGCGGGTACATGGAGATCTTCTTGTACTGCGGGTACGTCGGCGGGAGGACGTTCTCCGTCGGATTCGCGAGCCCGCCGAAGAGGCGCACGAGCGCGTCACGGTCGATCGCGTAGTTGACGGCCTGCCGCACCGCGAGCTTGTCGAACGGCGGCTGCCGCGTATTGACGAAGAAGTAGTACGTGTTCGCCGGCGTGTAGATCTTCAGCTGGCTCGGATACTTGGTCTGGATGTCGGCCAGCCGGTCGGTCGGGATCGTGTGGAAGTCGTAGTCGGCGGTGTTGTTCAGCGTCTGCTGCAACGCGGCCGTGTCGTCCTCGATAATCGTGCCGACGACCTTGTCGGGGTTCCCATTAGGGACATTCGCCGTCGGCTTGAAGTTCGGGTTCCGGACGACGACGAAGCTCTTGTTCGGCTTGAAGCTCTGGATCATGTACGGCCCGGTCGCCGGCGGCGGGCTCGTGGACTGATCCTTCGCCGGCGTGCTCGCGGGCACGGGGGCGGCGAACTCGGTCCCGAGGATGTTGGAGAAGTCACCCTGCGGCGCCTTGAGCTTGATCGTGATGTCGCCGGTCGCGTCGTCGGTCGTGATCCCGGTGATGTGACCGGTCTTCGTCTTCGCGAACTCGTCTGCGCCGACGATGTTCGAGAAGAAGCCGACGCCCGGCGAGTCGAGCTTGTAGTCACGCTCGATCGTCGCGCGGAAGTCGCTCGCCTTGACCGGCGAGCCGTCCGAGTACTTCAGGCCTTTGAGGAGCTTGAGCTTGTACGTCAGGCCGTCGGACGAGACGTCCGGCAGCGCCTCGACGAGCGCCGGCACCAGCGTGGCGCCGTCGGGCCCGGCGACGTGCTTGTAGCCGAGGAGCGGCGTGTACACGTTCCAGAGGATCGACCAGCCGTCCACGGTGTAGGAGAGACCCGGGTCGAAGAAGTCGATGCCGGTGCTCCACGCCACGCGCAGGACCGGGAACGTCTTTGCCTTGACGGCGCCCGAGCCTCCGCTCGCGGCCGTAGTGGTGCCTCCGTTCGAGCTCTTGCTCCCGCTGCTGCCGCAACCTGCTGCAACGAGGGCGAGCCCTGCTGCGACCGCCGCGATACCCGCGACCGTCGTCCACCGGTTCCTCCGTCTCACAATCGCTCCTTTGCCGTTACTTGGCGGCCTTGCGGGCCGCGTCAGCCGTTCATTCATACCTGACGCCTACGCAATGGCGTTGTTAGTCGGTTTGGGACCTTACGCAACGAAAGAGCCGCGTGCGCCGGTATTTCACAGCCGCACGAGGAAGCGCCGGCGCGTGCGGAGCGACTCGGGCTCGTCCTCCTCGACGACGCCGAGATCGTCGCGCCCGGTCGAGTGAAGGATTCGCCCCTCGCCGACCCAAAAGGCGATGTGGTCGGCGCGGCCGTCGCCGTAAGTGATCAGGTCGCCGGCCCGCAACTCGCTGTCGTCGACCGGCCGCCCTGCCTCCTCCTGCTGGTCGGCGTCGCGGGGAACGATCCGCCCGACCTGGCGATACGCCATGTGGACGAGGCCGGAGCAGTCGATCCCGCGCTCGGTCATCCCGCCCCAGAGGTACGGCGCGCCGAGGTAGCTCCGCGCCTCGTCCACCGGGTCGCCGTCACGTGGCTCGAGCGGCCAGGTCCCGGGGCCTGACCCCGGAACAGGGCCCAAAGCGTCCTGTCGGATCCAGCCCGGGTAGTCGTAGAAGGTGCGGATGCGCGCCCAGTCGTCGCGCCGCTCCTCGACGGCGAGCGGCTCGCCCCGCAGCACCTGGGTCACCTGCTCGGAGTCGTCGCTCGGCTCGGCGCGCACCGGCGCGACGTCCACGACGACCGCGGAATCAAGTTGGTGGCGGCTCATAGGCGGGATCTTGCACGCCGGCCTCGAAGACGGGCTCGCGCTCCTTCGGCTTGATCTCCCCCGCCTTGATCTGCTCGGCCCAGTGGCACGCGACGGTGTGCCCGGGCGCGAGAGCGCGGAGCGGCGGCACGTCGTCCCGGCAGCGCGTGGGCTGAACGTACGGACAGCGCGTGTGGAACCGGCAGGCGGGCGGGGGGTTGGCGGGGCTCGGCAGATCTCCGGCGAGCAGAATCGTCTCCCGCTGGCGCTCCACGACCGGGTCCGGGATCGGCACCGCCGAGAGCAGCGAGATCGTGTACGGGTGCAGGGGATTGTCGTAGAGCTCCTCCGCCGGCGAGACCTCGACAATCGAGCCGAGGTACATGACGGCGATCCGGTCCGAGATGTGGCGGACGACGGCGAGATCGTGGGCGATGAAGAGGTACGTCAGGTCGAACTCGCCCTGCAGCTCCTCGAGCAGGTTGATGATCTGGGCCTGGATCGAGACGTCGAGCGCCGAGACCGGCTCGTCGGCGACGACGAAGTCCGGGTTTGCCGCGATCGCGCGCGCAACCCCGATCCGTTGCCGCTGGCCGCCCGAGAACTCGTGCGGGTAGCGGGAGGCTGCGTCCGCCGGCAGGCCCACGACCTGGAGCAGCTCGCGCACGCGCTTCGCGACCGCGCGGCGCTTGACGAGATCGTGCGCACGAAGCGGCTCGCCGATGATCCGCCCGACGCTGTGCCGCGGGTTGAGCGACGCGAAGGGATCCTGGAAGACCATCTGCATCCGGCGGCGCAGCGGGCGCATGTCGCCTTCGTCGAGCTCGGTGATGTCCTGGCCGTCGAAGATGACGCGGCCGGCCGTCGGCTCGTAGAGGCGCAGGATCGCGCGCCCGACGGTCGACTTTCCGCAGCCGGACTCGCCGACGAGCCCCAGCGTCTCACCGCGGCCGATCGAGAACGAGACGTCGTCGACGGCGCGTACGTCGCCCACGTGCCGGTCGAGGACGATCCCGCTCTTGATCGGGAAATAGACCTTCAGGTGATCGAGCTCGACGAGCGGCGCGCCCTGGTTCACGCGGAGTCTCTGAATTCTCGAGCGGTTCGACCGGTCGGTTCAGACGGCCGAGCGGGCAAAGCCCGCACGGCCTGAAGTCGGCACCGCAAGCGGCGCCTCGGACTCACGCAACGGCTCCCGCGCGCTCGCGCGCCCACTCGTCCGCGGGCACGGGGTTGAAGCAGGCGACCTTGTGGCCGGGCTCGATCTCGACGAGCGGCGGGACCTCCTGGCGCGAGAGGTCGACCTCGTAGCGGCAGCGCGGCTGGAACGGACACGCGCGCGGCGGCTCCAGCATGTTGCGCGGCGAGCCCTCGATCGGGTGCAGCTTCGCCTTCCGCGCGGCGTCGAGGCGCGGCACGCTCTGGAGGAGGCCGAGCGTGTAGGGATGCCGCGGCGTGCCGAACAGCTGCTCGGCGGATCCAGTCTCCATGAACATGCCGGCGTACATCACGTTGACGCGCTCGCACATCCCGGCCACGACGCCGAGGTCGTGCGTGATCAGGATCAGCGCCGTGTCGCGCTCCACCACGAGTGCCCGGAGCAGGTCGAGGATCTGCGCCTGAATCGTGACGTCGAGCGCAGTCGTCGGCTCGTCGGCGATCAGGAGCTTCGGCTCGGTCGCGAGTGCCATCGCAATCATCGCGCGCTGGCGCATCCCGCCCGAGAACTGGTGCGGGTAGTCCGAGATCCTGGCCTTCGCGCTCGGGATCCCGACCTGGTCGAGGAGCTCGGCGGCCCGCGCGAGCGCCTCGCGCCGGTTCATGCCCATGTGCGTCTGGAGCGCCTCGCGGATCTGCCGCCCGATGGTGAGCACCGGATTCAGGCTCGTCATCGGGTCCTGGAAGATCATCGCGATCTCCCGTCCTCGGATCTTCCGGAGCTCGCGGTCGCTCAGCTGCAGCAGGTCGCGCCCCGCGAAGCCTGCGCTCCCGGAGGTCACGCGCCCCGCGCGCGCGAGGATGCCGAGCAGTGCGAGCGAGGTGACGCTTTTGCCGCAGCCCGACTCGCCGACGATTCCCAGCGTCTCGCCGGGCGCGATGTCGAACGAGATGCCGTTGACGGCGTGGACAGTGCCCCGGCTCGTCCAGAACTCGACCCGGAGGTCCTCGACCGAGAGGAGCAGCTCGCGCTCGGTCATCGGCCGCGCAGCTTCGGGTCGAGCGCCTCGCGCAGACCGTCGCCGATCAGGTTGAACCCGAGCACCGAGACGACGATCGCAAGGCCCGGGATGATCGCCAGGAACGGCGCGGTCTGAAGGTACGAGTTGACGTCGGTGAGCATCGTCCCCCACTCCGGCGTCCCCGGATCCTGCGGGCCAAGCCCGAGGAAGCCGAGGCCGGCGACGTCGATGATCGCGGTCGCCATCGCGAGCGTCCCCTGCACGATCACCGGCGAGATCGCGTTCGGGAGGATGTGCCCGAAGAGGATCGACGGCC
>DHWI01000070.1:6133-6477 GCA_002413095.1 Thermoleophilia bacterium UBA5186
GCGAGCACGAAGTCGTTCTCGCGCTGCGCGAGTACCGACCCCCGCAGGAGCCGAGAGAAGATCGGGACGTTGACGACCCCGATCGCGATCATGATCTGGGTGAGGCCGGGGCCGAGCATGGCGACGATTCCAATCGCGAACAGCAGGCCCGGAATCGCGAGCATGATGTCCATGCAGCGCATGATCAGCGAGTCGATGAAGCCGCCGACGTAGCCGGCGATCGAACCGAGCACGAGTCCGATCGACAGGCCGATCGAGACCGAGACGACCCCGATCAGGAGCGAGAAGCGCGCGCCGTAGATGATCCGCGAGAACATGTCCCGGCCCAGCAGGTCGACACCGAA
>DHWI01000070.1:6598-9743 GCA_002413095.1 Thermoleophilia bacterium UBA5186
CGGATCAGCCGCTGCCACGCCTCGCGCCAGAGCCCGCTCGGCGCCTCGAGCTGGATCTCGCGGGACTCGAGCTCGACTACGGAGATGGGATCACCGCCTCTCGCAGCTGTTGCGGAGCCGACGTCCGGTCGAGGACGGTGTCAGTGCGGCGAAACCAGACCCGTAGGGTGGACATTTACGAGTACCGGATCCGCGGATTGATGATCGCGTACGAGATGTCCACGACCAGGTTCACGAGCACGAACACGACGGCGAGGAACAGGATCCCGCCCTGCAGCACCGGGTAGTCGCGAGTAAAGATCGCCTCCGCGAGCCACGAGCCCATCCCCGGATAGGCGAAAACCGTCTCGGTGAGCACCGCGCCCGAGAGCAGCAGGCCCACCTGCAGGCCGATGATCGTCGTGACCGGAAGCAGCGCGTTTCGCAGGATGTGGCGCCGGTCGACGATCGAGGGCGCGAGCCCCTTCGCGCGCGCCGTCCGCACGTAGTCCTCGTTCTGGACGTCGAGCACGGCCGCGCGCGTGATGCGCGCAATGATCGCCAGCGGGATCGAGCCGAGCGCGATCGCCGGCAGGACCAGGTGCTTCAGCACGTCCACGAGCGTCGACCAGTCCCGGGTCAAGATCGCGTCGAGGACGTAGAAGTTCGTGGGGTGCTTCACGTCGAAGCTGCGCAGAAGGTCGATTCGTCCGACGCTCGGCAGCCACGCCAGCCGCACCGCGAAGATGTACTTGAGGATGATCGCAAGGAAGAAGATCGGGATCGAAATCCCGATCAGCGATAAGAACAAAGACGCATGGTCGAAGAACCCCCCATAGCGTTTCGCCGCGAAGAAGCCGAGCGGGATCCCGACCGACATCGCGAACAGGATCGCCGCCAGCGTCAGCTCGACCGTCGCGGGGAAGCGCAAGCGGATCTCCTCTGTCACGTTCCGGTGCGTGGTCGAGCTGACCCCGAGGTCGCGGTCGTACAGCGTCGTCCTGAGGTACCTCCAGTACTGGACCGGCAGCGGCTTGTCGAGCCCGTACTGATGGCGATAGGCCGCGACGAGCTGCGGGGTCGAGCGCTCACCGAGGAGCGCCTCGGCCGGCCCGCCGGGCAGCGCCCTGATCCAGAAGAAGATCAGGAGCGAAACGCCGAGCAGGATCGGGACGAGCAGCAGCAACCGGCGGACGAGAAACCTGAGCACTTAGGCCGGAAGCATGTCAGGGTCGGCGTGATGGCTGAAGGCCGGCGGACGGCGCCGTAGCGCGCGTCCGCCGGCCACAGCCGCTGCTTCTACGAGCCTCCGACAGTAACGGAGGCGAAGGGATCCGTTCCAACCGGGCTGGCGACGTAGCCGTTGACCCGCTTGAGGAACCCAAGTGCCGGCTTGGAGTGCGCGTACGGCACTGCCGGCAGGTAGTTCATGATCATCACGTTCGCCTGCTTGTACAGCGAAACGCGCTTGGCGAAGTTCGGCTCCGCCGCGGCCTTCTCAAGGATGTTGAAGATCGCGTTGTTGTGGAATCCGAACGACGGCCGGTACGCCTTGAAGAACGTCCCGAGGAAGTTGTCGGGATCGCCGAAGTCACCGGTCCAGCCGATCATGTTGATGTCGCCGGCTGAGCCTTCGTTGACCTTCGCGACGTAGTCGGGCCGCCACGGCGCGCTGTGGGGCACGACGTTGAAGCCGGCCTTCTCGAGGCTCGCTGCGAACGCCTCGAAGTTCCGCTTCGGGTCGGGCATGTACGGGCGGGAGACGCCCGTCGGGTACCAGAAGTCGACCTTGCACGGCACTTTGCAGCTCGATGAGTTGAGCAGCGTTCGCGCCTTGGCCGGGTCGAACGGGTACTTCTTCACCTTGCTCGTCCAGCCGAACAGCGTCGGCGGCTGGAACTCGATCGCCACCTGTGCGCGGTTGGCATAGAACGAGTTGACGACGCCTGCGCGATCGAGACCATATGCAGCCGCCTGCCGGACCTTGAGGTCGTCCATCGGCGAGCCGGGTCCCTGGTGGAATCCGACGTACGCGACGTTGAACGAGGGCCGGTTGATCAGCTTCAGGTTGCTGTTGTTCTGGATCGTCGGAACGTCCTGCGGCTGGATCAGGTCGGCCCCGTAGATCTCACCGGTCTGCAGTGCCTGCACCCGGGCCGTGTTGTTCGCGATCGGCCGGATGATGATCCGAGCGAGCTTCGCCTTCTTGCCCCAGTAGCCGGTGAAGCGCTTGAGCACGACGGACTCGCCGATCTTCCACGACTCGAACTGGAACGGACCAGTCCCGGTCGGATGGCTGAACGCGTAGGTCCCGGTCGCCTTGAACACGCCGCCCACGAGCTCGCCCTTGTTTCCACCGTACTTCTTGATCGCCGTCGGGCTCTGGATCGCGAACGACGAGATCACGAGCGCGGGCAGGAAGGACGACGACCGCTTGCTCAGGTGGATGATCGCCGTGTACTTGCCGCGGGCGGTGCAGCCCTTGTACAGGCTCGCGCCGAGCGATGGGTCCGCGTTGTGGTGGAACCCTCCGAAGACGGTCTGCCAGTAGTAGGTCGCGGACGCGTCCTGGAACGGGCCGCTGTAGTTGTACTGGCGGTTGAAGTTGAAACAGACCGCCGCTGCGTTGAACGGCGTCTTGTCCTGGAACTTGACGCCCTTGCGGAGCGTGAACTTCCAGTCCTTGCCGTTCGTGGATCCGTACTTCGAGGCCAGACCAGGCGCGACCACGGTCGAGCCGGGCTTCAGCGAGACGAGACTCTCGAAGATCTGTGCGGTGACGCGGAACGACTCGCCGTCAGAGACGAGCGTCGGATCGAGATACGTCGGATCCGCTGCACCCGCGTAGATCAGCGTGTCGTTGGCGACTCGAACGGGACTAAAGAGCCCGCTCGCCGCCGTGCCTGCGAGGACGAGCGCCAGCGTTCCCAACGCCAGCAGGACGCCCATACGTGAAACCTTCCCCCTCATTCCACTCCTTTCACTGCTTCCAAAGATTCTGTCGAGTATTTACGACTCCTTAACTGCTCGCAAGTTGCTCGCAGATCGGTTGCTTGGACTTCCAGAAACGGGTCGACCGGTCGGTTCAGACGGACTCCCGGGAAACCCGGGAGTCCTGAGACGGCGTCGCAAACGCCGCCTCAGACGAAACGAAGGCGGCCCGGAG
>DHWI01000137.1 GCA_002413095.1 Thermoleophilia bacterium UBA5186
GGCGCGTGGAGGACGCGCTCGCGCTTCATCCACGGGTCGTAGTGCAGGTAGTCGACGAACTTCGCGCCGCGCCGATAGGCCGCTCCAGCGATCGCACGGGCGAGCTCCTCCTTGCCCGGAGTCGCCGAGAGCTCGACGACCTGGCCGGGCTGGACGTTCGCGCCAAAGCCGGCGATCAGCTCGGCAAAACGGTCGATCGGGGGTTCGCTATTTGACATAGGACGATCCTAGACAGCAGGAGCGCGTCGTCGCAGCCGGAAACGGTCCCGGCTATGAACGCGGTCGACCGCTTCCTGGACAGCCCCTCTCTTTCCGACGCGACCCGCCGGTCGTACCGCTTCGACGTGGAGGAGTTCGTGGCGTGGCTCGACGCGAGGAGGCTCGCTCCGGCAGACGTCGACACCCGGCGCTTCTCGGAATACGCCGCACATCTCGCCTCCCCCAGGAGCGCCGCGCGTCGGCTTTCGCCGGGCACGATCGCACGCAAGCTCGCCGCAGTTCGCTCGTTCATGCGCTTCACGCTCGGGCCCGCGCGCGTGCCCGAGGCGTCCTTTGCGCCGCGGCGGCGAAGGCGGCTGCCCGACGTCCCGAAGCAAGCGGAAGTCGAGACCGCACTCGCCGGAGCCGAAGGCGAGGGCGCGCTCAACCTCCGGAACCGGGCCCTGCTCGAGCTGGTGTACTCGGCAGGATTGCGGAGCCGCGAGGCGGTCGACCTCGACCTCGGGGACGTGGACTTCGAGCAGGAGCTCGTCCGGATCCGGGGCAAGGGCGGCAAGGAGCGCGTGGTCCCGCTCGGCGAGGAGGCGGCGCACTGGGTCGGGCGCTACCTCCACGAGGCGCGCACCGAGCTCACCCGAGGTGCAGCCGACGCGCTCTTCCTGTCCGTCCGGGGCAAGCGGCTCGACACCTCCACGCTGCGGCGCTTGCTCCCCCACCCGCACCGCCTGCGGCACGCGTTCGCGACCCACCTGCTCGAGGGCGGAGCCGACCTCCGGACGATCCAGGAGCTCCTCGGGCACAGCTCGCTCTCCACCACGCAGGCCTACAGCCATGTGGACGGAAAGCGGCTCAGGAAGGTCTATGACAGCTCGCACCCAAGAGACCGAACGGCATCCTGAGGTCGAGGCGTACCTTGCCGTCGCCGCGGCGAGGCTCGCGCCCCGCACGCTCGACGCCTACCGCCGCGACCTGGACGGCTTCGCGCGAGTGCTGGGGCACTCGCCCGCGCGGGCGGGTGTCGAAGACGTGGAGCGCTACCTGGCCTCGCTCCGCGCCGACGGCCTTGCCGGCTCGACGATCGCCCGCCGGACCGCGGCGATCCGCTCCTTCTTCCGCCACCAGGTGCTGGTCGGAGCGCGCGGGGACAACCCGGCGGCGGAAGTGCAGCTGCCTCGTAGGACGCGGAAGCTTCCACGCACGCTCTCGCCCGGAGAAGCGCTGCGATTGATCGAGGCCGCGAACGGGACGACGCCCCGGTCGCTTCGAGACGCGGCTCTCGTCGAGCTGCTCTACGGGGCGGGGCTGCGGGTCAGCGAGGCCGTCGGGCTCGAGCGCGGCGACGTGGACACGGATCAGCGACTCGTGCGCGCGCTCGGCAAGGGCGGGAAGGAGCGGATCGTCCCGATCGCGCGGCAGACCGCGGACGCCGTGACGCGGTATGCGTCGCGCGGCCGCCCCTACCTCGACCGGCGCCACCGTCCCGAGCTCTTCCTGAACGCCAAGGGCGGAGCGCTGACGCGCGCCGGGGCCTTCCTCATCCTGCGCAAGCTCGCCGAGAAAGCCGGTCTCGAGCCGGAGCGCGTCCACCCGCACCTCCTGCGCCACTCGTTCGCGACGCACCTGCTCGAGGGCGGCGCCGACCTCCGCAGCGTGCAGGAGATGCTCGGCCACGCGGATCTCGCGACGACCGAGCTCTACACGCACGTATCCGATCGGAGACGTCGCGAGTTGTACTTCCAAGCGCACCCGCACGCGCGGCGGCGCAAGGTTTCGACCAACCCTGGGCAGGCAAGAAAAGAGGAGCCATGACCGTCGATCCGCACATCACCCTCGCGGTGCTCACGATCGGCGTCGGCTACCTGATGACCCAGGCGGGCCTGCAGAAGAGCGCGCTCGAGCTGAAGCACCGCCGGAAGATCTGCCCGTCGTGCGGCCGTGAGCGCGTCGGGTCCTGCGGCTGTTCCTAGCGCAAGTTCTGACGCTTCTGTAGCGTCGCGGCCACCTGCCGCGCCGCGCTTTGGAGCTTCTCGTCCTGCCGGTCGTCTTCTGCGAGCCCTTTGAGGAGCACGATCGTCTCGCGCTGCGGCGAGCCGTTCTTCAACACCACGACCGCGAGCCGGCGAACCGCCTCGTTTGGATCCGTCGTCGCGAGCGTGTGCAGCAGCGCGCGCGAGGAGTTGACCGCGCCCGGGCTGTCACGCGACAGTTGCTCCAGCGAGACGAGCGCAGAGCCCCGGCAGGCCGGGCTCGCGTCCTCGAGGCCGCGTCGCAGCAGCTCCAGCTTCTGCCGGAACCGGAACTGGCCGATCCCGCGATACGCGGCCGCCCGCTCGCGGTAGTCCGTCCCTCGCGCCGCCGCCTCGAGCTCGTCCTCCCACTCTCGGCGAAGGTCCGCGAGCTCGCGCTCAGCCCCGCGCTGCGCCAGCTCGTCGGCCTGCGCGGCAGCCTCCGCGAGATTCATTTCCAAGCCGACGCTTGCGGCGCCGACCTCCAGGACGCGAGGTTCATCCTCGCGTCCGTCTGAAACGACCGGTCGACCCGCAAAAGGATCATCACACGCCCTTACGAGGGGACGGGCGCGGCGCCGACCTCGGAGGCCGGGCGCGGAGCGGGTCCAACGTACTGCGCCGAGGGGCGAATGAGCCGGCCGGTCTTGCGCTCCTCGAGGATGTGGGCCGACCACCCCGCCACCCGCGCGCAGCCGAACATCGCCGGCGTCAGGTCCGGCGGGATCTCCGCGGTGTCGAGAACGACCGCCGACCAGAACTCGACGTTCGTCGGTAGCGGCCGGTCGGGCTTGCGCCGCTTCAACTCCGCGAGCGCGGCCTGCTCCACCGCGTCGGCGACCTCATACCGGGACGATCCCAGCTCCTTCGCGGTTCGCTTGAGAAGCGTCGCCCGCGGGTCGTCGCCACGGTAGATGCGGTGTCCGAACCCCATCAGACGCTCGCCGCGGTCGAGGAGGTTCTTGACGTACTGGGCGGGGTCGCCCAGCTTTTCCGCCCCCTCGAGCATCGGCAGGATCCGCGCGGGAGCCCCACCGTGCAGCGGGCCCGACAAGGCACCCACCGCGGCCGACATGGCCGCGCCGGCGTCCGCGCCTGTCGAGGCGACGATGCGGGCCGTGAACGTCGAGGCGTTCAGCCCGTGCTCGGCGGTGCAAATCCAGTATGTGTCGATCGCCTGCACATGCTTGGGGTCCGCCTCCCCACGCCAGCGCAGGAGGAACTTCTCCGCTGCGATTCCGCCCTGCTCGACGTCCTCGTCCGGGACCGGATCGGTCTTCCCGTCGGCGACGCGCGCGGACTGCGCCACGATCGACATCGCGATCGCGGACAGACGGGCGAGATCGTCGCGGGCGTCCTCGGGCTCGATGTCCACGAGCTTGCGCAGCTCCCAATCGGCGGACAGATGCGCGAGCGCCGACTGCAGATCGGACGGAGCGTTCCCGGTGAGGTTCGCCGGCCGGAACGGCTCTGGATCCGGCATCCCCGGCTCGAAGCTCTCGTCGACGAGCAGGCCCCAGACCTTCTCGTATGGGTAGCGGCCGACCAGCTCCTCGATGTCCACCCCGCGATAGCGAAGCGACCCGCCCTCGCGATCGGGCTCGGCGATCTCCGTCTGGAAGGCGACGACGCCTTCGAGCCCAGGCCTGAACTCGTTCACGGGGGTGAGCCTACCCGGACCGGCTCGGTGCGAACCTCCGATATCGTCCGCCGCGGTGAGCCATCGCGTGATCCTCATCCCCGGCGACGGCACCGGTCCCGAGCTCACCGAAGCGACGCGCCGGGTCCTCGAGGCGACCGGCGTCGAGTTCGACTGGGACGTCCAGTACGCCGGCACCGAGGTGATGGATCAGAACGCCGGAAATCCACTCCCCGAGGCCGTCCTGGAGGCAATCCGCGAGACCGGCGTCGCACTGAAGGGCCCGATCACGACCCCGGTCGGCGGCGGCTTCCGCTCGGTCAACGTCGGCCTGCGGAAGAGCCTGGACATGTACGCCCAGGTCAGGCCGTGCAAGACGTATCCCGGCGTCCGCTCGCGGTACGAAGACGTCGACCTCGTGATCGTGCGCGAGAACACGGAGGACCTCTACGTCGGGATCGAGTACGAGCAGGGAACGGAGGACGCCGAGGAGCTGATCCGCTGGATCGAGTCGAAGGGCGG
>DHWI01000199.1:0-3841 GCA_002413095.1 Thermoleophilia bacterium UBA5186
GGGGTTGGGTCGGCCATGCCGTTCCGTCTTCTGATCGTCACGTCGTACCGTGTCTTTCGGGAGGCTTTGGCGGACGTCCTCGACCGCGAGACGGGCCTGGCCGTCCTCGGAACGCCTCGAAACTCCTGGTCGCACACCAGGAGGTTTCCTTTTTGCACAAGCAGGACAGAGCGCTGGACTTGGGCGCGCAGGGGAGCAGTGGTTTCCTAAACCGCGTGCGCATGTTCGATTCATGCCGGGGGCATTCCCGCTCTGCTTGTGGCCCGCTGTACTACCGGTCGCGCGGCTCTGCGACGGGCAGGTTGCACAACCAATCCGGGGCAGGCACCGTAGACCGGACGATGCGGGCGTATCTCGTTAGGCGGGTCGCGTGGGCCGGGGTCGTGTTCTTCGCGATCACGATGGTCACGTTCGTCCTCTTCTTCGTCCTGCCCGTGTCGAACGCGCGGTTCGTTCGACGGACCGAGTTCGAGTCGAACGACTTCAAGCGCGCGCTCGTGATCGACGGCCCGATCTACCAGCAGTACGGGCAGTTCGTCGGGCGGATCCTCCGCCACGGCTCGCTCGGGTCGTCGTTCGACTCGCGCGCCGACGTGAACGCGATCGTCTGGCAGGCGGCGCCGGTCACGCTCTCGCTGATCATCGGCGGTGCGGTCGTCTGGATGCTGATCGCGATCCCCGTCGGCGTCCTGTCGGCGACCCGCCCCCGCTCGCTCCGCGACAGGATCTCGATGACCGCCGTCCTGATCGGGATCTCGGCGCACCCGATCTGGATCGGCCTGATGCTCTCGTACTTCGTCGGCTACCGGTGGCACCTAGCGCCGATCAACGGCTACTGCGACTTCGTGCATCCGGCGACGTCGTGCGGCGGTCCGATCCAGTGGGCGTTCCACCTGATGCTGCCGTGGATCACGTTCGCGATCCTCTTCGCGGCGCTCTACGCGCGGATGATCCGCGCGAACGTCCTGGATGTGCTGGACGAGGACTACGTCCGGACCGCGCGCGCGAAAGGGATGAGCGAGTGGAAGGTGCTGCGGTCGCACGTCTTGCGGAACGCGTTTCTGCCGGTGGTCACGATGCTCGGGATGGACATCGCCGTCACCCTGAACGCGGCCGTCTTCGTGGAGACCGTCTACGGGCTCCCGGGCCTCGGACGCACGGCCGTTCGGGCGCTGCAGCGCCAGGATCTGCCCGTGATTCTCGGCATCGTCGTCTGGACGACGATCACGATCCTCCTCCTGAACCTGATCGTCGACGTGCTCTACACCTGGCTCGACCCGCGGGTGCGGCCGGTCTTGCCGGGCCATGCACGTCCGGAGGCGCCGGTCCAGGGAGCCGCAAGCTCAATGTCAAGACGACGACTAGCTCGTATCGCACGAACGGCTCGCCGGGGTCTGCGGCCTCCGGCGGCGACGTAGAATCAGTTCGTTAGCAGGCTCTTCCGCAGGTGCGGCCGCGGCTTCCTAAACCGCGTGCGCTGGTTCGATTCCGGCCGGGGGCACTCGTATGAGAACGCCGCTACTCATCGGCGCAAGCAAGCGCGGCAAGTTCGCGCACATCCCGCCGGGGCACGATCCAGGGCCCCAGACTCTGCGCACCGAGGTCGGTTTCCCTCTCTGGGGATGGTTCACGGGTGTCGTGGGCACGGGGATGTTCGTCAGCGGAGTCTTCGTCGCGGTCGGCGGTCGCGGCTCCAAGTTCGACCCGCTCGAGGAGGCGCTTGGCGGCACCTTCTTCGCCCTCATAGGGCTCATGTGCGCGCTCTGGGGCTACTCCCAGCTCCGCAAACATCGGCCGCCGAGCCTGGCCAACCGCATGCCGGGGGCTGCGCTCGCGGTCGATCGCGACGACGCGCGCCGCGGCGAGAAGCTCACGGTCACGCTAACCGTCCCTAGAAGCGGGAGTCCGGAGGACCAGCCGCTCGAAGTCGGAGTCGTCTGTGTCGAGCGCTACGACTACCAGGCCACCGCCCAGACTCGCGCCGGCCTGATTTTCATCCGCCAGACGCGTGAGGCCGATGCTTATGAGGACTGGCGACAGGTCGAGCGGACGGCGGGCGACCAGACCGTCGACTTCGAGCTCCCACGCGACGTCCCCTATTCGTACGAGGGCGACTGCGTGTCCTACGCCTGGCGGGTCTCTGCCCGCGTCGCCCGCAAGCTCCGCTCCGACCCGCGTATCGACCACGCGGTCTGGGTGCTGCCGTGAAGCTCGAGATCGTCCTCGACTCGGACCGCGCCGCCCAGGGAGACAAGGTCACCGGGCGGGTCGACGTGGTCGAGGGCGGGCCTTCCCGCTCGCTGACGCTCACGCTGACCTTTCACGAGCAGACGCAGAGTTACGCGGTCGTCCGCTACGACTCGGGCGGCGTCATCCACGAGGGCGAGGTCGTGACCGGAACCCCGGTCGACTTCGACTTCACAGTGCCGGCCGAGGCGCCGCCGAGCCTCAAGTGCAAGCACTCCGAGCTCTACTGGGAGCTCGCCATCACATCCGACGAGCACGGCCTCGACATGCATGTGGCGCGCCGGCTCGAGGTCATCGCGCGGCCTTAGCGAGCGCAACGGCGCTGACGACCATCCAGCCGGCCAGATAGAGGAACGCCGCGCGCGGAGAGACGAGCGTCCAGAGAGCGCCGGCGACCACGGACGCGGCGAGGTTCCCGAAGGCCTGAACCGCGGCGAGAGCTCCGAACGCCGAGCCCCGCAGGTCCGGCGGAGCCAGGGCAGCGACCGCCGCGCGTTGAGCCGTCTCGGCCAGCCCGATCCCGACGCCGGCGAGCGCGAAGAGCGCCACGAGCGGAAGCAGAGCGGCACCCGCGAACGCGAAGCCTGCGTAGGCGACGAGAAACGCCACGACGCCCGCGACGAGCACGCGCACGCCTCCGCGGCGGTCGGTAGCCCGGCCCGCAGGCACGCTGGAGAGCGTCGCCGTGAGGTTGTACGTCGCGTAGAGCAGAAGGGCGACCTTCACCGCGGCATCGTGGCCGCGGTCCGGCGTGAGGAGCTCCGTCGCGCGCAGGATCAGGAGCGTTGCGGCGACGTTCCCCAGCTCGAACGCCGAGACGCCGGCGAGCAGGCGGCCGAGCCTCCCGTGCACGACCGGCCGGATCCGGATCCGGAACGGCTGCCGCTCGTGCTCGCGCAGCCTCGGCGCCGACCGGACTGCCGCCAGCATCGCCAGAGCTGCCAGCAGGCCCGGAACCACCGAGACGAGGATCGCCGTGCGCACCCCCACGACCGCGACGAGCGCAAGCGCGAGCAGCGGCCCCACGATCGCGCCTAGGTTGTCCAGCGCGCGCTCGAACCCGTAGGCCCGGCCGTAGGCCTCCGGCGGAACCACGTCCGCGAGGAGCGCGTCCCGCGCAGGGCTGCGCAGGCCGCGCGTCGTCCAGGCCGCGGTGCGGAGGACTCCGACCTGCCAGGCGGCGGTCGTCACGCCGATCACCGACGTCAGGACCGCCGTCGCCGCGTAGCCGCCCACCGCGGTCGTCCCTCGGCGCGCCGGATCGTCGGCGAGCGCGCCGCCCGCGAGCCGCGCGACCCCGGAGAAGCCGTTCGCAATCCCTTCGATCGCACCGAGCGCAGCGGCGGGAGCGCCGAGCGTCGAGGTCAGGAACGCAGGCAGGAGCGAGGTGGGCACCTCCTGGCCGACGTCGTCGAGGAAGCTCGCGCCGCCGATCGCGGCGACACCCCGAGTGAGCCAGCTAGGCCTGGAGCCCACCGCTGAAGACAGCGACGACGGCACGTTCCGCCTCCGCGACATCGTCCTCGCCGTCGGGGAGCTGGCCCATCACCCAGCCGGTCAGGATCTCCTCGAGCGCGCCGTAGAGCATCCAGGC
>DHWI01000199.1:3932-5738 GCA_002413095.1 Thermoleophilia bacterium UBA5186
GCGCCCCACGTCTCGCGGAAGACCGCCTCGAGCACGGCTTCCTTCGAAGTGAAGTAGTGGTAGACAAGGCCGTAGGCGACGCCGGCCTCCTTCGCGATGTCGCCGACCCTGGCGTCGTGATAGCCCTCACGCGCGAAGACGCGCACGGCCGCGGCGAGGATGATCGCCCGCTTGTCCTCCGAAGCGCCCCCGCGACTGGCCACGCTTGGCGGAGTCTACGGGGGCGGTATAAGACCCTCCCTTCTTACCCGGTTTGCGCCGCGGGCGACGCCGCCGCGCGGTGTCGCCGAATCAGGTCGCCGTACCAGTGGAAGCTTCCCTTCGGCACTCGGTCGAGCGTCGGATAGTCGACGTAGACGATCCCGAAGCGCTTCGAGTAGCCATGCGCCCACTCGAAGTTGTCGAGGAACGACCAGACGAAGTAGCCGCTGACCGGCACGCCCGCCTGCACCGCCCGGCCCACAGCGCGGATGTAGCCCTCGAGGTAGTCCTGCCGCTCGGGGTCGAGAACCTCGCCATCGTGGCCACGGATGTCGCCGAACGCGGCGCCGTTCTCGGTCACGTAGATCGTCGGCACCGCGTACTCGTCGCGGAGCCGGACGAGCACTTCGTACAGACCGTCTGGGTAAACCTCCCAGTCCATATCCGTGTAGACCGCGTTCGAGTTGCGGAGCGGCTTGCCGCCTCCCCCGATGACGAGCCGGGAGTAGTTGTTCACGCCGAGGAAGTCGAGCGGTGTCGAGATGGCGGCAAGGTCGCCTTCCTCGACCGGCGGAGCAGCGTCGCCGAGGAGCTCGAGCACGTCGGTCGGGTACTCGCCTCGGAAGATCGGGTCGAGGAACCAGCGGTTGTCTCCGCCGTCGATCCGGCGGGCGACCTCGGCGGCCGATTCGTCGTCGCCGTCGGCCTGGACGGAGTGGAGGTTCAGCGTGATGCCAACCGTGGCTTTCGGAGCGGCATCCCGAAGGATCTCGACCGCTCGGCCGTGCGATAGGAGAAGGTGGTGGGCCGCTGCCGTCGCGTCTGACTTGCTGCGGCGTCCCGGCGCGTGCGCGCCGCTCCCGTAACCCGCCCACGATGCGACCCGCGGCTCGTTGTGCGTGATCCAGCGGCCGACGCGGTCGCCGAGCCGCTCGGCGACGACCTGCGCGTACTCGCAGAACGCGTCGACGGTCTCGCGCGACACCCAGCCGCCCTGGTCCTCGAGCGCTTGTGGGAGATCCCAGTGGTAGAGCGTCACGAAAGGCTCGATGTCGTTCGCGAGCAGCTCGTCCACGACCCGGTCGTAGAAGTCGAGGCCGGCCTGGTTCACCCGACCGCGTCCCTCGGGCAGGATCCGCGGCCACGCGATCGAGAAACGGAACGCGTCCAGCCCGAGCTCACGCAGGAGCGCGATGTCCTCGCGATAGCGGTGGTAGAAGTCGCAGGCGACGAGCCCGGTGTCGCCCGTTCGCACCTTGCCCGGCGTTGCCGAGAAGCGATCCCAGATGCTCTCGCCGCGGCCGTCCTCGGTCGCCGCGCCTTCGATCTGGTACGAGGCCGTCGCGGCGCCCCACACGAACTCTGCGGGGAAGATGGAGGCGAGATCGTCGGGCATCGGGTTCCTTCCGGTCAGGTGATGGATTCGCGGACGTAGTGGCCGGGGCGGCGCGGCACGAGCTGCGTCCCTGGACCGAACGCGCCGAGGTCGCGGGCGGCACGACTGGGCAGCCGCTCCTGGCGAAGCCCGGCCTCCGGATCGGGCACAGCCGAGAGCAGCAGGCGCGTGTACGGGTGCAACGGCGTCTGGAGGACGGCGTCGGTCGC
>DHWI01000199.1:5853-10332 GCA_002413095.1 Thermoleophilia bacterium UBA5186
ATGTCGTGGGTCACGTACAGGAAGGCGATGTCACGCTCCTGCTTCAGGTCGAGCATCAGATTGAGGATCCCGAGCCGGATCGAGACGTCGAGCATCGAGATCGGCTCGTCGGCGAGGATCACCGCCGGCTCGACCGCGAGGGCCCGGGCGATCGCCACACGCTGCCGCTGGCCGCCGGAGAGCTGGTGCGGATACTTCTGCGCGATCTCGTCCGGCGGCACGAGCCCGACCGACGCGAGCAGCTCCTGCACACGCGCGCCCACGTCCCGCCTGGACACGAGGCCGTGGATCAAGAGCGGCCGCGCGACGTGGTGGTGAACACGCTTGACCGGGTTCAGCGACGCGAAAGGATCCTGGAAGATCATCTGCACCTGCGAGCGGTAGCGGACGAGCGCGCGCCGCCCCCGGACCTTGCTGACGTCCTCGCCGCGGAAGAGAATCCGCCCTTCCGTCGGCTCGTAGAGCCGGGAGATGAGGCGCGCGACGGTGCTCTTACCGCTGCCGCTCTCGCCGACGAGCGCGGTCACGCTCCCCGGCCGGAGCTCGAAGGAGACGTCGTCGACAGCGCGCAGGACCCGGCGCCGCACGAGCGGCGAGCCGCCGAGGGGGAAGTGCTTCGCCAGGCCCTGCACTTCGATCGCCGCGCTGCTCACAGGCGCTCCTCCGCGAGGTGGCAGGCGACGAGATGGTCGGGTGCGATCGGACGGAGCTCAGGCCGTTCGCTCAACTGGCGCGCATAGAGCTGCGGCGCGTCGGGCGTGCAATGCGGGCAGCGCGGATGGAAACGACAGCCCGTCGGCGGTTTCGCGAGATCGGGCGGCGAGCCCGGGATGCCCGTCAGCCGGACAATCGGCCCGTGGAGCGGCGGGAAAGAGCTCATCAAGCCGACCGTGTAGGGGTGTTCGGGCCGCTGGAAGAGGGCGTCTGCGGGTGCCGACTCGACGATCTCGCCCGCGTACATGATCGCGATCCGGTCGCTGAACTCGACGAGCAGCGAGAGGTCGTGGGTGATGAACAGGACCGCGAATGAAAACTCGCGCTTCAGCTGCTCGATCTCCTGCAGGATCTCGCGCTGGACGACCACGTCGAGCGCAGTCGTCGGCTCGTCCATGACGATCAGCTCGGGGCTCAAGGCGAGCGCCATCGCGATCACGACGCGCTGGCGCATCCCGCCGGACAGCTCGTGCGGGTAGGCCCGGATCCGGTTGCGGTCGATGCCGACGAGCTCGAGCAGCTCGCCGGCGCGCGCGAGCGCCTGTGAGCGGTCGATCCGTTCGTGAGCGCGCAGCATGTCGACGAACTGGTCGCCGACGCGCATGACCGGGTTGAGCGAGTCCATCGCGCTCTGGAACACCAGGGAGATGTTCCGCCAGCGGAAGCGCCGCAGCTGCTCACGGCTGAGAGCCGCAGCGTCCTCGCCCTTGAAGAGGATCCGTCCGCTCACGATCTCGCCCGGTGGACGCAGAATCCGCAGCAACGCGTGCGCGACGGTGCTCTTCCCGCAGCCCGACTCGCCTGCGAGGCCGACGAACTCGCCCGGACGGATCGAAAGCGAGACGTGGTCGACGGCGCGCACACGGCCGTAATCGACGACGAGGTCGTCGAGCTCGACGAGGGGCTGGGGCGATACCCCTGGCATGACTTGGGTGCGCCTGTCTACCACGGCGCTCACGCTGCCGCGCTCCGCGGCCACAGGATCCCCGCGAGCATGCGCCTGCGCCGGCGCTTGCGCGGCGACTTCGAGCTCAGCCGCGGGTTGCTCAGCTCGTCGATGCCGTAGTTGACGAAGACGATGGCGAGAATCGTCAGCGAGATCGCCGCGCCCGGGAAGACGAAGTGCCACCACTCGCCCTGGAGCAGCGTCGAGTTGTTCGTCGCCCAGAAGAGAATCGTCCCCCAGCTGACCTTGTTTGCGTCGCCGAAGCCGAGGAACTCGAGCGCAGCCTCGAGAAAGATCGCCTGCACGAAGACGAACGCGAACCCGGCCGCGATCCGGCTGAGCATGTTCGGCATCAGCTCGCCGAAGACGATCCGCGGGGTCGACTCTCCGGCGACCTTCGCGGCGAGGACGAAGTCGCGGTTGCGCAGCGACATCGCCTGGCCCCGCAGGATCCGCGTCTCGATCGCCCAGCTCGTCAGGCCGATGATCACGGCCATCGTCGCCGGGCCGGTCGACGTCAGGAACGCCGAGATCACGATCAGCAAGGGGAGTCCCGGGATGACGAGGAAGATGTTCGTCAGCAGGTTGATGCAGTCGTCGATCCAGCCGCCGCTGTAGGCCGCGACCAGGCCGAGCGTGATCGCGATCGCCATCGAGATCAGCGTCGCCGAGCCGGCGACGAGCAGGGACAGGCGCCCGCCGTAGAGCACCTGCGTATAGACGTTGTAGCCCTGGTCGGTCGAACCGAACGGAAGCTCGCGCGACGGTGCCTGACCGGGGAGGTCGTTCGGCACGGTCGGATCGCCGTGGGTGAGCAGCGGCGCCGCAATCGAGACGAGCACGATGCCGGCAAAGACCGCGATCCCGAAGGCCGACTTTGGATTCCGTAGCAGCAGCCGGGCGAAGTCCGGGAGCGGCATCCGCCGCTGCGGGCCGGCGCTGCCTGCGCCCGCGACCGGCTCGACGCCTGCCGACGGATCGTCCACGACTGCCACATCCGTGTGGGCGAACTCGGTCAACCCGACCGCACCCGTGGGTCGAGGACCGCGTAGACGCAATCCATGATCAGATTCGCGAGCAGGACGCAGAGCGAGAGCAGGAGCAGGAGCGCCTGCACGAGCGGGTAGTCATGGCCGAGCGCCGCCTGCTGGATGGTCAGGCCGACGCCCGGGTAGCTGAAGACGACCTCGATGAGGATCAGGCCGCCGACCGCGCTCGCGAAGAAAGAGGCAAAGCCGGTCAGCGGCGGCAAGATCGCGTTCCGCGCCGCATACCGCGTCATCACGCGCCGGTCTCGGAGGCCCTTGGCCTGGGCGAGGCTGATGTAGTCCTCGGCGACGGTATTGATCATCACGTTGCGCATCCCAAGCAGCCAGCCGCCCGCACTGATCGCGACGATGATCAGAATCGGCAGCTGCGCGTGCCGGAACGCGTCGCCGAGGAAGTGCCAGGTGAGTCCGACGTTGGTTTCGTTCGAATACGCGTGCTGGATCGGGAACCAGCCCAGCCTGAGCCCGAGGAAGTACACGGCGAGCAGCGAGAGGAAGAAGGCCGGGAACGACTGCAGCGCCATCATCAGCGGCGTCAGGACGTTGTCAGTGAAGCCGCCGCGACGCCAGGCGGCGAACATCCCTAGCGTCGTGCCGAGCGCGAAGGAGAGGAGGAAGCCGACACCGACCAGGAAGATCGACCACGGGAGGGTCTGGGCGATGACGTCGCTGACCGGCACACCCTTCGCGGTCGAGAAGCCGAAGTCGCCGGTGAAGACGTTCCCGATGTAGTGCGGGTACGCCTGCCAGACCGGCTCGTCCTTGCTTCCGAGCTGCGCCTTGAGAGTCGGGAGAATCGACGGGTTCGCTCGGATGACGTCCTGGTAGCGGAGGAGCAAGCCGTCGAGCGGAGACCCGGGCATCAGCCGCGGGAGCGCGAAGTTGATCGTCAGCGCCGCCCAGAATGCAATGCCGTAGAACGTCAGCCGACGGAGGATGAACCGCACGCGTCCGCTCCTTCCTTCATGCCGGGGGGCGACCCGGTGGGCAGTGTCTCACGTTGCCCACCGGGTCCAACGAGGTCAGGCTCCGCTAGCCCCGGGAGGGTCGGAGCGAGAGCAGGATCTTCTCGACCTGGTTCCCCGTGTTGAAGATCGGGTCGACGTAGGCGTTCTTATAGGTTGGGAAGCCGGTCCAGTACCTGGTGCTGTAGGTCGACCAGCGCGGGCCGACGAAGAGCGGCACGGCGGGCAGATTGTCGAGCCAGATCTTCTGCAGCTTGTGGGCGATCTGCTTCTGCTTCCCGGTGTTCAGCGTCCCCTTGAACTGCTTGAGGAGCGCTGCGCCGTCGGACTGCTGGTAGTGCTCCCAGTTGCCTGTCGCCGAGGCGTCGACGCCCGGACCGAGGTTCGTCGAGGGGTCGTAGTGCGAGAAGAAGTACGCGTACGGCGTGATGTCGTTCCCGCCGAAGTTCCAGAGCAGCGTCGTGAACTTCGTGCTCATCGCGTTCGGCTGCCATGCGCCCCAGTCGGGCTCGAGCTTCACCGATGCGTCGATGCCGACGTCCTGCAGGTTCCTCGCGATGATCTGGAGCGAGGCAACCCAGTCGGACCAGCCGCCGATCACGTGGATCTGGAAGCTGACGCGGTCGCCCTTCGGGTCGTAGAGGTTGCCGCTCTTGTAGGTGAAGCCGGCGTCGGTGAAGGCCTTCTTTGCCGCCGCCTGGTTGTACGTCGCCAGCTTCTTGGCGAGGGGGACGAGCTTCGGGTCGATCCACGTCGGGTAGATCTTCTCGATCCCGAGCGCATTCACCGCGGGTGCGTAGCCGTA
>DHWI01000215.1:0-5287 GCA_002413095.1 Thermoleophilia bacterium UBA5186
GTCGCGACGAAGTGCTTCTCGCCGTCGACCTGGCCCGCAGCGGAATCGATCGTGAAGTGCACGTCGACGTCGATCACCGGCGCGGCGGTCACGGTAGAAGCGGGCACCAGCACGATCGTCCCGGTCTCGTTGAAGGTGCCGGAATACGGCCCCGTCGCGATCCCGCTGACGTGGTAGTGGATTTCGGGATTCGGCAGCGTGTCGCAGTTTCCGACCGACTCGCTGAACGTGCCCGTAAAGTGCTCACCCGTCAGCGTGGCGGGTGGCGGAGCCGCGATCGCCGCAACGGGCAGCGCGAGCGCAGCGCAGATCGACAGAAGCAACAGTCGTAGCCGCATAGATCTCTCCCCCCGAGTCGATTGGCGCAAAGTGTGGTTCAGGCCACGGGACCGGTCAAGCGGTCTCCGGCTCGAGATCCTCGCGGACGAGCCCGAAGAGGACGCCGTCGACCCACTCGCCGTGCCGCTGGTACGCCTTGCGGCGAACGCCCTCGCGCACGAAGCCGACGCGCTCCGCGTGGCGCATGGCGCGCTCGTTGAAGCCGTAGATCTCGAGCTGCAGCCGGTGGTAGCCGAGATCGAAGATCAGGTGCCGCTGGAACTGGCGGGCGGCCTCGTCCGAGATGTGGCCGCCGCGGAAGTCCGGGTGCACCGCGAGCCCGCCGAGATGCGCGATCCGGCTGCGCTCGTTCTCGAGCCGAAAGCCCATCGCGCCCGCGAGCCGTCCNNGCGCTCATGAACGGCTCGACGTCCTCGTGGTTCGTGAGCTCGACGAGGAAGTCGACGTCGCCGGGTTCCGCGCGCCGGATCCGGATCTCGCTCATGCCGGCGGCGTGCGGCCGAGGAGGCCCGAGCCGAACGCGACGCCCGCGAGGATCAGGCCGAGGCCCGCGAGCTCCGGGAGCGTGAGCGGCTCCCCGAGCAGGAGCACGCCGTAGATCAGCGCCGTCGGGGGCAGCAGATACGTGACGAGGCTCGAGCGTGAGGAGCCGTAATTCCGCACGAGCCTGTAGTACACGACCTGCGCGAAGCCGGTGCCGGCGATCCCGAGCGCGGCGACCGAGCCGAGCGCCTTCCAGCTCGGCACGTGGCTCGGAAGGCTCGCAAGCGCGAGCGGAAGCAGGATCACCGAGGCCCCGAGCATCGAGGCGGTCGCGAGGATGGGGGTCGAGACCCAGTCGAGCCGGCGCTGGACGAAGAGGCCGCCGCCTGCGTAGGAGATCGAGGCGACGACGACCGCGAGCGTCCCCGCCACCGCCCACCAGCCGCCGCGCGGGTTCAAGCCGGCGAGCACGCCGACGCCGACGAGGCCGAGCGCGATTCCCGCGAGGCGCCAGCCGGTCGCGCGCTCGCTCGGGAGGAAGCGGATCGCGAGCAGCACCGTGAAGAGCGGAACCGTCGCGTTGGCGATCGCCGCGACGCCGGAGTCGACGTGCTGCTCGCCCCAGGCGATCAGCGTGAACGGGATCGCGGCGTTGATCGTCCCCAGCATCAGGCCGTCCCGCCACGTCGCGCGGAGCGCCCGCCCGGTCTGGGCGTATCCCTCGCGCGTGCCCAGGTAGCCGACGAGAACCGCAGACGCGAGCACGAGCCGCAGCAGGACCATGACCGCAGGAGACATCTCCTCCACCGCGACCTTGATGAACAGGTAGGAGGCGCCCCAGATCAGTGCGATGAGGAGCATGAGCGGGACGTAGCCGCGCGTCATGCTGGCGTTTCCGTCGCCGCGACGCGCTGCCGGCGGAGCCGAACGGTGCCCGTGCCGAGGGCCACGCCGAGCAGCACCAGCGCTAGGCCCGCGACCGCGGCGACGGTCAGCGGCTCCCCGAGCAGCAGGACGCCGTAGCCGAGCGCGATCGCCGGCACGAGATACGTGACGAGGATGGAGTACGAGGCGCCCGGACCGGCGAGCAGGCCGTAGTAGAGGACGTACGCGAAGCCCGTCCCGACCACGCCGAGGACGAGCACCGACGCGAGCACCTTCGCGCTGGGCACGTCGGTCGGCCATTGCGCGACGCCGCCTGGGAGCATCAGGAGCGACGCAGCGGTCAGGGCCCCGAGCGCGGTGACGAGCGGCGAGACGTGGCGCAGCGCACGCGCGGTGTACAGGGCGGCGATCGCGTAGCAGAGCGCCGAGAAGACGACGGCGAGCCCCGCCGTCACCTTCCCGTGCGGCTGCACGCCAACGAGGAGCGTGACGCCCGCGAACCCGACGAGCAGGCCGCCGAGGCGCGCGCCGCGTACGCGCTCCGAGCGCACGAACGCGAGCGCGAGCACCGCGGTGAACAGCGGAGCCGAGGCCTGGATCACGGCCGCGAGCCCCGAGTCGATGCGCGTCTCCGCCCAAGAGAGCGACCAGATCGGGATCGCGGAGTTGACCGCGCCGGTGACGAAGAGCGGCCCTGCGGCCGACCGGAGCTGCCGCCACGCGTTCTCCGTGCCGACGCGGAGGAGCACGATCGGCGCGAGCGTGAGCGCGCCGAGCGCGAGCCGAAGGAGGACGAGCGTCGACGGCGCGAGCCCGCCGCGCACGCCGACCTTGATGAACATGAACGACGCGCCCCAGATCGATGCGAGCGCGAGCAGCATCAGCAGGTGCCGGCGGGCCATGGCTAGGTCAACGACGGGTCATCCGCGCGCGTTCCGGACGAAGTCGAAGCGGCTCGCGAAGATCCCGCCGGGCACCGAGACCTGGAGCGTGCACATCCCGCCTTCCGCGGGCGCGGCCGGGATCGATCTCCTCCACGTCATCGCCCCGCGCAGCGCGGCCGTGCCGTACGGCAGGTCGTCACGCCGGATCGTCACCGCGCGGTCGCCGGACGAGTTGAGCGTCAGCCGGAACCGGCCGCCGCGGCAGCCGAAGACGCGCAGCTCCGCCTCGTTCGGCAGCGCGCCGCTCGGGAGCACGCCGAGCGTCTGCGTCGATACACGGAGCGGCGGGCGAACCTTCCACAGCGCGAGCTCGGCCTGGGGCTCGCCTTTCAGACGCGTCCCGTCGAGCGTGTAGTACCACGGCGCAACGACGTACTGCGTCGACGGCGCGTCGATGCGGCCGCTCGCGGGGAGGTGGATCGTCCGCTGCGGCAGGGGCCCCTGGATCCGCTTCTGCGTCCCAAGCGTGTAGACGCGGTCGATCCGGCGGTTCCAGAACACGTTGTACCAGGCGCGATTCCAGAGGGGGTCCCCCGCGTAGAGATACGTCACAGGTCCGTCGGCGCGCCGGTCGATCCAGCGCAGGTCGTCCCCGACCATGAACGGCCAGAAGGCCCGCGCCTGATGGGCGACGGTGCGGGTGACGACGACCGAGGCGACCGCGAGGTACGCGCCGACGACGAGCGGCAGGACGATCAGCGCGCGGCGAGGGACGACGACGATCAGGAGTGCTGCGGCGAGAGCTCCCACGAAGAGGACGAGGCCCAGGTCGAGCGACGGGAGGTCCGCCTTGATCCGGTAGAGCGGGACGATGCCGTACGAGTCCGGGATCGCCGCCTCGACGACGAAGCGTCCCGGCGGGAGCGTGGCGACGACGATCACCGCTCCGATCGCCGCCAGCGCAGTCGCGAGCCTCGGCCTCGGCGCGCCGCGGTCGAGCCAGAGCGCGAAGCCGATCAGCAGGATCGGGAAGATCGGGAGCAGATTCCGCTCGGCGAGCCGGCCCGTGTATTGCGAGGCAAACAGCCCGACCTGCCCGACGAGACCGAGGAAGAGCGCGATCGCGACGGCGACGTAGGCGCGGACCTCCGTTGAGGGCTCCCGTCCGGCGAACGACGGAATCGCGGCGAGAACGAGGGCGACGACCGGAATCACGCCGAGAACGATCAGGACGTCGGCGGCGTGGTAGAGCGCGAACGAGACGATGTCGGCCGCGTTGTACGACTGCCGGCCCACAGTCCCGTAGGCGCCGAGGAGCTGGCTCCCGCCGAGGAGCTTGACGGCGACCGCGCCGACTCCGATTGCGAGCAAGAGAGGCGAGAGACGGCGCACCGGCGCGAAGCTGCGCGTGAAGAGCGCCACGAGCACGAGCGCGAGCACGAACGTGGGCACGAGCACGATCGCCTGCAAGCGCGTGAGGACGGCGAGCACGATCGCGCCGGCCAGGAGCGCCTGGCTGCGTCCCGTCGGGCGCGCGAGGGCGGACGCGAGCGCCCAAGCTGCGAGCACGAGCACCGGGTAGAACGCGACCTCCGTCATCACGAAGCCGCTGAACGCGAGCCCCGGCACGGCGAGGCTCAGCGCGGCGGCGGCGAGCGCCCAGCCAGGCCGCATCAGCTTCCGGCTCCAGAGGTAGACCGGCACGGCCGTCAGGGACATGACCAGTGCCTGGCACCCTTTGAGGAGCTCGTAGCCGAGCCGTGCGTCGTGCAGGCTGAGCAGCGGCCCGACGAAGGCCGGATAGACGAGCCCGTAGAACGGGCTGCGGTCGCCGAGGACGTCGAGGTGGCCGGTCGTCCAGAGGCTCCGGCCGAGCAGCCCGTAGATCATCTCGTCGGGCGTGTACCAGGGCGCCGGAATCAGCGTTCCGCCCCAGATCCGGAGCACGGTCGAGAGCGCGACGAGCGCGGTCAGGACGACCCAGGGAGGAGCCTCGCGAAGGCGCGTCACGGCCGGGCAGTCTCGCAGCCTGGCGGCGTCAAGTGCCGTCGATACACTCGACCCTTGGCTTCGGTCGCCGAGCAGCCGCTCCACCGCGCCCTCGGGCTGACCGACGGGGAGCTGGAGCGAATCCAGGAGCTGCTCGGCCGCGACCCGAACCATTTCGAGCTCGCCGTCTTCTCGCTCCTCTGGTCGGAGCACTGCGGCTACAAGCACTCGGCGCTGCTCCTGAAGCGCCTGCCTTCCGCGGGCGAGCGCGTCCTCCAAGGGCCGGGCGAGAACGCGGGCGTGCTCGACCTCGGCGACGGTGAGGCCGTCGCGTTCAAGGTCGAGAGCCACAACCATCCCTCCGCGGTCGAGCCTTTCCAGGGCGCGGCGACGGGCGTCGGCGGGATCCTCCGCGACATCGTCGCGATGGGCGCGCGGCCGATCGCGCTGCTCGACGGGCTCCGGTTCGGCGAGCCAGGCTGGCAGTTCGACCGCGCCGTCGCGGGGATCGGGCACTACGGCAACTGCGTCGGCGTGGCGACCGTCGGCGGGGAAGCGGTCTTCGACGAGGCGTACGCGGACAACTGCCTCGTCAACGCGATGTGCGTCGGGCTCGTCGATACGGACCGGCTGACGCGCGCACGCGCGAGCGGGACGGGGAACGTCGTCATCCTCTACGGCGCGACGACCGGCCGCGACGGCATCGG